>NZ_JAUEUE010000001.1:0-506788 GCF_032485055.1 Bradyrhizobium sp. SZCCHNRI20481
CTCCTTCGAATCGGACGAAGCTTGCCTGTCAGGAATCAACCCGGTCTGAATTGTCAGGACTCAGCCCGGTTCATACCGTGTCTCTCCTATCGTCTTGATCCCTCAAGAACTCGTGCATGACAGCGCGGAGCCGCATTGGGTCGACAGGTTTGTGCAGCAAAATGTACCCTCTATCCTTAGCGTCACGTAATGGTTCGGGTGCCGTATCGCCGCTGGTGAGGATAGCTGGAATTGATGAGCCAAACGCCGCACTAATTTGTTCAATTGCTCGGATCCCGGTCTTTCCGCTCGCAAGATGATAATCCGAGATTATAAGATCGAGGCGTTGTTGGCGCTCAGCCAGTCGGATAAGCGCAGCTTCGTCGGATCCGGCGGTAAGGACGGAGTATCCCCATTTGCCAAGCAATCCGCCCGTCTCCTCTCGCACAATTGGAGCATCGGCAATAACAAGAATTACCTTACCTTCGACCGCAACGACTGCGGGGCGAGGTGTGTCGACGGGCTCAGTGGACGTGACGCATTTGTCGGCCATCGGAATCAGGATTGCGAATCGCGAACCTCGGCCCACAGTCGAAGCTAAGTCGACTTGATGGTTGAGAAGTACGCGAAGCCTGTCGACAATAGCCAGGCCGAGCCCCAGGCCGCCGTACCGGTTCCGTTCTGAGCCGGGTAGTTGAAAAAACTCGCCAAAGATATTCTGCTTCTGATCCTCAGGAATGCCGGGACCGCTATCCCATACTTCGATACGCAACATTTCACCGCGCCGACGACATCCGACGATGATCCCGCCCCGTGACGTATAGCGCACAGCATTGGATACCAGATTGAGCAGTATGCGTTCGAGCAGCATGGCGTCGCTCCGCACCCAGGCATCACTTCGCCGAACGCGTAGACGCAAGCCTTTTTCTCGCGTTGCCTGATCAAACGTAGTCTCAATTGTTTGCAACAGGCGCGCGATCGGGAATTCGGTAATTTTGGGTGTAAGGATTCCAGCATCGAGCCTGGAAATATCCAGGAGCGAGTTGAACATTTCATCCATTTCTTTGCGCGTTGCATCGATCCGCTCGATCGTCTTTGTCCTTTCCCCCGATTTGAGCGGCGTGCGCAGCTGCGCAACGAACAGGCCTAGTGCATGTAATGGCTGCCGCAAATCATGGCTTGCCATGGCAAGAAAGCGCGATTTTGCTGCATTGGCGAGCTCCAGCTCTTGCGTACGCTCTGCAACCTTCCGTTCGAGTTCCATCTGCGAGTGGCGCAGACTTTCCTCCGCCTTCTTGCGCACCTCGACGTCGGCGCTCAGTAACAAGCTTGGAACGGTAATACTGATCAAGAACATCAATACCAGCAGGAATGAAACGTTGAGATCCACGGTCGTGAAGGGGCCGCCGCCCGTGAGCGTCCCCCAAATCGTGATCCCCGCAAGCACCAGCGCAACCGTTGCGGTGTCACGTGGACCGCGGCGCAGCGCCGCCCACAACATTGGCAGGATCGCAAGAAAACCCAGTGGATTTCGGCTCGGCGTTTGCTCGATCAGGGGGCTGAAAGCAATGAGTCCAACAGCCGCCGCTGTTGCGAGGACGCCGACCGTCTCCAAAAATTCCTTGCGGTTGAAAGCATGGAAGGGGCTTGATGCCCAAAGCACGATAACGGGGGCAATGACCAGCGCGCCGGTCACATCTCCCAGCCACCAAGTGACCCAGGCGTTTGCGAAATTCGTCCGTTCGATGTACCCGGCGGTTGCCAGGCTGGACAGTCCAATGGTGGCGCTGATCGGTGTCGCGATCACGAGGCAAATCAGGGTAAACTTCGCGACAGAATTTGGCGTCGAAAACGTATTACATCCGCTCGACCATCGATTGATGAGGTAAACGCCAACAACGGCTTCAAGAGAGTTGCCGGTCGCAATCGCAATTGCGGTGGCAACCGAGCCGGCGGTCGCCGCATTGGCGATCACCGCCGCCGTGAAAATTGCGGGCCAAGTCCGATATCCCCACAACAGCACCGCCGCCAGCGCGACACCTGTCGGTGGCCAAATTGGCGTTGCACTGGGATGAATAGAGGCGAGAGCAAGGCCACCTTTTGCCAGGGCGAAATAGATCAGTCCAATTGCGACCAGACCGCTGGCATAGCTAATGCCTCGGCGGAAATTTATCTCCGGCGATAGTGATCGTGGATCGGACATCGTCGATGCCTGGACCAGGCAGTTGGATCGCCCCCCACAACTGACCTTTGATCTTCTTGAAGATCTGCGAAACTGATCTCGTTGATAAAGATCTGCGAAACATTAATCCTCTTTAGGGACTCGTGCGACCATCTCAAGGTTGCACACGCGTTCGAGCCGGGCTTAGCTAGCGCTCGCATGGTGCCGATACGGGCGGGCATCGCAGGCCCGCCGTGTTCTGCAACTGACCTGCCACCGAAGTTTCATCCAGGAGCATTTGGAGTCCTGTTGGGTCTTACGCCGAGTGGCGCGGATGCAGCAACGGGCGATTGGCGGAGCTGGTCGGGGTTGCGCAGCCGATCGCCCGTTGCGGGGAGGTTGGCGGCATAGGCCGCAGGCGTCTGGTATTTCGGTGAGGAGTGCGGCCGCTCGCCGTTGTAGTCCGTGACCCAGGCGGCGAGCTTGCGCCGTATGTCGTCGAGGCCGAAGAACAGCGTTTCGTTCAAGAACTCGTCGCGCATCCGGCCGTTGAAGCTCTCGACAATGGCGTTCTGGATCGGCTTGCCGGGCGCGATGAAGTGCCAGTCGATGGCGTTGTCCTTGCACCAGGCCAGCATCGCATTGCAGGTGAACTCGGTGCCGTTGTCCGAGACGATCGAACCCGGCTTGCCGCGTCGGGCGACGATAGTGGTCAGCTCCCGCGCCACCCGCCGGCCCGAGATCGAGGTGTCAGCGATCGCTCCCAGGCTCTCCTTGGTGACGTCGTCGACGATGCTGAGGATACGGAAGCGCTGTCCTGGGGCGAACTGGACACGTCCATGCCGCCAAACTTGGTCTTCCAATTGTAGAACGTCGCCTCCGAGATCCCGTGCTTGCGGGCAAGATCAGCCGTCTTCGCGCCGGCCTCGTGCTCTTTCAAAACCGCGATGGTCTGCTCTTCCGTGAACCGTTTACGCTTCATCTGTCCGTCCTTCGTCAGGCCGGACTCTAAATCCTTCTGGAGGAAATTCTTAGGGGCAGGTCACGAGGAGCAAAGCGACGAAGCAATCCAGAATTCTGGCGTGGCTTCTGGATTGCTCCGCTTCGCTCGCAATGACGGAACGTCGGCTTGGCCACGATCTCAACCAAACACGTACATCTTCAGATCGCGCATTCGCCTCACTCGTCTGATCTGATCATCGGACGGGGCGTGTGGCGTCTTGTGAAGCGGAGCGTTGCGATGCAGAACAGACAATCTCGCGATCAGACCGACTGGATCAGCGTGATCGCGATCGTCTCAGTCTTCACGATCGCCAGCCTTGCGTTGCATTTCGGCTGGATGCTTCGCTAACGCTCCATTCCGCTACGCCGCCTTCTTCTTCTCCGCGAGGTCGGCGAGTTCCTTCAGGATATCGGTGGTGCCGGCGAGCCGCTCCTCGGGCGTCTCCCAGACCTGCAGGAACACGACCTTCATGTCGGGGCGCACCTTGGCGGCCTGGCCGTGGCGCTTGATGAAGGCGACGAGACGATCGGGATAGGCGAAGCTGTTGTCGCGGAAGGCGATGACCGCGCCCTTCGGGCCGGCATCGACCTTCTCGACATTGGCCCTGCGACAGTAGTTCTTGATCGCGGCGACCTTGAACAGATAGCGCGTCTCGTCCGGCAGCTTGCCGAAGCGGTCGCGCAGCTCGGCCGCGAAGTTGTCGATCTCGTCGTCGGTCTCGAGATCGGCGAGCCGACGGTACAGCGACAGTCGCACCGAGAGGTCGGAGACGTAGTCCTCGGGGATCAGCACGGGCATGCCGATGGTGATCTGGGGCGACCAGCGGTCGACGGTCGGCTCGGTGATGCCCGCCTTGAGGTTCTCGATCGCCTCCTCCAGCATCGACTGATAGAGCTCGAAGCCGACCTCCCTGATGTGGCCGGACTGCTCGTCGCCGAGGAGGTTGCCGGCGCCTCGGATGTCGAGGTCGTGGCTGGCGAGCTGGAAGCCGGCCCCCAGCGTCTCCAGCGACTGCAGCACGCCCAGGCGCTTTTCGGCCAGTGGGCTGATCTTGTGCGTCGACGGCAGGGTGAACAGCGCATAAGCGCGCAGCTTGGAGCGGCCGACGCGGCCGCGCAGCTGATAGAGCTGGGCAAGGCCGAACATGTCGGCACGGTGCACGATCAGCGTGTTGGCGCGGGGAATGTCGAGGCCGGATTCGACGATCGTGGTCGACAGCAGGATGTCGAACTTGCCGTCGTAGAACGCCCCGATGATGTCCTCGATCACGGTCGGCGCCATCTGGCCGTGCGCGACGGCGACCTTCATCTCCGGCACGGTCTTGTCGAGGAACTCCTTGACCTCGGCGAGATCGTCGATGCGCGGCACGACGTAGAACGCCTGACCGCCGCGATAGCGCTCACGCAGCAGGGCCTCGCGGATCATCACGGGGTCGTGCGGCGCGACGAAGGTGCGAACGGCGAGACGATCGACTGGCGGCGAGGCGATGATCGACAGCTCGCGCACGCCGGTGAGTGCGAGCTGCAAGGTGCGCGGGATCGGCGTCGCCGACAGGGTCAGCACATGCACCTCGGCGCGCAGCTGCTTCAGCCGCTCCTTGTGGCTGACGCCGAAATGCTGCTCCTCGTCGACGATGACGAGGCCGAGATCGCGGAACTTGATCGCCTTGCCGAGCAGCGCGTGGGTGCCGACGACGATGTCGACCGAGCCGTCGGCGAGGCCCTTCTTGACCTGATTGAGCTCCTTGGTGCTGACCAGCCGCGACGCCTGTGCGACGTTGACCGGAAAGCCCTTGAAGCGCTCAGCGAAAGTCTTTGCATGCTGGCGCGCGAGCAGCGTGGTCGGCACGACGACTGCGACCTGCTTGCCGTCGAGCGCGACGGCAAAGGCGGCGCGTAGCGCCACCTCGGTCTTGCCGAAGCCGACGTCGCCGCAGACCAGCCGGTCCATCGGACGTCCCGCTTCGAGATCGGCGAGCGTCGCCTGGATCGCGGCGAGCTGGTCCTCGGTCTCGTCATAGGGGAAGCGGGCGCAGAACTCGTCATAGAGGCCAGCCTGCACCGGCAGCTTCGGTGCCTCGTGCAGCATGCGCTCGGCGGCGATCTTGATCAGCTCGCCGGCCATCTCGCGGATGCGGTTCTTCAGCTTGGCCTTGCGCGTCTGCCAGCCGGAGCCGCCGAGCTTGTCGAGCTCGACATTGGTCTGGTCGGAGCCGTAGCGCGACAACAGCTCGATGTTCTCGACCGGCAGATACAGCTTGGTCTCGCCGGCATAGCGCAGTTCGAGACAATCATGCGGCGCGCCGGCGACCTCGAGCGTCTGCAGCCCGACGAAACGGCCGATGCCGTGATCGACATGGACCACGATGTCGCCGATCGCGAGGCTCGTCACCTCCGAGATGAAGTTGTCGAGCTTGCGGCTCGCCCGGCGCGGCCGCACCAGGCGGTCGCCGAGAATGTCCTGCTCGGAGATGACGGCGATCTGGTCGGTCTCGAAGCCGGTCTCCAGGCCCAGCACCGCGAGCATGGTCTCGTTGCGCGGCGTCGCCTGCACCACGCGCCAGGTGTTGACGCTGGTGACATGGATCAGCTTGTGGTCCTTCAGCATGCTGGCCATGCGGTCGCGCGAGCCTTCGCTCCACAGCGCGATCACGACCTTCTTGCGCACCGATTGCAGCGCCTGCACGTGCGCCACCACGGCCTCGAATACGTTGACGGCGGAATCGTTGCGCTCGGGCGCGAAGTTGCGGCCCTGCCGCGCACCGATGTCGACGACGTTGGCGCTCTCCGGCACCGCGAACGGAGTGACACGCGCCAGCGGGACGGCGGCGAGCCGCTCGGCCCATTCGGAGGACGTCAGATAGAGGCGGTCGACCGTCAGCGGCTTGTAGATCGCCCCGCCGCCGGGATGCTCCATCGCCTCGCGGCGCGCGTCGTAATAATCGATGATCTGCTTGAAGCGCTCGCGCGCGGCGTCCTCGCCCTGCGGCTCGATCACGATGGGTGTGTTCGGCAGATAGTCGAACAAGGTCTCCATCTTGTCATGGAACAGCGGCAGCCAGTGCTCCATGCCGGGATAGCGGCGGCCTTCGCTGACGGCCTCGTACAGCGCGTCATCGCGCTCCGGCGCGCCGAACTCGGCGACATAGCCCATGCGGAAGCGGCGGATGGTGTCGGTGACGAGCTGGAATTCAGAGACGGGCACGAGATCCAGCGAACGCATGTCGAGCAAGGTGCGCTGCGTCTCGGCGTCGAAGGTGCGGATCGATTCCAGGCTGTCGCCGAAAAAGTCGAAGCGCACCGGTTGGTCGAGGTCGGCGGGAAACAGGTCGAGAATGCCGCCGCGCACGGCATATTCGCCGCTCTCGCGCACGGTCGACGAGCGGTGATAGCCGTTATGCTCGAGCCAGGCGACGACGGAGTCCATCGGCACGACATGGCCGGGCGCGACCGACAGCGCCTGCCCGGCCATGGTGTCGCGCGCCGGCACGCGCTGCACGATGGCGTTGACGGTGGTCAGCACGATCAGCGGCTTGTCGCTGCCGGCGAGGCGCGACAGCCGCGCCAGCGTCGTGACGCGCTGGGCGAGAATACCGCCATGCGGCGAGACGCGATCGTAAGGCTGGCAGTCCCAGGCCGGGAACTGCATCACCGGCAGATCCGGCGCGAAGAAGTCGAGCGCCCGCGCCAGCTGCTGCATCCGATTGCCGTCGCGACAGACCACGGCGAGGCTCACCGCCGGCGGCTTCGGCTTGGCCGCGACCGCCCGCGCGAGATCGGAGACGACCAGGCCTTCGGCGCCCTCGGCGACATTGGCGAGCGTCAGCGCGCGCCCCGGCGCGAGATGCTCGGCTGGCGACTTGACCGGGCTCTTCATCAATCGGCGCCCACCGCGCGGAACGCCTTGATGCGCTCGAACAATGCCGGGGTCTGCTCCGGCGGCAGCGGCCGGGCGCCGGTCACCGCGGCGTAGAAATCCGGGTCCGGAACTTCCAGAAGCTGTTCGAGCTCGGCCAGCTCGCTCTCGGAGAGGCTCCCGATCTCGGCATCGGCGAAGCGGCCGAGGATCAGGTCCATCTCACGGGTGCCGCGATGCCAGCAGCGGAACAGGAGCCGCTTGCGACGGTCGTCTAGGCCTTGGCTCGATCGGGTCGTTCCGGTCATCGCGATATTCCTGCAGGACAACGCCAAAAGCCCGGACGGTGCCGGGCGCGGTTCGATATAGCGGCACGCAGCGCTCCTGTCAGCCCTCCCAGGCTGCAGAACCGGCATGCCCGGCACCTGAAACCTGAGAAAAAGACGTGGATGTCTTGGCATTCGCGGCTATTCCGGCTCTCAAACCGCTTTAAGTGTTCGGTCCATGCGCCCAAGCGTTCTCAATCCCCTGTTCGCGCCGGTCACCACCCTCTCCGGGGTCGGGCCGAAGCAGGACAAGCTGCTGCGCTACCTGCTCGGCTGCAGCGAGACGCCTCGCCTGGTCGACCTGCTCCTGCATCTGCCGGCCAGCGTGATCGACCGCCGCAACCGGCCCAAGGTGCGCGACGTCGCGGTCGGAACCGTGGTGACGCTCGAAGTCACGGTCGATCGCCACCGCCCCTCGCGCAACGCCCGCGCGCCGTACCTCGTTTACGCCAGCGACGAGACCGGCGACGTCGTGCTGACCTTCTTCCGTCCCAAGGGCGACTACATCGAGAAGGTGCTGCCGGTCGGCGCCAAGCGCTATGTCTCCGGCACCGTGCAGATGTATGACGGCGCGCCGCAGATCGTGCACCCCGACCGCATCCTGGATGAAGCGGGGTTTGCAAAACTCTCCGGCATCGATCCGGTCTATCCGCTGACGGAAGGCCTCGCACTCGGATCGTTGCGGCGCGCGATTGCCGCGGCGCTGACCAAGCTGCCCGAGCTGCCGGAATGGATCAGTCCGGAGGTGCTCAGCCGCTGTGGCTTCCCGCCCTTGAAGGAGGCGCTGACGCGGGTGCATGTGCCGCAGGAGCTGACGGACATCCTGCCGGAAAACCGGTTCTGGTCGCGGCTCGCGTTCGATGAGCTGCTCGCCGGCCAACTGGCACTGGCACTGGTGCGGGCGCAACTGCGCCGGCCCGCGGGCAACCGTCATGCCGGCGATGGCCGGCTGCGCCGCAAGATCATCGACGCCCTGCCCTATGCGCTGACGAACTCGCAAGCCAAGGCGATCGAAGCGATCGCCGCCGATCTCGAAAAGCCGGTGCGGATGCTGCGGCTGCTGCAGGGCGATGTCGGCTCCGGCAAGACGGTGGTGGCGCTGCTGGCGGCAGCCGCCGTCGCCGAGGCCGGCAAGCAGGCGGCCCTGATGGCCCCGACCGAGATTCTGGCGCGCCAGCATGCCAAGACCATCACGCCGCTCGCCGAGCGCGCTGGGATGAACGTGGCCATTCTCACGGGGCGCGAGAAAGGCAAGGAGCGTCGCGACATTCTTGCGCGTCTGGAGGCCGGCGAAATCGACCTGCTGGTCGGCACCCACGCGCTGATCCAGGACGACGTGGTCTTCAAGTCGCTGGCGCTCGCCATCGTCGACGAGCAGCATCGCTTCGGCGTGCGCGAGCGGCTGGCGCTGACCTCGAAGGGCGAGGCCGTCGACGTGCTCGTGCTGTCGGCGACGCCGATCCCGCGCACCCTCGTGCTGACCTATTTCGGCGACATGGACATCTCCGAGCTGCGCGAGAAGCCGGCCGGCCGGCAGCCGATCGACACCCGTGCGGTCGCCGACACCAGGCTCGGCGAGGTCATCGATGCCGTCGGCCGCGCGCTCGATGCCGGCAAGCTGGTGTACTGGATCTGCCCGCTGGTCGAGGAATCCGAGGCCGAGGGCGTCGATCATCTCACCAATGCGACGGATCGCTTCGAGAGCCTGCGCGAGCGCTTCGGTGCCAAGGTCGGCCTCGTCCACGGCAAGATGAAGGGCAGCGAGAAGGACGACGTCATGGGCCGGTTCGCGGCCCATGAGCTGCGGCTGCTGGTTGCGACCACCGTGGTCGAGGTCGGCGTCGACGTGCCGGCCGCCAGCATCATGGTGATCGAGAATGCCGAGCGCTTCGGCCTCGCCCAGCTGCACCAGTTGCGCGGCCGTATCGGCCGCGGCTCGGAAGCGTCGACTTGCATCCTGCTCTATCACGAGCCGCTGGGGCAGATGTCGAAGGCGCGGCTCGCGGTGATCCGCGAGACCACCGATGGCTTCCGCATCGCCGAGGAGGACCTCAAGCTGCGCGGCGAAGGCGACGTGCTCGGCATCCGCCAGAGTGGCCTGCCCGGCTATCGCATCGCCCGTCCCGAGGTGCATGCCCAACTGATCACCCAGGCGCGCGACGAGGCGCTGCGCATCCTGAAAGAGGACCCGAAGTTGAAGGGCCCGCGCGGCGACGCGCTGCGCTGCCTGCTCTATCTCTACGAACGCGACGAGGCGATCCCGCTGCTGACGGCGGGCTGACATGTCGTAGGGTGGGCAAAGCGACGCCAAAGGCGGCGCGTGCCCACCATGTCGATGGTCGTAAAGAACAACGGTGGGCACGTCACACCGCGCGTTGCGCGGTGCGCCTTTGCCCACCCTACGAGTCTATGACGCCGGCTTATTCACCTTGCAGCTCTCGGCGAACGCCACCAGCTGCGCCGCATCGGTGCCCTGCCCCTGCACGTCCGTCGCGATGTGCTCGAACAGACGGGCGAAGCCTTCGTAGATCAGCGCGGCCGGATGGTCATCACCCAGGAAGCCCGCGATCTCGCGCATTTCGGCGACCCAGCGATAGGCCTTCGGCAGCATGTCCGGCAGCGCATTGGCAAGCCGCGCCTGGACGTGCGGCAGGCTCAGCGCCAACTCGTCGCGCAGCGCGTCGGCGGCGCCGGCGCGGGTGGCGGCCAGCACCATCGCGGCGCCGAGCCCCGTCAGGCCCTTGTTGATGCCCGCATAGGACATCTTCAGCGCCGAAGCCGCGCCGATCGGCCCTTCGATCCGGCGCAGATCGAGCCCGAGTTGGCCCAGCGCGGCGACATCAACGGCCGCCTCGCCGCTCACATACAACGCCGGTCCCTTCGTGCCCGGCTTCGGCGGCAGACCGATGATGGCGGCATCGACCAGGCGCGCGCCCGAGGACAGCACGATGTCCTCGATGGTCCGGATGGTGTCGACGTTGACGGCGTTGCAGTCGACGATGATGGGCTTCTTCGAATTCCGGTTGATGACCGTCGCGAGTTGCTCCGCCAGCGCCACAGCCTCGCCCGGCGGCACGATCGACAGGATAATGTCGGCATTGGCGATCTCGGCGTCGCTGGCGCCGACCATGCCGGATGCGGCCGCCCTCGCCCGCGTCGCCGCGCTGCGCTCCTCGAGCGAAGTCAGAACCTTGCAGCCGTGCTCCACGAGACGGGCGGCGATGGCGCTGCCCATGGCGCCGGGCGCGATGACGGCAATGCTGGGAGGCATGATGACGCTCCGATTCCAACGATGGTCTCTAAAACTATGCCCACCCCATGACAAAACTGAAGGCACGAAAACGAAGGGCAGCCCTTCCGGGCTGCCCTCGCCTTGGCCGCAACGCCAGCGCCCCCTCAGAGCCCCCGAGAACGCTGGCTGCCGCGGCAGACCCTCAGAACGCGATCTTCAAGCCTCCGCTGCCGAAGAAATCGTCTCCTCCCGTGCGTCCGATCGTGCGCGACACGTTCACCGTCAGCGCCACATTGCTCCAGAACGGCGCCACGACGCCGGCGCTCACCCGGCCGTAGACGTTGTGCGAGGTGCCGTTCGGAACCGTCCAGTTGTTGACGATGACGGGCGCCGAGGTCGCGTTGTACTGAATCAGGCGGCCGTTGCCGATGATGTCGTCATCGAGGGTCAGGTTCAGGTACGGATTGATGACGTTGCCCTGCACCTGGAACGGCGTGCGCAGCTGCACGCCGACGCTGCCGATCAGGGTCTCGGCGGTCTGCGAGCCGACCGCGAGCGTCAGCGCAGGATCGCCGGTCTCGGTGTAGCCGTCGACACGGGCGCGGGCATAGGTCAGCCCGCCGATCGGTCCGAGCTTCGCCGTGCCTGCATCGAACAGGTAACCGGCCTTGCCGGCCGCGACGAAGGTGGTGCCGCCGGGACTGGAGGTGATGGTGTCGACCACGCCCGGCCGCGTGTTGTGATAGTCCTGACGGCCGATCGTCGCCAGGCCCTCGGCAAACAGGTTGCTGCTGGCCCAGGCGCCGTAGAGGCCGAACTGATAGGAGTTGGCATCCGTGGTGCCGGCGCTGTTGAACAGCCTCGCCTTCGGATTGGAATAGTCGAAGGCGGTACCGATCATGGCGTTCGCCGACAGCCGGTACTCGACGCCAATTGTGCCGCCGATGCTGTCGAGATTGAAGCCGTTCGAGGCGGCGCTGCCCTGGCGGTCGCTCACGCCGCCATTGCCCTGCATGTAGAACGACCATGGGCTGACCGGCGCCAGCGGCGGCGCCTTGGTGTAAGGGGACTTGGCGTAAGGCGCCTTCGTCACCGCGGCAAAGGAATTCATCGTCGACGGCGCGAAGCCGGTGGTCTCGCGGAACTGATCCAGCTTGCCGAACAGCGTCGAGGCAAACCCCATCGCCGTGATCGATGCCACCTCGCCCTGCGGCGCGAAGGTCAGCGGCGCGTTGAGGCGGTTGACGATGTACTGGCCCAGCACCTCGAAGCCGTGCGAGGTCAGGTGCACGCCGTCGACATAGAACAGATACTGGCTCTGCAGCGCCGGATTGCCGATGCACGCCACCGGACAGGCGCCGACATTGGTGAAGCCATAGCGCTGTGGATTGGCCTGGATTAGCGTCCCCACCAGTCCGGTGTCGACATACTCGACACGTACGCCCGAACGCGCGACGCCTGCGAGCGACTGCTGCATCAGGCTGTTATAGGTCGTGCTGTAGGCCTTGCCGGCCGGGGCATTGGCGTTGCCGACGGCCTCCGGCAAGGTGCTGACATCGCCGGCCGTGAACACGATGCTGCGCGCGCCGTCCCCGACCAGCGCGTTGATGCCGGCCATGGCCTGCTGGGCCGTGACGGCCGCGGCCGTCGGCGCGCCAGCGAGCGAGCCGCCGGCGCGGTAATAGGCCCGCGCATCGTTGCCGCCGACCGAGATTTCGACCAGGTCGGTCGACGAGATCCTGCCGGAGAAGCCCGTCAGTCCGCTCCATTCCTGGAAGAAGCCGGGAATGCCGGGCGCCACCACGTTGGTATTGCCCGCCATGGCGCCGCCGATCGCGTAGTTGAGCTGGGGAATGCCGAGCAGCGCCGAGGTCGTGTCGACGAAATTCGTGCCGCCGCTGAAGCGGCCGGTGGGATAGAGCGGCAGCTTGCCGGCGCCGCCGGTGAAGGTCCAGAGATTGCCCGTGTCGGCGTAGCTGTCGCCAAATGCCTGAATGCGCGTATAGGTGGTCTGGGCTGCTGCCGGCCCCGTCAGTTGCAGGGACGCCGCGGACAGCGCGACCGCGCACAACAATGTCGTCCTACTCACAGGCATCCTACGCGCCTCCCCAACGCCTTACTTTTGTTTGCCCGATGTTTCCATGGTGACCATTCGAAACACCACCGCCCGCTGGTTGTAGGAACGACGACATCCGTGGCTGTGCTTTCCCCGCATCATCATGCAGTGCAAAGCGCCGCGATGCGCACGTTTGCCCGCTGGGCGGACCGGACCGCCAGCGACCATGCTCACGAAGGCTGCTGACAGAATCTGGCAGAGGGCTCGGCTAGTCGTGTGGCTGAAGCGCTGCAGACGGCGCCGCCACCGGAGAAACGACGATGCCCGACTTCAATTTCCTGATCCTCTACGTCGACAACCCGCCGAGGAGCGCGGCCTTCTATGCGGATCTGCTCGGCCGGCCCGTGATCGAACAATCGCCGACATTCACCATGCTGCCGCTGCGCGAGGGGGTCATGCTGGGCTTGTGGTCGCGGCACACGGTCGAGCCGACAGCGACGGGCGCAGCAGGCTTCGCCGAGGTCGCGTTCGCGGTCGGCGATGCCGGCGAGGTCCAGAGGCTGCACGACGACTGGAAGGCGCGCGGACTCTCGATCGCGCAAGCGCCGACGCGGATGGATTTCGGAACGACGTTCGTCGCGCTCGATCCGGACGGGCATCGCCTGCGCGTGTTCGTTCCGCAGGATGCGGCCTAGCCCCTCCGCGGGTGGCCGGCCATGCGCATCAATCGGCCTTTCAGCCTAGTCCGCCTTGGCCGGCTCCGGCTCGCGATGCGGCGATGGCTGCGCGGGTGCGTTGGCGAGGCGCGCGGTGTTGGCCATGTTGGCCAGCGCCGCGACCTTTTTCTGCTGGTCGGATCCCGGCTGCACCACGCCGCATGACATGATCAACGTCGCCGCGTCCTCGGCGCTCATGTCGACCTCGATGATCTTGCTCCGCGGCAGATAGAAGAAGAAGCCCGTGGTGGGGTTCGGCGCGCACGGCAAGAACACCGAGATCTGCTCGTCGTCACCGGGCAGGCGGCTCGCAATCTCCGTGCTCGGCGGCTGCGAGATCAGGACGATCGACCACATGCCCGGCGACGGAAACTCGACCAGGCCGACACGGCGCAGGCTCGAGCCCTTGCCCGAGAACAGCGTCTCGAACACCTGCTTGAGGCCGCGATAGATCGCCCGCACCGCCGGGATGCGGCCGAGCAGCCGCTCGCCGAGGTCGACCAGGGTGCGGCCGATCAGGTTGGCCGTCAGGAAGCCGAGCAGCGTCAGTCCGATCACGGCCACGATCAGGCCGGAGCCGGGCACGCCGAACGGCAGATAGGTTTCCGGACGATAGACCAGAGGCACGAACGGCCGGACCAGCCCGTCCACCCAGGTCACGAACCACCACGTGATGTAGAGCGTGATGGCGACGGGTCCGGCTACGACGAGGCCGGTCAGGAAATAGTTGCGAAACCGGAACATCAGCCCATGGTGGGGCGTCTCGGCCGGAGCATCGGCCAAGGGATCGGTCTCTGGCGGCAGGTCGTCGCGGGAACTCATGCGAACTTCCGGGTCGGATCAAATCTCAGCTAAGGGTCTTAGCAGATTTTTGAAGGGCAAAGGCCCTCTTTCCGACACATGCGCGCTTTGCCGCTGACCTGTGGCCCGGCAGCCGGACACCCATTCCAGGCGGAAGGTGCTTCAGGTCCCGTTGCGGAGAGTTGCGACGCGGACGGCCGAACGCGGCGCCCTAGGCGCTGCGCAGCGGCAGGGCCAGCCCGACCGCCACGAAGATGCCGCCGCAGACCTGGTTGAAGCGCCGCCCGACCCGCGCGAGCCAGGGGCGAACCTGGGCCGCCGCGCTGGCGATGGCGTATTCGGTGACGAACTCGGTCACCGTATAGGTGACGGCCACGACGGCGAACTGCACCGCCAGGCTGCGATCTGGATCGATGAACTGCGGCAGCAGCGCGCTGAAGAACAGCAGGCATTTCGGGTTGGTCGCCGCGGTCAGGAAACCCTGGCGGAACAGCGCGTGTCCTCTGGCCGTCACGGCTTGGTCGGCCAGATCGACGCCCACCGGCGGCGCGAGCCACAACTTGACCCCGAGCCATGCGAGATACAGCCCGCCCACCCATTTCAGGACCACGAGCCAAGTGATCGACGACTGCACCAGCGCACCGATGCCGAACATGCACAGCGCGATGACGAGGATGAAGCCGATCAGGCCGCCCGCGATCGTGAACAGAGTCCTGCGTCCGCCGTGCAGCGCCCCGTGCGTCAAGGCGAGCAGGCCGCTCGGGCCTGGCGTCAGGGAGATCCCCACGGACGTGACGAAGAACAGCAGCCAGGTGTTGAGGGCCATCCCGATCCCCGTGATCAAGCGAACCGACCGATCCGCCGGGCCGGACGTTTGCCTATTCCACCGTGACCGACTTGGCGAGGTTGCGCGGCTGGTCGACGTCGGTCCCCATCACCACGGCGGTGTGGTAGGCCAGGAGCTGCACCGGGATGGCGTAGACGATCGGCGTGAACGTCGCGGCCATGTCCGGCATGGTGATCGTCACCAGCGAGTCCACGGTCGCCTCCTCGGCTCCCTTGGCGTCTGTCATCAGGATGATCTTGCCGCCGCGCGCGGCGACCTCCTGCATGTTCGACACCGTCTTCTCGAACACGCGATCATAGGGCGCGATGACGACGACCGGCATGGTCTCGTCGATCAGCGCGATCGGGCCGTGCTTGAGCTCGCCGGCGGCGTAGCCCTCGGCGTGGATGTACGAGATCTCCTTCAGCTTCAGCGCGCCTTCGAGCGCCAGCGGATAGGAGGTGCCGCGGCCGAGATAGAGCACGTCCTTCGACTTCGCGATCTCGCGGGCGAGCTTCTCGATCTGCGGCTCGGTCGTCAACGCCGCCGCGATCAGGCGAGGCACTTCGACCAGGCCATGCACCAGCTTGGTCTCGTCAGCCTCCGACAATTCGCCGCGGCCGCGACCTGCCGCGATCGCCAGCGCCGCGAGCACCATCAGCTGGCAGGTGAACGCCTTGGTCGAGGCAACGCCGATCTCGGGACCTGCCAACGTCGGCATCACGATCTCGCTTTCGCGCGCGATCGTCGAGGTCGGCACGTTGACGACGGAGAGCGTGTGCACGCCCTGCGACTTCGCATAGCGCAGCGCCGCCAGGGTGTCGGCAGTCTCGCCGGACTGCGAGATGAAGATGGCGAGATCGCCCTGGCGCAGCGGCGCCTCGCGATAGCGGAACTCCGAGGCGACGTCGAGTTCGACCGGCACGCGCGCGAAGCGCTCGAACCAGTACTTGGCGACGAAGCCGGCGTAGCTCGCGGTGCCGCAGGCGGTGATCGAGATGCGCTGAATGTCCTTGAAGTCGAACGGCAGCCGCGCCGGCAGCACTACGCGCTCGGTGCCCATGTCGACATAGCGCGCCAGCGTATGGCCGACGACCTCCGGCTGCTCGTGGATCTCCTTGGCCATGAAGTGGCGATAGTTGGCCTTGTCGACCAGGAACGACGACGCGCCGGATTTCAACACGTCGCGCTTCACCACCGCGCCCGAGGCGTCGTGGATGATGCCGGAGTCGCGGGTGATCTCGACCCAGTCGCCATCATCGAGATAGCTGATCGTGTCGGTGAACGGCGCCAGCGCGATCGCATCCGAGCCGAGAAACATTTCACCGTCGCCGTAGCCCATCGCGAGCGGCGAGCCCTTGCGCGCGCCGATCAGGAGGTTGCCATGACCCTTGAACAGGAAGGCCAGCGCGAACGCGCCCTTCAATTGCGGCAGCGACGCAGCCACGGCCTGCTGCGGCGAATGGCCTTTCAGCAAATAGGAGTTGACCAGATGGACGACGGTCTCGGTGTCCGTTTCCGACGCGAACCTGGCGCCCTGCTTTTCGAGCTCGGCCCGTAGTTCGCGAAAATTCTCGATGATGCCGTTATGTACCACGGCAACGTTGTCAGTCGCATGCGGATGCGCGTTGCTCTCGGTCGGCTTGCCGTGGGTCGCCCAGCGCGTGTGACCGATGCCGGCGTGCCCCTTCAGCGGATGCTGCTCGAGCCGCTTCTGCAGGTTCTTGAGCTTGCCCTCGGCGCGCCGCCGGTCCAAATGATCGCCCTCGAGCGTGGCAACGCCCGCGGAATCGTAGCCGCGATATTCGAGACGTTTCAAGGAATCGACGAGATGCTCGGCAACCGGCCCGCGTCCCAGGATCCCGATGATTCCGCACATCAGCGCTAGTCCCCAAATCGTCGAGAGAGATTCAAAAGCGTGGCATTGTCTTAACGAAAACGGCGCGCTTTCAGGATTCAATAATTATTGCGGATTGCGACAGGGTTAAGTGGGAGCCCTAACCGAGGGCCTGCATGCAACTCCGGTTTGATGCGGAGGTCCGGTTCGGAGCGCACTTAACGCCCGGTCAACGCTTTCGCGCAGAGACTGTCGCGTCGGAGAGGACGCCATGACCTATAGCCGCCGCCCAACTGATCCCAAAGGCACCAGCCCGCTGAGCCTGTCGCATCCGACCTCCGGAAGCCATCTGGCGCACTGGCCGCCGCCGGCCTTGAGCAGCGAGCTCAAGCCGATGCCGATCAAACATCGCGCCAACGAGCCCGTCAAGCACGCCACCCGCCGCGGGTGGCGTTTGACACGTGCGATGTTCGCCGAGTTCCAGGACGACGAAGGCTGATTTCTCAGCTCACTTCTTGTGGCGTTGCTTGGCATTCCGGAAGCGCGCCGCCGCGCCTTCGCGTGTTGTCTGCGGGCTCCGCTCCAGCGCCAGCGCATCATCGGGCACGTCGCGCGTGATCACCGAGCCAGAGCCGATATAGGCGCGGGCGCCGATGGTGATCGGCGCCACCAGCGAGGTGTTGGTGCCGATGAAAGCGCCCTCGCCGATATTGGTCTTGTGCTTGTTGAAGCCGTCATAGTTGCAGGTGATGGTGCCGGCACCGATATTGGCATTGGCCCCAACATGGGCGTCACCGATATAGGACAGGTGATTGACCTTCACGCCCGCCTCCAGCACCGCGGCCTTGGCCTCGACGAAATTGCCGATCTTGGCGCCGTCTCCGAGTGTCGTACCGGGCCGCAGCCGCGCGAACGGCCCGAGCAGGCTGTTCCGGCCGAGCTTGGACTGCACGATGTGCGAAAACGAATGCACCACCGCGCCGTCGCCGATCGACACGCCGGGGCCGATCACGACGAACGGCTCGATGGTCACGTCCTTGCCGAACGTGGTATCCGCAGCGAGGTAGACGGTCTCCGGCGCGACCAGCGTCACGCCTGCATCCATCGCCGCGCGGCGCAGCCGGTTCTGCATCACCGCCTCGGCTTCGGCGAGCTGCGCCTTGGTGTTGACGCCGCGCACCTCGTCCTCGGAGGTCTCGATCACGACCGCCTCGAGCCCCTGCTCGCGCGCGATCGCCACCGCATCGACCAGATAGTACTCGCCCTTGCTGTTGGCATTGCCGATCCTGTCGAGGATCGCGAGCGCGCGACGGCCGTCCATCGCCATCACCCCGGCATTGCACAGCGTGATCGCCCGCTCCGCTTCGCTTGCATCGGCCTGCTCGCGGATCGCGACCAGCTTCGATCCGTCGAGCAGAAGGCGTCCATAGCCGGTCGGATCGGCGGCGCGGAAGCCGAGCACGGCGAGCGCTGCGCCTTCCACGAGCGCTGCCCGCAGCCGCGCGAACGTCTCGGCCGTGATCAGCGGCGTGTCGCCGAATGCGACCAGCAGATCGTCTGCGCCGCGCGCGATCGCCTGCCGCGCCGCCAGCACCGCATGCGCCGTCCCCAGCCGCTCGCGCTGAACGAAGATATCCGCGTCGGGCCGCAGGCGCCTGGCTTCCTTCTCGACCGCTTCGTGCCCTGGCCCCACCACCACGGCGATGCTGGCGCCATCGCCTTGCGGCGCCGCCGCCAGGACGTGCGCGAGCAATGATTCGCCGGCGATGGGATGCAGCACCTTGGGGACGCTCGTGCGCATCCGCGTGCCCTCGCCTGCCGCAAGCACGATGGTCAGACTGGATCGAGCGGTCATGAAACACCTGGGATGAAGGGAGCGCATAGGTCGCGCTGTCATAATGCGTTTTCTGCGCGGGGCAAACCGCACCCGCTGAAGCCCCTGGTGGTTTTCCTGTTAATGTTCGCTTCGTGATTCGATTAAGGCAGGTTCATGGCTAAGGACTCCCGCAAATCCGCCGGCACAAATGGAGCTGAGAAGACGGGGGCGACTCTGTCCGGACTGTTTGCCGACGAGAACGAGTTCGATCGCCGCGCGCTGTGGCGGCTCGGCTGGTGGGGGGCTGGCGCCGTCGGCGCCGTCGGCCTGGCCGTTTTCACCAATCAGGCCGCACAGGGATGGCGGCAGGACCGTGTTTCCGCGGCCGATCTGTCGCGCCAGGCACAATTGCTGCAGTCGCTGGCCCGCGAGACGCAAGGCGAGGCGCGCCAGCTCGGCGCGGCCATCGAGACGCTCAACACCGATCGCGACCGGCTGTACGCGCGCGTGACCGTGCTCGAGCAGGGATTGGACTCGGTGACCGGCGCGCTGGCCAAGCAGAGCGCCCAGGCAACCGCCAATCCCGCCCCCGGCGGCAAAGCCGCACCCGCGCCGCAGATCGCGGCCGTGGAGTCCCAGGCCACGGTGGCGGCCCCATCGAGTTCCGCGGCGTCCAGCCCCTTGCCGGCCTACGCGAACGCGTCGCCGTTCATGCCGATTCCCAACGGGGCCGCCGGAATCAATCCGGCTCAGCCCGGTTCCCCGGCGGCTGCCGCGAGCGCCGACAAGACGAAACAGGAGCAGTCCAGGCCGATGTCGGCCGGGCTGTCGGGTGCTTCGTCATCGTCCGTCTCCGCCGCTCTGTCGCCGACCCCGCCTGCACCCGCCGTCGCGGCGACCGGTTCCCAGCCGCCTGGTGGCGCACCGGACCCGGCCGGCAAGCCGGCCGAGACCGACAAGCTCGCAAAGGCTGAGCCCGCAGAGGCCGCCGCCAAGGGCAATGACAGCACGGACGTCACGGTCACGGCGGTCCAGAAGACCGAATTCGCCGTCGATCTCGGCGCGGCCAGCTCGCTCGGAGGATTGCGGGCGCTGTGGCGGGATCTCGTGAAGACCCATGCCGACCTCGCCTCGCTCAGGCCGATCATCATCCTGAAGGAAGGCCGGAGCGGTCCGGGCATGCAGCTGCGACTCGGCGCCGGCCCATTGGGCGACGCGGCCACGGCGGCGAAGATCTGCGCGGTGCTCGCCGAGAGCCGGCGCGCTTGCGAGACCACCGTCTATGACGGCCAGCGCCTCGCAGTCCGCGAGGAGCCGGAGGGGGCCGAGGCGGCCAAGCCGGGCGCTCCCGCGGTTGCCGCCCAGAAGCCGGTGCAGCGCCGGCGCACGTTTCAGCCGCAGGCCCAGCAGCAGCGCCACGGCAAGCGCGAGGAGCCGCCGCCCACAGCAGCAGCACCGGCGCCGCCGCCGGCAGAGGCGCCCAAGCCCGAGCAACCGTCGGCGCTGTCGTCGTTCTTCCGCCGCTCCTGAGCCTCAAATCATCGTGCGGCCAAAGCCGGTTGGGACGGATTGTGAAAGCAGTCCGCGAACCGGCTTTGCGGCTTGTCCGACGATCCTTTCCGCAGCATAGTCCCGCGCATGAAAAAGACCCCGTTCCGCCTCTCGCCCTATCAGGTGCAATGGCTCCTGATCATAGGCTTCGTCACCGTCGGCTATGCCCTCTATCTGCGCTATCTCGCGATCGAGCTGTCGAGCGTCGCGCTGGCCTGCGATGCCGGCCTGCAGACGCTGGCCTGCAAGAGCCGGGCGGTCGCGACCACGCTGTTCAAGAATTCGGTATTCGGCGCCACCGCGCTGGTGATTGCAGTGCTGCACGTGATGCGGCCGTCGATCGTGCTGTTGACCGGCGGGCTGATCGCCGCCGGCCTCGGCATCGTGCTCTACAACATCGTGCTGTCGGGCTTGGCGATCGGCCTGCTCATTCTCGGATTTGCGCGGCCCGCGCCCGCCACAGCGTGAACGCCAGCAGCAGATACATCGCGCAGGTCCACATCGCCTGCCAGTTGTCGCGGCCCTCGTTGTAGATCACGTAGACCGAGGAGATCGCGAGCAGGCCGGCGAAGCTGGCCTCGGCGATCGGGCGCGCGCCCTGCGCCGGACGATTGCCGAGCAGCATCGCGAACGGCACCACTGCCATGGTCAGGCTCGCGAACGGGAAATCGCGGTAGCGCGGGTCGAACACGAAGCCGAGCGCCGTCTCGGCCGCAATCAGCACCGTCACGACGAGGACCAGGCCCAGCAGGTAGGTGATCTTCAACTGCTTGCGGCCGTCATTCGGTCCGAGCAGGTCGAGAAAGGTCGGCAACGGCCGCCCGGCCATCGCCGCGTTGGCGCTGAGGATGGGCGCCAGGACGCCGGCAGCGAGCAGCGCCCCCCAATGCAGCCAGCCGCCGACACCGAGGCTCTCATAGAACATTTTGTCCGCGGCCATGCCGAACAGCACGCCCGCTGTCGTCGCGGAGAACCCGACCCCGATCCAGGCTGAGACGTGCGGCGGCCAGGGCCGGCGCCGCACCGTCAGCCACCCGGCCAGGAACACCACGAACGACAGGATCATGCCGCCGCCCATCTGCAGCTTCCACAGCGGATAGTTGCTGACGGGCTCGCCCGGCGGATATTTCAGCGCGCGCTGGTCGTCGCTGATCAGGCCCCAATAGCCGCCGACCGTGCCCTCGAGCTTGCGCTTCCACGGCTGATCATAGGCCTCGATCAGGTTGACGCGGAAGTTCTCGCGCTTGGCGAGGCTGAGGATCTCCGACACCACCCGCGCCTGGTTGGCGCGCGACGGCAGCGCACCCTCGCGCATCCGCCCCTCGCTCGGCCAGCCGGTCTCGCCGATCAGAATCTCCTTGCCCGGAAAGGCGACGCCGACCTGCTGGCGGATGGCGTCGACATGGGAGGCGGCGAATTTCGCGCGCACCGGCATGTCCTCCCAATACGGAAGGATATGAACCGTGACGAAGTCGACGATGTCGTAGAGCTCGCGATTGCGCAGCCAGAACTCCCAGACGTCGGCATAGGTCACGGGGACCTGGACCTGGGCCTTGACGCTGCGGATGGTCGCAGCGAGATCGGCGGTCGTCATCTCACCGCGCAGCAGCACCTCGTTGCCGACCACGACCGCCGTGATCACCTTCGGATAGCGCTTGATCAGGTCGACCGCGATCGCGATCTGCTGCTCGTTCTTCAGCTTGTTGGAGCCGAGCCAGATGCCCTGGATCACCTTGATGCCGACCCGGGATGCGATTCCCGGCACCTGGTCGAGGCCGTTCTCGATCGAATAGGTGCGCACGCATTCGGAGATCTTGGCGAGCTGCACCAGGTCCTGCTCGATCTGCTCGGCGTCGATATGGGTGGTCGGATCCAGCGGGCTCTGCTGGCCGCGGAACGGCGCATAGGACACGCACTGCAGCTTCGAATCGAGCTCGATCGGCGCGCGCGCGAGCGTGATCGGCTGGGCCAGCCACCACCACGCGGCGGCGATGACACCCAAGGATATGAGCAGAAGCGCCAGCGGCGTAGGAAGGGATTTCAGTTCCGTGTCTCCAGGCAGGGTGGTGTCGATTACCCGGTCGGCGGCGATCTGCCAAGTAGGCGATCGGCCGAGCCCTCCGGCACTCTTGGCGGACCCGCTCCAAATCACCCTTTTACGATGACGCGAGAAAGTTGGTACGTTGCTGGACAAATTCCGAGATTCCGGTCATTGGGAATCCCGGTTGACCCCGGCCGTCGCAACCAGGTTTCTCGGCCCTGCGCAAGCGCCCGTCAGGAACGCTCCGCGACAGTCGGAATCAATCTCCCGCCGCAATCGGGGCCGATTTGATCGGCATCACCACTGCGTCCGTCAGGGGACGGCACGAAGGCAACAATCGGGGAATTTATGGGTCGACGCGTGCTCAAGTCCAAGTTTTCGGTTTCGCGCCTGTCCGCGGCTCTGGGCCTCGTGCTCCTCATCGGCGCGCCCGGCGCCCTCGCCCAGAGCGGCAGCGACCATCCCCAGGACCAAAAGCCGCAGGCGGCCAATCCGGCCGACGTGTCGAGGGACAACCAGCGCAAGGCCGACGAATTCACCGAAGCGTCCCAGGCGCTCAGTGGCGGCCCGGCCGGCAATCCCGAATGCGTCTGGCTCGGCCGCCGCGTCGTCCAGCTGATGTACAACGACGACCTCGATACCGCCTTCCGCCACCTCGATCTCTATGACCGGTTCGGCTGCCCCGGTGGCCACGTTCAGGCCGCCTTCCGCTGCCTGACGCGATTCATCCCGCAGATCGATCCGAAGGTGCCGAACTCGCTGAACAACCACGTCCATACCTGCTGGATCAATCCGGACGCGAAGCCGCAGGTGGCTGCCGCGCCTGCGCCGGGCCCGGCCTCGAGCCCGGCAGCGACGCCGGCCGCGCAGGCGTCGCCAGCGCCGACGCAGCAGCCCGCCCCCCAGGCTTCGCCCTCGCCCCCGCAGCCTCCGGCGAAGTGACCGGCGCCTGAGGCAGGCAGGACGCACGATCCCGGCGACCGCCCCCCATGCGTGGCGTGCGCATGACAGCGCTCCGATCACGTGGCAGGATACGACCGAGATACGATCGAGGTCGTCGACGCGCGCTTGAGCCTCGCCCCGGTTCAGGCACCGTTCAGCATGATTGGGCTCTGTTGGGATGGCATATGATGTCGCGGCCTTCGGCTGTGACGGCGTGAGAATGACCGCCTTCGTCGTCGAACGTCACGCGTGAACGTGCTCCCGGTAGCATCGCATACCCGAGATGGAACGGCGATCGACCGCTCCGCTTCACCGCTGACTTGATCCTAGGAATGGTTGCCCCTCCAATGCGTGCCGTCGTCGCCGTCCTGCTCCTCGTCACCGCTGTGCACGCCGCCCTCTGGGGACTGCTGCAGGACAAGCAGGAGGCCCCCAATTTCACCGGCCTGCTGCAGAGCGTTTCCTACGATCCGCATGAAGGAACCGGAGCCCCCGGCGCCAACACCGTGGCCTCGCCGGAACGTATCCGCGCCGACATGAAGAAGCTCGCCACGATGACGCGGGCCATCCGGCTTTACTCTTCTACCGGCGGCCTCGAGATCGTGCCGCCGCTGGCCGCGGAGGCCGGACTGAAGGTGATGCTCGGCGCCTGGATCGACAAGGATCCGGACCGCAACGAGCGCGAGATCCAGTCGGCCATCACCCTCGCCCGCCGCAACAGCAACGTCATCGGCATCGTGGTCGGCAACGAGACCATCCTCACGGCGACCCAGAAGGTCGATGAGCTGATCGAGAAGATCAAGCGCGTGAAGAAGTCGGTCAACGTGCCCGTCACCACCGGCGACGTCTGGAACAGTTGGCGCGACAACCCCGAGCTCGCGGCCAATGTCGACTTCATCGCCGCGCACGTGCTGCCCTATTGGGAATTCTTCACCGACGACCAGGCGGTCGATCAGGCGGTGGATCGCTATCAGCTTCTGAAGAAGCAGTTCCCCGGCAAGCGCATCATGATCGCCGAGTTCGGCTGGCCGAGCCAGGGCTACAGCCGCAGCGGCGACAACCGCGGCCCCGCCGTGCCGGGCCCGCTCCGGCAGGCGAAGGTGCTGCGCAATTTTCTCGCCCAGGCCGCCTCGATCGGCATGGAATACAACATCGTCGAGGCCATCGATCAGCCCTGGAAATATTTCGAAGGCGGCGTCGGCCCGTATTGGGGCGTCCTGAATGCCGCGCGCGAGGCGAAATTCGCCTGGACCGGCCCGATCGTGAATCCCGACTATTGGCAGCTCGCGGCCATCGCGCTGCTGGTCGGCGTGCTGCTGTCGCTGCCGATCGTGCGGCTGCGCCAGCCGACCGTGCTGCAGGCCATGATGCTCGCCATCACGGCACATGGCGTCGGTGCCTGGGTCTCCAACGTCTTCGCCTATTGGAACGTGCATTATTTCGTCTGGGGCTCGACCTTCGCACTGACCCTCGGCCTGATCCTCTTGGTTCCATTGATCCTCATTGCGATGGCCCGCATCGAGGAGATCGCCGCGATCGCCTTCGGCCGCGAGCCGCGCCGTCTGCTGACCCGCGACAAGGCCGCGCGCGACCGCGCCGCCATGCCGGAGGGCTATTGCCCGAAGGTGTCGATCCACGTGCCGGCCTATTTCGAGCCGGTCGACATGATGAAGCAGACGCTGGATGCGCTGGCGCGGCTCGACTACCCGAACTACGAGGTCGTCTGCATCATCAACAACACGCCCGACCCGGCGTTCTGGCAGCCGATCCAGGATCACTGCCGCATGCTCGGCGAGCGCTTCAAGTTCATCAACGCCGAGAAGGTCAAGGGCTTCAAGGCCGGCGCCTTGCGCATCGCGATGGAGCGCACCGCCGTCGACGCCGAGATCATCGGCATCATCGACGCCGACTATGTCGTGACGCCGGACTGGCTCTCCGACCTCGTGCCGGCCTTCGCCGACCCCGCCGTCGGCCTGGTGCAGGCGCCGCAGGAGCATCGCGACGAGGATCTGTCGCTGATGCACTACATCATGAATGGCGAATATGCCGGGTTCTTCGACATCGGCATGGTCCAGCGCAACGAGGAGAACGCGATCATCGTGCACGGCACGATGTGCCTGATCCGGCGCGCGGCGATGGACATGGCCGGCGGCTGGTCGAGCGACACGATCTGCGAGGACACCGATCTCGGCCTCGCCATCCAGGAGCTGGGCTGGCAGACCCACTACACCAACACCCGCTACGGCCAGGGCCTCCTGCCCGACACCTACGAGGCGTTCAAGAAGCAGCGCCATCGCTGGGCCTATGGCGGCTTCCAGATCGTCAAGAAGCACTGGCGTCGCTTCCTGCCCGGCCACAGCCGGCTGACCTCGGACCAGAAGCGCGAGTTCTCGCTCGGCTGGCTCAACTGGCTCGGTGCCGAGAGCCTCGGCGTCGTGGTCGCGATCCTCAACCTGATCTGGACGCCGATCGTGGCCTTCGCCGGCATCGCCATTCCCGACAAGATCCTGACCATCCCGATCCTCGCCGCCTTCGTGGTCTCGCTGGCGCACTTCCTGATCCTCTACCGGCTGCGCGTCGCCATCCGGCCCTGGCAGATGCTGGGCGCGATGATCGCGGCGATGTCCGTGCAATGGACGGTCAGCCGCGCCGTGGCCCAGGGCCTGATCACCGAGCATCTCGCCTTCGCCCGCACGTCCAAGGGCGGCCTCTCACGGATGTCGATCGAGTTCCAAGCGTTCTGGGAGGCCGTGATCGGCGCCCTGCTCCTGATCGGCGCCACCATCCTGATCGTGACCAACACCCTGCAGATCACCGAGCTCTACATCTTCGCCGCCGTCCTGATCCTGGAGAGCCTGCCGTTCCTCTCCGCGGTCGCGATCGCGCTGCTGGAGATGTCCCGCATCAACTCCTTCGAGTTCTGGCACTACACCACCGTCCGCACCGCCGAGCTGATCGGCCTGCGCCCGGTCTGGGTGCCCGAGCTGGCGGCGCCGGGCATGCAGCCGGCCCCGCTGAGCGCGGCGGCCAAGGTGGCCGTGCCGGCCGCGACGAAGGTGCCGGAGAAGGTGTAGCCGAGAGGCCGGCGTCGGGTGACTTCGGCACCGGTCCCCGGCAATTGCATGGGACAGCCCGCCCGCGACCATCCTTCGAGACGCCCGCCTCCGGCGGGCTCCTCAGGATGAGGACGGCGTGCGCGGCCCGAGCGATCTGCGGCGAGGTCTGCGCCCTTATCCAGCGGTGCGACCGCCCTCACGCCCCCCTTCTCAACCCTCATGGTGAGGAGCGCCGCCCCTTGGCGGCGCGTCTCGAACCACGAGGCCCCCGCCGCCGCGGCACACTCCCGCCCACCACACCCCCAACCCCCTCCACCCGCTCACACAATCGACCCACCACGCCTCTGTGGTTTCACCCCCTATTGACCGAAACAAACCCACCCCCTACACAGCGCGGGCGACAGCATGCGGCCCATGACCGGGGTTTTTGCGCCCCGTTCCCGCGCCGCAGTGAACCACGGCGACGCCTTGCGCGTTCTCATGGTATCCTGCCGACGATCCGGACAGTGACGGCTCAAGCCGCCACACCGCTTCCTTGGAAGCGAGCGCGTAGCTCAGCCGGTAGAGCACGTGACTTTTAATCATGGGGTCCCGGGTTCGAGTCCCGGCGCGCTCACCAAATCCCCAAGAATTTCAATGATTTATTGTTCCGGGCCGAATTACCGCTTGGCCTCGGTGTGGATTTGTCCTCAATTTGTCCTCAACGCTATCATGGCGCTTTAGGACGCTGCGCGATGGTCCCATGCTGGCGCTGTTATCGATCCCAAGCTTCTCTGGGTGGCTGCTCATCTGGGCCAAGCGTCTCAAGCTAGCTTTGAGTCTGTCGCTCCTGTGCCTCTCAGCCGGAGCCGTTCTTGCAGCTCTGCTGCACAGTGATTTGACGTTCGCCAATGATCTCATTGGCCGCGCCACGGTAGTCGACGGCGACACGATCGAAATCCATGGCGAGCGCATCAGGCTATGGGGCATCGACGCGCCGGAGGGCGACCAGCTTTGCCGGAATAGCGACAGCGATCTCTATCCGTGCGGCCGACAGGCTGCAGCATCCCTAGCCGCGCTTTTCCACGCGATCCCCCGCCCGGTCACCTGCTCCCCGAAAAGCCAAGACCAATACGGCCGCACTGTAGCGGTCTGCCTGCTCGGCGTTCCCGGTCCGGACTTAGGCCAATGGTTGGTTGCCAACGGCCATGCCCTCGACTGGCCCAAGTACTCGCAGGGTCGATACGGCGAGGCTCAACGCGGCGCCGAGAAAGCTGGTCGGGGCATGTGGTCGGGCAGCTTCGTTGAGCCGTGGCATTATCGGGATTGCATCCGGGCAGGCGGACGCCCCTCAGCCTGCTCCGACGATTTAGATCAACATCCATAGAGCGGCCATCGTCACCTGCTGACTTACCCCGTGACCCGCATTGCCAATCTGGGTCCATTCTGCCAGAGCGTGAGCCGCATGAGCCCGAATTACGAGTTTGTATTTGAAAGAGCGCTTTCGCTATCGGGAGTTGAGCGGCCCCGCGTCCTTGATTACGGCTGCGGGCGCGGCGAGGTGGTCATTCACGGACGTCAGGCTGGCTACGAGTTTTTTGGAGCAGATTTGGACGCCCCGGCGTCGGAACGTCCCGAGCACTTCCGAGCGCTCCGGGATGGCCGACTCGACTTCGATGACGGGTTCTTCGACGTCGTCATCTCGAACCAAGTATTCGAACACGTCAGAAACCCGCAGCTTGCGGTGTCCGAGATCGCACGTGTCCTCAAGCCCGGCGGAACGTTCCTGGCCTTGTTCCCCGACCGCAGCTCTTGGTTCGAGGGCCATGTCGGACTGTACTTTGTGCACCACCTGCCCGACGCCGTGGCGCATCGTTACATGCGCGCCGCCCATCGCCTCGGCTTTGGCTACTACCGCGACGGCAAGAGCCCGAAGGACTGGGCCGATTTCATGCTGAACCAGCTCAAGACTGACGTCTTCTACTACTCGCCCAAGGACCTGCGAACCTGGTGGCGAGCGGCTTTCGGCTCTGCTCCGGTCGCGGCTGAGGCTGACTTTATGCGGTTCCGCCTTCAGTCCAAGGGGCTTAAGGGGCTGTCACGGCTCGCACACGCGCCGGTGGCTGCGGATGTCCTCTCGTTCGTCTGCCGCAAGCGGGCCGGCATCGTTTGGGTAACACGCAAGTCCAGCGCCCCAGCTTGATGGGATCGCTGGCCGCGTGACCGACTGTTTCCGGTGAGATTGCGCTTCTCCACCGCTTCCGGTTGAATGGCCCGATGAGATCGGGGAGCGTGATCATTCTGCTGGGGCTCACTGCCCTGGTGTCGTATTCGGTCGGGCAGCAAGGCGCGCCCGGCAGCGGCACGGCCACGCCTGCTACCCCGGTCCCTGCCGCGCAAGTCACCCTGACCAAGCCGGTGGCGTTTACGGCCGTCCCGGCCGAAACGGCGAGCCCGCCTGCCGCAAGACCGGAGACCGACCGTCGGGTCATTGCGGCGCCGACCAATCTCGCCCCGTCAGCGAAGCCAGAAAGCAATCGCCAGCCCGCTCCAACGCAGGCCAAGCTCGCGCCGCCGGAGAAGCCGGCCGCACCCGATACAAAGCGCAAGGTTGAGACCGCGCTCACGGCCGCTGCAATCGTGGCGATCCTAATCAAGGCCAGCCGAGAGCAGTACTACGCCACGGGTCACCCCTGCGCCTGTCCGGATGATCTGATGAGAAACGGCAGAGCTTGCGGGGCACGCAGCGCTCATTCAAGGCCGGGAGGCGCGTCGCCTCTGTGCTATCCGAGCGACGTCAAGCCGGAGATGATTGAGGACTATAGACGTCAAGCGGCGCAGGCCAGCCGATAGGATCGGGTCGAGAACATCAGCGGCATGGGCTCCCGCTTCAGCGTCCCCGCACCCGGCATCAGCCCTGAGGCTTCATCCCAAGGCGCTCGCCGCACATGCTGCCATAGGCCCCCACCACGCCGAGGAGGCCGTCACCCGCGTTCGGGTCCTCCGTGTTGAGCTGTTCTATGATTCCGGTCGGCGATGCGACGACGTTGACCTTACATGCGTAGGTCTTCGCGCTTCTGTCACTCGTTAACGTGGTCTCGGTCGCAAGCTGCCAGACATACGACGATTGACCGCGGTTCATCCGGAAACTGCTGGTCGGCGGCCCCCACTTCATCACGAGGGTATCGACATTCTTGCCGACATATTCCTGACCGAGGCGCGCCCGGACCTCCGGCGCAGATGCTGCACAAGCGCCCAATACGGCACAGATGGCCGTCACCCCAACCAATCGCATCGGCTCCCCCTCTAATACCAATGAACCGCAATCGTTCGGGTCTGGCAACACCCCAGGTAGCGCCGTGAATCTTTTTCCCGAACTATCTCTGGGATTGGGCGACGCGCCGCCGGCCAGAGGTCACCCGGTCCCGCAGCTTGCGCCGAGCGTATGCACAGCCCCAAGACCTAGCGGCTTTCCGAAAGCAGCAATCGGCGAGATCATGCGGCATGAGCACCAAATCGCGCGAACGCCTCTACGGGTCCGCAATTCGCATTGCAGCGGAGCAGGCCGCGCGCGCCCGCAAGGAGGCAGATCGCCTTGCCTGCATCGCCTGGAACAAGCTCATGCTTGAAGCCGGCGGACCGGCGCAACCGTCGCCCGCGCTCGGCGATGCCTTGAACGCGGGATTCGGCTATCTTGAGGTCCGATGCCTCGGCTGCCACACCAACCAGACCGTCGCGCTCGACGTCGTCCGCCGACCGAAGATCACGCCTATTCATGAGCTGGAGCGATACATGCGCTGCAAGGACTGCTCGCAGCTCCGAGGGCATCCATACAAGCGGAGCGCACTGGTGGCGCTACGCGAGACCAAGATTTCGGCGAGCAATCCCCCATCAACATGGTGGCCCGAGCAGCGATGAAACGCTGCTCACAACGCCGCAAGCAATAATGATACGCATCGGGAGCCAACATGCCGAAGATGTTCACCGTCAGTCGCTGGCAAGCCAACTCGGTCGTCGGCACGACATGCCTTCTTTTGTGCACACACGCCTACGCAATTGAGCCAAAAGACGTCACCTTTTACTGTACATCGGAGGCTGTGGGCGGGCTTCGATACGATGAGCAGCTCAAAAAATGGCGTTCTGCTAACTTTCAAGCTGATGGTCGATTCGTTTTGAAGTTGGAGTTTGTTTCGACCACGAGCGAACCAATCTACGAAGGCGCTTCTCCAAGCATAGTTCATAGATTTAGAATCACGGTGAGACCAGCGGGATCGACGATTGACAGTCGTTGCATCGCTGACAGCGATGATGGCTTGGTTGCCGTATGGCCTCGGGGGCACGTGCGTTGTAGTTATTCGCTTTCAGAACTCCGGTTTAACCCGGCCAACAATCGGTTTTTGGAAAGTTATCTGATCGGTTACATCAGCGGTGAGGACAACAACAAGGACACACCGTCTATTGCGGCTGGCATCTGCACCAAGATTGATTGACCGGCGCTCCAGGACTAGCGACTCTAGCCCATGCGGGCCGGTTCTGCCGCCGCGCGCGTCTATATGGGACCAAGCCGACTTGGCCCGTTTTGCCGCTCAAAATGCTCAACGCTCCAGCGACTTTACGAGGGAAGACCATGACCCCGACGGACTTCCTACATAGTGTAGTCGCTCCGAACGTCGAGGCGCTGGAGAGCAGCGTTGGCGACCTTCGGTTGGCGGTGAACGCATTCCTGACGCTGGATGCGCTCGCGGGCGTTGTTCATGCCGACCGACGCGGGCGCGGACTAGAACAGGGTGACGACCACGCCTTTCGAAACAGACTGGCTGCACAGCACCTCGAATATCGGATACTCAGAGACGCGGCTTTTGCCTTGAAACACGGTCAACTGAACGCTTCGACTCGGCTTGTCCAACGGGCGCAGCAGGTGGTGGCCTACAGCTCCGCATGGGATGAAGCAGTTTGGGACCGCTCGCATTGGGACAAACCGGCCCTTGTTTGGGTAGAGGCGAACGATCCTGCACATTCCCGTCTTGCGTACGAACTGGCGCGGGCCGTGCTCAATATCTTGCAGAATATCGTCTAGCGGCTGTTATGTGCAATCTCTACAGCATCACCACGAACCAAGCTGCTATTGCCGCGCTGTTCCGGACCGTGCGCCAATACGAAGGCAACCTGCCGCCGATGCCCGGCGTGTTCCCGGACTATCCAGCGCCCGTCGTTCGCGGCAATGGTGACGACCGCGAGATGGTGCTGATGCGATGGGGCATGCCGCCGCCTCCGCGCACGGGCGGCCCGCCGGTCACCAACATCCGCAACACGGCCTCGCCCCACTGGCGCGGCTGGCTGAAGCCGGAGAACCGCTGTCTCGTCCCCTTCAACAGCTTTGCCGAATACGCGCCGGAGCCGAACCCGAAGACGAAGAAGAAGGACGTTGTCTGGTTCGCCCTGTCCGACGATCGGCCCCTGACCTGCTTTGCGGGCATCTGGGCCGAGTTCAAGGGTGTCCGTGGCACCAAGTCCAGGCCGGTCCCCGGTCCGCATCTGGTCTATGGGTTCCTGACCACCGAGCCCAATGCCGTCGTCGCGCCGATTCATCCCAAGGTGATGCCGGTCATCCTGACGAATGCCGAGGAGCGCGAGGTCTGGCTGCGGGCACCATGGGATGAAGCGAGGGGTCTGCAGCGACCGCTGCCAAATAGCGCACTTACAATCGTGATGCGTGGAGCAAACAAGGAACATGATGCTGGTGTCGCATGACCAACCTTGGTGAACAAAATCACGATGCTATGATCTCGGCCGAGAGTTCGGCGTGGACTCCCGCGTTCGTGTTTCCTGACCTATTCTTGAAGGACCCGATCGAAGATGAGATAGCAGCTATCGTAACTTTTAATGATACTCGCGTTCGCGAAATCTGTGCCAGGATGCCAGAGTTCGCAGAATTTGTTAGCAAATTTACAGATGCCTTTGGCCGGAAGCTCCAACCGAGCATACTCATCCTCAACAAGGATGCGCCGAAATCGTTCATCAAGCTCGGGCCGGCCACCAGCTTTCGCGATCTGGTTGCGTTGTCGGCGATCCCAATATCGAGAGCAAAATCTGCACTATGGCAGCAGAGCTTTGGAACGTATTACTCTGACTGGTACGATTTCTATCCATGGATGATAACTCTTGGTCGACATCTCGGGTGTTCCACGCCAGCCGTCGCCAACCTCGAGACGGTCGACAACTTCCGTGGACAAGGCGATCCGGGCCTTCTTCCGGTCACACTCGATAAAACCGATTTCGATCTCGTGCTGCTAAATGCGTTGTTAAAACGGTGGCGGGTCCGATACAACGGACGCCCACCGACGTGGCCAGACAGAGCACTGTTTCGGTCCCTTGATATGGCTTTTGCCGCGGCCAAGATGCCCGCGAAGGCTGACGTCTCACACTTCTCGCTGGGGCGCAGTATCAGCCTATGGGTCAGCGCATTCGAAATCTTGGCACACCCGAAGACGGGACGGTCGGAAACGTCGCTGGTTTACTCGTTGCTAGACAAAGCTCCGTGGCACGACGCCGGCTTACGCCGAAAGCGCTACAAAGCGTTCGTGTCGGCCAACAAGCAAAAGCAGAGAAAAGCGCCGCTGCGGAGCCTACCTTGCTGGCTCTATGGCGAAATCTATCACGCGCGCAACGACTTCCTTCACGGGAATCCCGTGCGCCCCGATCGTTTGGTGGTCAAGACGTCTGGCAAGAGTTTGTTCAACTATGCGCCGCTGCTGTATCGGATGGCGCTTGCCTCCTTTCTCGATATTCGAATTCCGTCTCCTCTAGCAAGCATTCAGCAACTCGGAGCCGATCATCTAGCGCGACGTATGGCGTTCTTTGACCAACAGCGCGAAATCGAGCGAGAGCTGCGCGCAATTCGAAAAGCGGTTAACAAGTGAACCGCGCATCCCGGCGCTTCGTAGTCCGGGTGACTGCGATGATCGCGCCGCACGAAGGAACAATTCCCAGGAAGTTCGATGAGCGAAACCGCATTTGAGATCCTGAAGGCCGTCGGTTCGTTGTCCGGCATCTTTGCAGCGGCGTTTCTAGTATGGGATCGTTACGTAAAGCATTTTCCTGTCGCAATCATTGTGGCGAGACCGCTCGTGGCGGGTAGTCACAACATTGTACATTGTCTTGTCATAAAGAATGTCAGCGATCGGCCGGTTCTGCTAATCTGGCGCAACGAGGTCGACGCCCACCAACTACGCATGGGAAAGTCCCAATCAGCCATCGTTGAAAGTATGTTCGAGGAAGAAACCATTGTTGCCGTCGGTCCAGAAGCTCAGGTCATTTTGCCCCTAATCCAGCCTCCGAACTATGAGGAGATTGATCCAGAAAATTGCATCTGGATCAATCTCCGCTGGCGGTTCGCGCAGCCGAGAATTTGGCTTTTTGACCGCAAATTGAAGATTTGGATTCGAAAAAGGGATTGGGACTACATGGCGGACAACTATATGCCGCCGGCCGACACGTCAGATAAAGATAGCTCAAGCCAATAGCGCATCACGCGGGTGATGCCGGCGTGCGTCGTCGTCAGCGCGACAGGTACCGTCGAGTTGGCGGTAAGCGGCTCGAATGTGCCGTTTGACGCTGTCGCAAACCTCTGGACGATCCGACCGGGCACGATGCGCTCCCCCTCGCTGGCCGATGTCAGCTCATAACCCGCTTCTTCCAACTCATCGATCAGGGACGAGCCCGGCAGCACCTCAATCATCACCGGATCGGCCCCCGGCAGCGACACAATCCAGCCGCCGCGCGCGGTCACCCACCGATTGAGAGCCGCAAACCGCTCGATGGCCCTCTTGGCCGGCTCGAACTGCTTGCCGGGGAAATGCCTCATGTGGCTACTCGCAATCGTGGGCATAGGCCATGACCTTATCAACGAGGTCCTGCAACACCTTGCGCAGGCCGGCGACATCTTTCCGTCCCGGCGTGTGACGCAGCGTGACAAGCCGTGTCGCCACGTTCGCCATGATCTCGTCGATGGCTCGCAACTCGTAATCCTTGGCGGTCGGGATGGCCATCAGTGAACCGTGATCTTGACCGCGCCGGCTGCCGCCGCGCCGAACTCATCTCGGACGGCGCCGATGATCTCCGCGCGCGTCTTGGGTGGCCAGCTTGGCACCCCGGCCGGACACCAAGGATGCCTCATCCGGACGTGCATCAGGAGATCAACGGCCTCGTTGATGCGGGGATTGTCGCTGTAGGTCACCCCTGCCCTCCGTATTGGCCTGACGCCAGCATCGCCAGGTAGCGCCGCTTGTTGGCAGCATACATCCGCTCTTTCGCATCATCCGACAGGTGCAGCCCGCTGACCGCGCCAAACGAATTGCGGGCGATAGCCCGCTCCTCGGCGGACAACGTGATCGCCCCTCTTTCCTGCGTTCCGGCTGGTGTCGGTGTTTCGCGAGAGACCGGCGCCGAAACCGGGATGGTACGGCGAGCCACTGCCACTGGCCGAGGTTGCGACCCCGCCGGTTGCGGAGCCGACCGCACGGGAGATCGCTGGGCGGAGGTCGGCGCGGATGCTGCCGGCGATCCCGGATCGGTCTTCAGCGCCCCTGTGCGGGTCCGCTGGATCAGCTCAAGGTCGGCCGTGACACCGCCAAGGATACGGCTCTTCATCGCCTCGGTGTCGTCCTCCACGCCATCGGCTAACGCGGCGGCGTAGTGCCTCGACGCGAGCGGCGCAATGCTCGGGTCCATCAGCCTTGGGTATTGCTTCAACGTCTCGCGCTTGAACTCGGAGATGCCGGGGATGCGGTCAATCTGTTCCTCAATGGTGGGCTGGCGCGGCGGTGGCTGCTTCGCCAACTCCTCGGCGCGGCGCTGCGCCTCTAGCGCTTGCTTGATTGGGTCGTCCGGTACGGCATGGGTCGCAGCATCTGCCGATGGTTCGGACGGTGTGCCTGGCGGCGGCACATGGTCGACGACCGGCACGGCGCCACCATCCTTGAACGCCAGCGGCTTTCGATACTTCCGACGGGTCACCATCGGGTCACCAAAGGGCTTGAGGTCAGTTGCTGACTCGGCGGACGTTCGGCATGTAGTCGTCCTCGCCGACATGGTTCTTGTCGGTCCGGCCCGGTCCGCCCGCCTTCGGCTTTTTCTGGCCGCTATGATACGAGTTCTCGCTGGCGCGCTCTGCCCAATAGCCGAGGTCCACCGGATTGCGGCTCGCACCGCTCGGGCCAGCCTGTCGCTTGTAATCTCGTAGACGTTTGATGCTGCTCATTTCAGTCTCCTATCGGCCACGCTCGCGGAAAGCAGTGATCTCCATCGGCTGCCCCAAGTCATTGAGCCGCACGTTGGCATCGCGCGGTGGGCTCTCTGGCCGATGACCGCGCGCGGCTTCCTGCAAATACGAGGTGCGCGTGTTGTTCAGGTATTCGGCGAGCGCGACGGCCACATCACCACGGCTGCCATAGATGTTGCTGCAAGGTCTGATCCCTGCCGGATGCTCGACCTGCGCAGACCATTGCTTCGGGTTATTGTTCATCTGCGTTGCGCGGGCGATGCGCTTGGCGCCATCGGCCTCAAGCTCGACGATGTAGACCTCTGCGGCGCGCGTGCTCTTGAAGGTCAGGACCATGGTTACCTCCGCACCGTGCCTTGATCATCGCGATACTCGCCGGTCCGGCGCATGTGCTGATAGCGGGCCTTCTGTCGGGCGTAGATTTCGAGCTTCTGCTCGCGGGACAGGCTGGGGTCTTGGCTGAAATTGGCCGCGACCTCCATCTCCTGATCGTTCAATCCGTGCGGGTTCGCCTGCCGGGCGTGCGCCTGTCCCTGTGCGTAGTAGGAATTGGCGCGCTGCGCGAGTGCGGCGTATTGGGCATCCAATTCGAGAATCCGGTTTGCTGCATCGTTCACCCGGTCGGGGTCTTCCGACATGCGGCCAGCTTCAAGCTCAGCCACCTGCTGTGCTCGCTCTGCCTCGATACGCTGCCCTTGGGCCACAAGGATTTCATCGTAGCTGTAGCTCATGGAATGCTCCTGGATTGATCCGATGACGCGGCGTGGCCGGCACCATTGGCCTGCTGCTGCCGCACGGCTGCAATGGCCCCGTGCTGCATCAGATAGATGTTGACCGCCTGCCGCAGATGGTTCGACCGGTCCATGAGCGACGCATCGGCGAGCAATTGCAGCGCCTCGTATTGCTCCGGACTCGTCCAGAACTCCAATTTGATTGGAAAGCGCGGTCTCTTTGACATGACTAACACCTGATACCTGCGTGCAGCGAGCCGGCGCTCATGCCGGCCACGTCCGTACAGTGCCGCGTCAATGACGCGGCACGATGCCGCCGGAGCAAGCGCGATAGTCGCTCCAGGCGTCGGCAAGCCGATCGTTGGCCTTGTTCAACTTGTTGGGTGAACCGCCGCGCCGATATTCCTCGGTTGCTTGGCGGACTTCTGCCTGTGCTGCGGCGATCGCAGCGGCAGAGCGTTCCAGATCGCTCATAACCTGTTCTTTCTTGAACTTGCCATCACATAAGCGCAGTTTATACCTGGAGCTGGCGGCATGCAACGCGCCGTCTAGTGTCATAGGAGGCGGGTGTGCAGCCGCGTTACGTCACTGTTAGTAGTTCGGGGTCAAGCCCGTGGCAGTCGACCAACTGGCAAGGACAGCCGCCGATCCAGATCGGGTTCGGCATCCGCGTGACCTCGCTCAGCTCGACCTACCAGATTGACGTCACCATAGACGATCCGACCAACACGTTCCCGTCGTCGGCGGGCCCGACCGTATTCTCGGCGAGCGCAATCGGCGGGCCGGTCACGTCGTCCCAAAATCAGATCGGCGCGATCTCGACCTGCCCCATCGCGGCATGGCGCCTGACCAACAACAGCACGGGCGGCGCTGTGACGGTCACGGCGCTCCAGATCGGAATTGGATGATGGTCAGCGACAACGACATCATCGCGCAGGGGCGCGAGGCTATGGCTCGCATCCGTCAGGGCGAGCAGATGTCATTCCAGGACTGGTGCGCTGTCGGCCGCGCCTGTCGCATCGGTCGCCGCGAGGCGATGGCCCTGGCCAAGGTCAACTCGCCGAAGGGCGCAGCGTACAGCCTCCGCATGAACGGTTGGCTAGCTGATCAAGGCCTCGGCGACATCAGCCGCATGGACCAGTTCTACGCGATGCAGATGGCAGACAACCCCGAGGAGATTGGAGCTTGGCGCAACGCCCTGCCCGAAGCCAAGAGGCGCCGGTTCACGTCGCCGCACGGCATTGTCAACGGCTGGCAGAGAAGCTTTCAACGACCGTCGCCGAAGGCGCGAAACATCGTCCAGAAGCCCCGCCCAGCCTGGAAGGCCAAGGGCGCACCGATCGGCATTCCCGGCGACATGATCCAGCGCGCCGCCCTCGCTTTGCGCGAGGGGTGGTGCAATGACGTCGTTGTTCTTGCTCGTCTCGCTATTCAGGCTGCCATCCGCAGCGAGGCGGATGTCATCGAGCTGCTTCCGGTCAAACGCGGGCAGCCGATCCACCAAAAACCGACCGCAAGCGATGTTGTCCATCAACCGATGCGTCCGGCGCCTTTATCCGCCGTTTAGCTGCCGCTTTACGTCGCCCCTTCCGCCATAGCGTCCACTCCTACCCGCGAGTCAGCCGCTGAGTCTTGGAAAGTTCGTCATGAAGCCCGTCGACCAAGTCCGACCAGCACTCGCTTGGCAGCTTCTTGAACCACTTTCGGAGCAGCATGCGGAAGTCTTGGACGTAGAGTTCCCAGGGCTGGGAGTCGGGCTGCGACTTACGCTTGACGACCTTCTTGGGCTTTGGATCGATTGCGGCCTGCGCCTTCGCCTTTAGCTTCGCGATCTTTTGCTCGCGCTCCTTGGGATCAAGCTGGGCCAACTTTTGCCAGCGCGAGGACTGGTCTTTGGTGATGCCGAGGTCGGCCAGTTTCACGGTCGGCGGCTGCGACTGTGATTTTCTATCGCCACCGGCACCGACATCGCGCTCGCGGTTCTCGGCCATCTCGATCAGCAGCTCGCCTGCTCTTGCCTCGGCGCGAAGCTTGATGTCCGTGGCGTAGTCGATCAGATCGCGGTCCTTCGCTTGCTTCGCATAGAGCGCCATGGCCAGCGCCTTATCCCGGATGTCTTTCACTTCATCCACAGCTCTGGCTTCGGCAATTGCTTGGCACGCGGCGTTGTATCGGACGAGAATGGTTGTTGCTGTCACACCTGCTACGGGGGCTTGTGGTTACTCTTGGCGCCACTGCGGCGCGCGGCGGAAGGGCCGCCGAGACGATCGCTGCCGCCGCTCATGACGGCGCGGCAGCGGTTCCGGTGGCAATGCTCATGTGGTATTCTTCGGTTAGAAAGGGATATCGAGGTCAAAGTCACGACTTCGCATCTCAGCCGCTGCGTCGGCCGACAGCTTGGCATCTAACCATCTGGCAACAGACGTTGCCGCACTAATGAGTTCCAAGGACAGCTTGTCATGCGGCTCCATCCTGGAAATCTCGGCTAGAACGTCTTTCGCGCGCACCAGCAGGAGCGCGGGCGGTCTTGTATTGCTGCTCATGCCCCGACCTCCTCAAACGGGTGCAGCACGCCCAGTTCTCTGCCGAACTCGGTGGGGTCAACTGAGACGTCATTGATGATGTTGCGGTTGATGTCGACGATGTAGAAGTCGCCGAGTTCACGCCACCAGCGCGAGTTGCTGCGACAACACCGCAGCGCTTGATCGTCGTGCTTGAGGCGGCGGTTGATACGCGCAATCAGCGCGCGTCGAGTCAAAGGCACCTTCTGTGTAGTTGCCATCGCGCATGTACTCCCTGCAGTTGGCAGGTCGAACATACGCGCATCCGTGCGGCTGTGAAGATGCGCGGGCGCGATTGAGTGTCGATAGGTCCCGAATCGTGTCGATAGCCCAATAGATGAGCAGCGCGCGCTCTGGTATCATTTGACAAGAACATCAGTGGCATGACTCCGGGTGTTGCAGCCGTCTCCTGATAGGAGGCCGGCCCGCAGACCCGATGTCCGGTCTGCGCCATAGCAGCGGATATGCGCAGCCATCGCATTAAGAACCCGGTCTCCTGCCCGGCGCGGGCCTATCAAGCAGCAGATGAGAACGCGGTCACCTCGGTAAAGGCGACAATCCGTCATCCGGAAGCCGAAGCGTGCAGTGGATCGTATCTCGGTCCCATTCACGGGCCATGTAAACCTCCTCAGAAACGGGTCCTCTCTGGAAACATGGGACTCCAGAAGGACGGGACTCCAGGATGGACGTGTGGTGGCAGAGAGGCAGGATGAGATTTTCCCGAGTCCCGGTTTTATAGGCCGGGGTCGGGGTGTAGTACGGCTCCCCTCCCCGGCCCCGGGGGTGGGGGCGGCGGGGTCGGGTGGCCTGCCTTGATGCGGCGGCAACGCCAGCTACGTCGCGATTGTCGAGAGCCGCGCTCATGACTAATGATCACGTGGCCTGATTGAAACCATTGAGCTTTTTCCATTTATCCTCAGACTTGTGCTCAACAACCGCGATCGGACGGGCTTGGCCGGCAGCCATGGCTCGCGCCTCGTCCAGCATGAACTCAAGCTGCTCGATCAGCTCGCCGACACTGCCGCAGTCCTCGGCAAGCGCCCGCAGGATGTCCGCAGGCGTCTTGGCGTCGGCAAACTCGCCAGGGCCGCCCATCTCGACCTTTTCGACCAGCAGGCCGGTCAGCTTGCCGATCAGGGCGAGGCTGCCGTTGACCGCGCCGAACTGCTTCGCCGCACGGGCGGCCTCGACCGTGGCCTGCAGCTCAGCGAGCAGCGACGCCACCGTCACGCGGCTCTTGGCCACCACTGGCGCATTGATCTCAGCAATCCTGGCCTGCACCTCAGCCGAACTCAGCAGACGCGTTGCTGAGGCCTCTGCGGCGTGTCCATCGGTGCTGTAACCGCTGGCGATGTAGCAGACGGTGACGGACATCTTCGTCTTGTCTCGTTTGGCCACGAGGTTGGCGAAGGCCTCGTGCTTGGTGTTCTTCAGTGCCGGCATGGATGGCCCCTCAGATTGAATTAGGAAGGCGCTGGTGCGTTCCTTGTAGTTGACCGCAGTGGGAAGCGGGGACGAGGATAAACGCATCAGCGAGCCCCGCAAGCCGTGACGCTGTGACTGTGACGTCGAGCGTAACATCAAGATCGGCTCGGCAGTGAGGCTGTTTGTTGTTCACCACGGTATCTCGTCGTCTGCAAGCCGCGCGTTGAGCTTTGCGAAGGGATCAGTGCTGTTCAACGTGATGCTCTGGTTGTTCTTGGCGGAAGCGCCGACAGGCGCGCTTTCTGCAAGAGTCCCGCAAGAGGTTATCCGAGACGATCGAGCTACCAGTTGGGAATCACCGCTAGGAGTCACAAACTCAGAAGCGCGCGCCGGAGGCGCGCTTCTTTGTGTTCCCGTGTTCAAGTGTTCATTATGGGTGACAGCGTAGTGGCACCTCTGGCGCTCGAATTTGTCACCTCTGGACGTGCTGGCTGTCACCTCTGAGCCTGTCCCGGACGATGTCACGGCAGCATCCGTGACAGGCTGCTCTGTCGAGCCAGAGGTGACAACCGTTGTCACCTCTGAGGGCGGGATCAGAAACGTGAATTGGACGTTCTCGTGTTGACCAGGTTTGGTTCGGGTGAGCCACCCATCGGTTTCAAGAACCTTGATGGCGCGGAACAGCGTGCGCTCGTTGATTCCGAGCGCGGCAATGATCTTGTCGTATCCCGGATTGCACTGGCCGCTCTTGGTCCTATTGAACCAAATCTCGAATAGCCCGGTCGCGACCGCAATGGCAGCAGGCGTGTACTTCTTTCGCAGTGCGAACGGCAGGAACGCAGTGAACCATCGCCGCTGTCCGGCGGCATTGCTGACGATCTCGCTCATGACGACACCGCCGTCGTTCCGCGCCATGCCGCGACGGCACGCTCGGCATCGGCGCGCATCTGCTCTTTCGACAGCCGCGGCTTGAATGGCCGCGGCTGTCGCCGAAGCAGTGCATCAATGCCGGATCGGCCGTCGATGTCCTCGGTGCCGTAGACGCGGGCATTGCGCGCATGTCGCAGCCGGGAGAAGTCTCGCTTCATGCCGCGCCTCCATCATTGGCGCGGCCCGTGCCGTCGATAGGCCTAATTTGATCTTGCGCAGGACTGTTGGCGATTGCTACGTTCGCGTTGCTTGAAGTCGTCGCCTGAAGTTCCCGCGCTCCCGGATGCTCCTCCGGGGGCGCTATTTTTTGCATGTGTCGATCCTGAAGTTTGCATTTTCGTATCTTCCAGCCAGGACCCCGCCAGTGTCGTTCTTGTCGCCGGCTTTTGCCGGTCGTCGTCTTAGCTCAGCATATTGTCTTGTCTGGCATTCGCGATGATGCGGACGGCCAGTTCCTCAAGTCGATGGGCAATTGCTTCGCCTGCGTCGTGGTCGTCGAGCGGGCCAAGCAGGCGTTCAACAGCAACTGACTCGGCCCGCACCTTGATTGCGATCTCGATCAGGTCCCAAAACTGATAGTGGTTGCTCATGCTGCCTGCTCCTCGGCCTTGCGCACGCGCTCGTTGATCCAGCGCTGCGCGGTGCTCCAGCTCCAGCGCGGGAAGCGCCCGATGTAGACGCACGGCGGCGCGTGGCCTTCCTGCGTCCATTTGCGCAGGGTCACCAAACTGATCGGGCGGCCGATCACGGCCATGCCGAACCGCTCGGCGAACTCAGTTTGAGATAGCAGATCGTTGTTATGCTCGCTCATGGTCAACTCGCCACACAAGAGGAAAGACAGGCGGAAGATACAGCGTTCCATGCGCAAGTGAAGTCGGATCAGCAAATCGAGTGTCGATAGCTCAAACCGACGCCAAGGCGTTGGTTCGCAATGGGATGACATTCGGCTGCGGATTGGTGATGCCGTCGATCAGATTGGCCAGCGCCTCGAAGGCCGCGCGCTTCTCCTTCGGGTATTCGAACCGATTGTAGGTCCCGGCAACGCCGCTGATGATGTGGCCGAGGCAGCGCTCGGCATGGTCAGGGCGAACGCCAGCCTCTGCCATCAGCGTGCTCGCGGTCCTGCGCAGATCGTGCAGCGTCCAATTGGGCATTGGGTCGCGGCCGTCCTTGGCGCGGATGTCGTTGATGGTCTTATCCAGCTCGCGCTTGGCCTTCGAATAGCCGCTGAAGGCCGTCTTGCCGCCGTCGCTTGAGAAGATGAACCCCGTGCGGTCGCCAATGAGCGCCTTGGCTTGCGGGCTCAATTGGATGACGTGGTCCTTGTTGCGGTGCTTCGGCAGGCGCTTGTATCGCGCCGCCGGAATGATCCAGTCGTCGCCGTTGACCTCGGACGAGTGCATGTCCGACGACTCGGTGCGCCGGTTGGCGCAGAGCAACGTGAACTTGATGTAGCGCGGGTAACACTCCGGGACGTTCTCGACGACGTCCAGCGCGGCGTACAGGTCGCGCAGCTCCTGATGGTCGAGCACGCGATCACGGGACAGCGCCTCGCTCCTGGCCATGCCCTTGACGATCGGGTTGACGAACCTCTTGTCGCGCAGGGCATAGAAGTTGAAGCACTTGCGCACCGCCGCGAGCACGCGATCGGCCATCACCGGCCCGCTGTTCTCCTCGACATGGTCGAGCAGCTTGGTGATGTCGTCGCGGTCGATCTCACGGATGGCAATCTCGCCGATGGCCGGCTTGATCAGGCGCTCAATCGTCCGCTTGACATCGCCCGCCGAGCGCAACGGCCGATCAGCTCGCATCACGTGACGCGTCACGAACTCGTCCAGGACGTCGGACACCGTCACGGCCTTCTCGGCGGCTGGCTGATCAGCCGAGGCAGGCGCGCGAACCTTGAGCCATTGCACGGTCGGCGCCCTGTACGCCCGCACCTTGCCCGCCTCCTCCTGGCCCTTCTCGATCGCCTTCATGCGATCAATCGTCTTCTCGATCGCCTGCAGCACGGTCAGCGTGCCGCCGCTGCCGACCCATTGGCCAACTGTCTCGGTCCATTGCTTGCCGTCGTGGCGATAACGATAGACGAAGGTCCGTGTGCCCTTCGGGGTCACCCGGACGCCAAACCCGTTCGGCGCGATCTTGCCTTGCAGCTTATGTCCGCCGAACCAATGGAATGCAGTCGCTTCCGGCGTCGGCAATGCCTTCAAGATGTCTTCGCTGACCCGATTTGTGCTCATGCGCCATCTCCGAATGTACTCAAATTGTGCTCAGGCTGAAATTACGCGAGCTTCCTCGAACGTCAATCGAAATATCACGTGGTTTCAGGAAAATGCAGTGAAATGAGCAATTTGGCCTGAGTACAAACGAAAACACGAATTCGGCCAAAAGCTTAGAAAAGACGCTTGAAAGAACTTTTAATCACGGGGTCCTGGGTTCGAGCCCCAGCGCGCTCACCAAGCGGAATCAGCGGGTTAACTTGAATTCAACTCTTGACGACGCCGGTTCGTTTGGGCTCGGCCACAACCAACTTTCTTGGTGCCAGATTACGCAGGCTCTTGAAGTCGCGCAGAAGTTGAGCTTGGATAAAGCATTGGGGGAGCCACGATGAACACTTCGAGAGCGGCAAGACGCGCACTAGGCCATAGCCAATTAAGTACTATTCAAAGCGATAATATGGCAGCCCGGCATGTGGGGCGCCAATCCTGCTTCGGCTAATCAAAAATGGCATCCCCAATCCAGACATTTCTCAGCGAGCTACCTGAGAGCTTGCTGCCGCGAATACGAGCGGGCTTCGACGTATTGTCGAAGCTGCCTTCGTCCGACCGGCGCGCCATAGTCGTCAAATTTTTGGATACCTTTGAACGCACCGGAGATCTCGACCGGGACTGGTTGGAGGCCACCGTCTCGATTTCGCGCATCGACGCGAGTGCCGTGCTTGCGGCCCTCTCTGTCGCTGTTGGTGTCCTATCCCAAACCGATGGCGGCCCTCACGACTTTGTTCAAGCAGGTCGCGGTAAGCTCTTTGAAGATGCTGCAATCGATGCGGTTCAGGAAGTCGCTACGATTATTGCGTCAGAAAAACCAAGAATCAGCGATACAATTGAGCGCCGCACGCTCAGCGCTCAAACGTTACCCGCTTTGGAACGGTTCGACGTATCCGTCGACTTCCGTTTCGGTTTTGACAAAAATAATGAGATCAAGTCTGGAGTGCCCGTCGCGTTAGTCCACGTCGACACCGACGCCCAAGCAGAATTGTTTCTGCAGATGTCTCGAGCCGATATCGAAATGCTCGTCGACAAGTTGGGCACGGTTCTTAAGCAAATGGCGGCAGCAACAAAAGCGTTCGAAAAAACCGACGTATTCAAATGACAAGTATTTTGGATTTTACGAAAGATTTTTCCATTCCCCTTGTTGTGTACGTCGCAGTCGGCGTCGTCGTGCTGTGGTGCAAAACCAGCAAAGCCAACAGGAACATATACGGTCTCTCGCCAGTTATTGCCTTATTCTTGAGCAACGAGAGGGCCAGAAGCATCGTAGAGCTTATTGTATTCCTAACCATCGGCTGTCTAATATCCGAAGGGTTTGTCATTCCAGGCACACCAGCTCAAGCAGTCGCTGCCGGGCTAGGATGGACAGGGCTGCTTACCAGATGAACGGGAAATTATTCATGCCCTCGTTCGCGATGTCTCATGCACAGTACCGAAAGGCGATCAACGCTTGCATCGCTGCAGTAATACTTGTCGCCGTGGGGCAGCAGTTTTTTCACATCGACAGCTGGTTGGTGGCGACAATTCTCGCTCTTGCCACAGCGCTAGCTTTGGGGTTGCGGTTTTACTCCACCTCCGAAGATGAGCAGCAGCGACTTGTAGAGCCGTCTCAGGCAGAAGTTGCGCCAGCGGAGGTTCTTGAGCATCTTCCCGCGATTATCCATGGACGCTCCGTTCCTACCATCTGGTCAAAATCAGACTACGCTGATTTGGTGGCCCTCTATGTTGCCAACCTCCCGATCGCAGCACATTCGGAATTGATGGCGGAGCGCATTATCGCGGACCAAGTTCTTTCCCGCCTTCTCTCAAATCGGACAATCCACCAGAAAGTTCCACAGAGCGAACGCATTAGGCAGATGCTCTTGGATGAATTTGCTGGATACGACAGTCCGTGGATGAAAGAGGTGCCGATTGGTGCGGTCAAACTACGCATCCGCGGCAATTTCGTTGAGCTGCACATAGTGCCAACTCGAAAGCAGGCCGCACGCGACGAAATTGCGCAGTCTCGCAAGATTTTCCCTGATCTCTCAGTAGCCCGTTCGATTTCGCACTAAACGCCTGAAATCCGAGGAAAGACCCGTCAGTTTCCGACGGCTTACAAATTGAAAGCGATCAAGCGGGTCGAGCGAGGCGAAGGCGTTCTGCCCGTCGCTCGTGACCTCGGCATAGCGAGTAAGCTTCTGCACGACTGGATCAAGGCGTGGAAGGCACATGGGCCGGAGGGATTGAACCGCAAGCGCGGTCCCAAGCCCGGCCCGCGCAAGCTGAAGCCTGTGGCGACGTATGACGACAAGCGGAGGTTACGGTGACAGTGCACTAAACTTCCATCGACGTCAGGTAACGCGGCCACACTGCCTTAGCCCCTCACCCGCTCACCGCAAACCCAAGCACCAGCTGCTTCGGACTCTGCTTGAATTCCTTGATCACCGCGGCCCGGACCTTCTCCGACAGCTCCGGCAGCGGCTTGGCGGTGTAGAGCTTGGGGAAGGTCACCATGACCGACGTCAGCGTGCCGTTGTTCCAGTTGAAGCCGACTGCGGGACGCACGCCGGTTTCGGCGAGGAGGTCGGCTTCGACAGCCCGGCTGTAGGCAAGTCCGTTTTGAACGGCGTCGACCATCCCGCAGCCGGCGAGGCATGCGATCAGGGGGATCAGCGCGAGGGCTCTCATGGTCGTCCACTCCAGGGTTCAGCGTCCGGCGACGCGCCGTCGCCACGCATGGCGCCTGCCGAGGTTGCAGCGGCCGACGAGCATGAAATGCGGCCACGGCCGGATCATGGCGCGACGGCGCAACGTTTTCCAGCGTGACCCGCCGGGACAGGTTAGACTGGCGTGAGCCATCCATGAAGGCGGACAATCGTCAGGCATTGGCGTGCATGGTGCTGATCGCTGTCCTGATGGTCGCGCTCCTGTCGGCCAAGTATCAAGTATGACGACGGCCGGTGGCGCGGACAGTCCGAGACCGAGTGCTTGCGGCAGGCCCGGGGACTGCCTCCGGTCGGGCGGCCTTGAGCGAGAATTCCGGTGCGCTAAATTGACCTCGCTACTTGGCGCGAGCAGTTTCATGCACTGTCACCGCAACCGTAACCGCCAATACCGAAAGATCCGTCCCTTACCTGCCGGGGGCAGCATCGGCCTCCAGCACGACCTTCGCGACGGGATACCGCCAATCGTTCTTCGTGTTGTCGGCGGCGGCGTCGATGCCGGCCACGATGACCGCACCAAGGATGCCGCCGTTCATGCCGCTGGCCAGACGAGCCTGGCGCGTCGAATCGAAGGGCGCGACCGTGATCATCCGCTTTTGATAGCCGGGCTTCTGGCAGGTCACGGCAAGCGTGCTCGACTGTCCGCGATAGAGCGGCACGCGCACCTTGGCGGGGCTCGTCATGGTTGCGCTGAAGCCGGAGGCTTCCAGTGAGCAGGACGCTCCGGCCATCTCGACCTCGCCTCCCCCGCCGGGATTGTGAAATGTCCGCACCTCCACGAGCTGGTCACCCGCGAACTCGGGCACGCTTGCGTCGGTGCGGCGCTTCGGCTCGTAGACGTCGATTCCTCGGCTGCCTGTCGTCGACCTGACGTCGGTCACACTGTTGACCGCAAGCGGCGCAGCACACCCGCCAAGACACGCCGCTCCCACGATGGCCAGCCAGCCGGCCATCCGACGCAAACCGTTCATTTGAGCCCCCACAGCACCCCTACTGTCGTTACTAGCGGTAGCAGGGGCCGATCTGGGGAACAATAGTCGCAACCTCAGGGGGAATAGAAACAACTAACAAAAAGCCGACTTCGTTGCGGGCCGGCCACAATCGCTGTCGTCCCGGCACGCAATGCTCGCATGAGTTGCAGTGGTCGTTGGGCCTTCATGGCGCAGCTTCTTGGGACAGCCAGCGGATCATGGCGCGACGGCCCTGCGCATTCCAGCAGCGTTGCCGTGAGGATGCGCGGAAAAACTCATTTCATCAGGTCCCTCAAGGCGATCACCCCTGTCCAGTCCCTCCGCCAAAAATATTCGACTTCACTTTTTCCGAATTTCATGGTTGACTGTCCCCAACCCGTGCTCCTCGAGAGGGGCGCTTCGCGATCGTCACGGACGTTGGGTGCGGGGAGCGGTGGCCGCGGCTGGCTGCAGCGCGCTGATGCGCGCGGACGAACAGCCTGACGCGGACGTGAAATCGCGTGGTCCTGGCGCCCCGAAGCTGGCGCCAAGTCCTGGGGGTGATGATCCCCGAGGGCGACGGTGGCTATCAAGCCGGACACCGGGGAGATCGCGTATAAACGTGAAGACCATCGCGCGGGGAATGCCGGATGTCGGCTGAACCTGTGGTGACTGCCGCCTGCTTTTTCTTCTGCAGGCGGGCCATGGGTTGCGGCCTGCAGCCCGGCATTCCCCGCGCCCTCTGTTTGATGGGGGCGAGACGACCAGCAAAGCTCGGGCGCGAGATGCGTCGCGACGATGGTTGAACGCGCCCCCTGCCCGGCAACCGCCTGCGTCGTGATGAGGTTCAGATGGCCCGGCCGATTGGTCGTCCTACGACGGGACTGAGCGCAGTCGCCCGTTGCGTCCCCGCGGTGCGGACGCACGCGGCTTTCAATCACCGGCTGCCGGGAGCGCGCGCACGAACAGCAACAAGATCTTACATGACGACATCAGACCTGCGCAAAAGCGCCGCTGACGCGGCGTGTGTTCGCATCTGTGGCCGCACGCGATCGAACCGATGGCGCTCCTCGCGGTGCAGCCGCGATCGCGTCAACCGTATCGTGAGGAAGCCCCGATGTCGTCACCCACGCCAACAGGACGGCGGGCCATGCTCGTCCTGCTCGCCGTTCTCCTCCTCGGCAACATCGCCGCCATCATCGCCTGGCCGTCGCATTGCGGCACGAGCCCACGGCTCACGATCGGCGCGGTCATGCTCGCCGGCTGCGGCGAGGCCGACGCCGCTGGTCCTCACCTCGAGGCGATGCGGCGGCCGCATCGGGCGCCCGAGCCGGTTGAAATGGCGAAGGCTCCCTGACATCGTGGCCGTCACCCGTGTTCAGCGATCAGCAGCCCGCCGAGATCGAGCGCGGCGACGCGCTGAGGCTGCTGCCGCGCCTTGCGGGCTGATGCGCCACGTCTCGCCCAAGGAGCTTTCCCGATGTCCTACGCCTTCCTCTTGACCTCGCTGATCGTGGTGGCCTCGCCCGGCACCGGCGTGCTCTACACGCTCGCGGTGGCGCTGACGAAGGGGTCGCGGATGAGCGTCGCCGCGGCGTTCGGCTGCACGCTCGGCATCATCCCGGCGATGCTCGCCGCGATCATCGGGCTTGCCGCGGTGCTGCACACCAGCGCGCTGGCATTTGCCGCGCTGAAATGGTGTGGCGTTGCGTATCTCTTGTACATGGCCTGGCAGACGCTCGGTGAGCGTGGCGCACTCTCGGTGGAGGCCAAGGATGACGCGAAGGACGCGGCGCGCTCGGCCGGGCGAGTGGTGCTGACCGGCTTTTTGATCAACATTCTCAACCCCAAGCTGTCGATCTTCTTCCTCGCCTTCCTGCCGCAGTTCATCGCCGCGGACGAGGCGCATCCGCTCGCCGCGATGCTGGAGCTGTCGGCCACGTTCATGGCGATGACGTTCGCGGTGTTCGTTGTCTACGGGCTGTTCGCCTCAGCGGTGCGCGATCGCGTCGTCAGCCGCCCCCGGGTGATGGCGTGGCTGCGCCGGGCCTTCGCCGGCGGCTTTGCTTTGCTTGGCGCCCGGCTGGCGCTGAGCGAGCGGTGAGGGCGGCCGATCAAGGGGGGCTGACGGCTCATGGCGACGGGAATACGACCTTCGCTCCTCACCCTGAGGAGCCCGCCGCAGGCGGGCGTCTCGAAGGGCGAGGCCCGCGCTGTGGCCTCATGGTTCGAGACGCGCCGCAAGGGCGGCGCTCCTCACCATGAGGGGTGGGGGTCCGAGGCCGCCGCTGCACGTTGACCACGAGTAGCGCGCTTATGATGGGAGTATCGAGTTGCGCCTTGGAAAGCCTGCGCAAAAACAAGACCCGCCCGGAGCGGTGCCGCTCCAGACGGGTCGTGTTAGTTCAACAATTCAGCAGGACTGTATCAGCCGAACTGGTTCATCGTGTTGTGCGCGCCGCCGGCCTTCAGGGCCTTGTCGCCGGCGAAATATTCCTTGTGGTCGTCGCCGATGTCGGAGCCGGCCATGTTCTGGTGCTTGACGCAGGCGATGCCCTGGCGGATCTCGGCGCGCTGGACGTTCTTGACGTAGCCCAGCATGCCCTGCTCGCCAAAGTACTCGCGGGCGAGGTTGTCGGTCGAGAGCGCGGCCGTGTGGTAGGTCGGCAGCGTGATCAGGTGATGGAAGATGCCGGCGCGCTTGGCCGAGTCCGCCTGGAAGGTGCGGATGCGCTCGTCGGCTTCCTTCGCCAGCGGGGTGTCGTCGTACTCCGCCTTCATCAGCTCGGCGCGGTTGTACTTGCTGACGTCCTGGCCCGCCTCCTTCATCGCGTCATAGACCTGCCAACGGAAGTTGAGGGTCCAGTTGAACGACGGCGAGTTGTTGTAGGCGAGCTTGGCGTTCGGGATCACCTTGCGGATGCGGTCGACCATCTTGGCGATCTGCTCGATATGCGGCTTCTCGGTCTCGATCCACAAGAGGTCGGCGCCGTTCTGCAGCGAGGTGATGCAGTCGAGCACGCAGCGGTCCTCACCGGTGCCGGGACGGAACTGGTAGAGGTTGGAGGGCAGCCGCTTCGGCCGCAGCATCTTGCCGTCGCGGTTGATGATGACGTCGCCGTTGCGGGCGTTCTCGGGCGTCACCTCCTCGCAGTCGAGGAAGCTGTTGTACTGGTCGCCGAGATCGCCGGGCTGGCTGCTGAAGGCGATCTGCTGCGTCAGGCCGGCGCCGAGCGAGTCGGTGCGGGTGACGATGATGCCGTCCTCGACGCCGAGCTCCAGGAAAGCGTGGCGGCAGGCGCGGATCTTGGCCAGGAAGACGTCATGCGGCACGGTGACCTTGCCGTCCTGATGGCCGCACTGCTTCTCGTCGGAAACCTGGTTCTCGATCTGCAGCGCGCAGGCGCCCGCCTCGATCATCTTCTTGGCGAGCAGATAGGTCGCTTCCGCATTGCCGAAGCCGGCGTCGATGTCGGCGATGACAGGGACGACGTGGGTCTGGAAGCCGTCGATCTTGGCGATGATCTCCGTCTCCTTCGCCTTGTCGCCGCCCTTGCGGGCCGCGTCGAGCGTGCGGAACAGATCGTTGAGCTCGCGCGAGTCGGCCTGGCGCAGGAAGGTGTAGAGCTCCTCGATCAGCGCGGGCACCGAGGTCTTCTCGTGCATCGACTGGTCCGGCAGCGGGCCGAACTCGGAGCGCAGCGCCGCGATCATCCAGCCCGAGAGATAGAGGTAGCGGCGGTCGGTCTTGCCGAAATGCTTCTTGATCGAGATCAGCTTCTGCTGCGCGATGAAGCCGTGCCAGCAGCCCAGCGACTGGGTGTACTTGGTGCTGTCCTCATCATAGGCGGCCATGTCGGCGCGCATCACCGCGGCGGTGTAGCGGGCGACGTCGAGGCCGGTCTTGAAGCGGTTCTGCAGGCGCATGCGCGCCACGGCCTCGGCGGTGACGCCGTTCCAGGTCGGCTGGGTCTCGAGCAGCGCACGCGCCGCCTCGACTTCGGCCTGGTAGGACGCGGGGCCCTGGAGGGCCTGATCGTGAAGTCCACGCGGTTGGAAGTTCATGTCCGTGATCCCTTCGGTGAAGACAACCTGGGATCTGTTGTAAGCACGCTGGGACGGCGGACCAGACATTGCGCGGAAAACTTGTCACACTTTACAAACATCTCGTGTATAGCTGTAAGGAGATTACAAGACCGGGATTTGGCCATGACCACCGCCACGGCACGATCGATCTTCATGGGCCCGCGCCTGCGCCGCCTGCGGCGCGAGCTCGGCCTGACCCAGGCCGATATGGCCGCCGACCTCGAAATCTCAGCGCCTTACGTGGCGCTTTTGGAGCGGAACCAGAGGCCGGTGACGGCCGACATGCTGCTGCGGCTGGCGCGGACCTACAAGATCGACCTGGCCGATCTGGCCGGCGACGGCGGCGCCGATCACACCGCGCGGATGCAGTCGGTCCTGAAGGACCCGATGTTCTCCGACATCGACATCCCCGCGCTGGAGATTTCCGACCTCGCGGTCAGCTATCCCGGCATGACCGAAGCCTTCCTGCGCCTCTACACGGCGTATCGCGAGGAGCAGCTCGCGCTGGCCGAGCAGCGCGCGCCGGCGCTGGCCGGCACTGCGCCGCGGCCGGGCAACGACGGTTTCGACGCCAACGATCCCGTTGCCGACGTCCGCCGCTTCCTGGCCGCCCGCCGCAACAACTTTGCCCAGCTCGACGATGCCGCCGAGCGGCTGGCGCAGGCGATTTTCCAGGGGCCGCCGACCGGGTCCCCGCAGGTCTCGGCGGGGCCGGCCGGCTTCATCGAGCGCTTTCGCGCGCGGCACAATCTCCAGGTCCGCTACATGCCGCCGAACGTCATGCTCGGCTCGCTGCGGCGGCTCGATCTGCACCGGCGGCAATTGCTGATCGAGGACTCGCTGGACAGCGCGAGCCTCAAATTCGAGCTCGCCCGGCAGCTCGCTTATCTCGAGCTCGATACCGAGATCGGCGCAGCCCTGGAGGACGGCAAGTTCGCCAGCAAGACCGCCGAGCTCTTGGCGCGGCGCGCGCTCGCGGCCTACGCGGCGGCTGCGATCATCATGCCCTATTCGATCTTCGCGAAGGCCGTCGATGCGCGGGCCTATGATCTCGAGGCGCTGGCGCGCCAGTTCGGCACCAGCTTCGAACAGACGGCGCATCGCGTCACGACCCTGCAGAAGCCGGGCGCCGAGCGGATTCCGTTCTTCCTGATCCGCGTCGATCCCGCCGGCAACGTCTCAAAACTGCTCGACGGCGCCGGCTTCCCGTTCGCGCGCCACGGCGGCGCCTGCCCGCTCTGGTCGGTGCACGGCATCTTCAAGACGCCGCGCCAGATCGTGACGCAATGGCTGGAGCTGCCGGACGGCCGCCGCTTCTTCTCGATCGCGCGCACCGTGACCGCCGGCGGCGGCTCCTACGGCGCCGTCCGCGTCGAGCGGGCGATTGCGGTCGGCTGCGCCGCCGAGCATGCGGGCCAGCTGATCTACACCCGCGACGGCCACGGGCCTGATGCCAACGAGCCGACCCCGATCGGCGTCGCCTGCCGGGTCTGCCACCGCCCGAAATGCGCGGCGCGCTCGGCGCCGCCGATCGGGCGCGAGATCCTGCCGGACGATTTCCGGACGTCGTCGGTTCCGTTCGGCTTCTCGGCGGATTGAGCATGGGCCGGCAATGGAACAAGGAGCTGGTCGGCGGCCGGGATGGCGGGCGAAAATCCGCCAAAACGGGCTGCAAATCGGCTGGGACGCCATGGCCCTTGACGGAACAGCCATAAACCGGACAAAGATTGCGCCAAAATGTCGCGGCGGAGATTGGCCATGAGATACGTCGACGGCGCTGTGATGTTCCTCAGTCTGTGGCTGCTGGCATCGATGGTCCTCGACGCCATGACGCCGCCCGAGCTGAACTTCTACATGATCGGCCCGATCATTGCGCCGGCCGCGATCATCACCGGCTTCCTGTACTGGCTTCGCATCCCCTCCCGCGACTTCGTGCTGGCGTCCGCAGCTATCTGGATGGTCTGCGAGATGACGATGGAGATGATCACCCCCAAGCCGCTGTCGCCGCTGCTGGCGGTGGCCGCCGTCGCGCCGCTGTTGGTGGCCGGGATCCTCCTGCACGTCCAGCACTGGCGCCAATCGAGCGGCCGCTCGCCACCGCCCGCTTCGGCGCCGACGACCAATCTGCCGGGCTCCTCCAACGCGATGCCGGGCCGGCGGCCGTTCTGAGCCGCGCCGGCAATGGTGGATAGCGTGCAGCTGATCCTCCCGTTGTTCTACGGGACTGGATGTTTACGAGGAAATCAGAAACCCCCTCTTAAGCTCCGCCGGTCCATCAGAAGCCGACACACAGCCGCGCGGGGACCATGCTCAACGAACTTCTCGTGATCGAAGATGCCGACGTTCATCTGTCGATCCTGCGCAAGATCGCCGTGCAGGCGGGCTTTGCGACGACCGGCGTGAACTCGGTCGACGGCGCGATGAACGTGCTGCGCCGGCGCAGCTTCGAATGCATCACGCTCGACCTGAATCTGGGCGAGCGCTCCGGCACGGAGGTGTTGCAGCTGTTGGCGGACATCAAATCCCGCACGCCGGTGCTGATCATCAGCGGCTCCGACGATCAGACCCGGGACGTCACGGTCCGCGCCGGCAAGATCCTCGGCCTCAACGTCTATCCGCCGTTCTCCAAGCCGGTCGACCTCGCTTTGCTCCGCCAGACGCTGCGCCAGATCGCTGCCGACACCGACCGGCAGCGCCGCGTCAAAGCGAGCATTCGCTAGCCCGAACGCTCGCTCGTTTTCCCGCTTGATCCAGATCAAGGCGCCATACCTCTGCCGCTTGTTGGCTGCAGAGGGACGAGCGGAAACGAGATGCGATGACGGCAGCGAATTCAGCCAACGAAGCAGAAGCAGTTGTGATCGAAGCGACGCCCTATGAGCTCGTGGGCGGCGAGGCTGGCGTGCGCCGTCTGGCGGAGCGCTTTTACACCATCATGGACCAAGAGCCCGGCGCCAGCCGCATCCGGGCGATGCACGACGCCGATCTTGGTCCGATCAAGCAGTTGCTGTTCGAATTTCTCAGCGGATGGCTCGGCGGGCCGGCGCTCTATTTCGAGCGGGCCGAGCATCGCTGCATCATGTCGGCCCACCGTCCGTATCCGATCGGCGATGCAGAGCGCGACGAGTGGATGACATGCATGCGCCGCGCGATGTTCGATTGCGACATCACCGGCGACATGTATGCACTGCTTGATCAAGCATTCCTGCGGATGGCGAACGCATTCCGGAGCCGCCAGGCGAGCTGACTGGAACTCCCATCAGTCCGACTTGGCGGCGGCCTCCCGCGCCAGACGCTCGGCCCTGAGCCGCTCGCGGTTGGCGTAAAAGGCCCGCTGGGCCGCCTCGTGATCGCGCATGGCTTGCTCGGCATCAGCCCTGCGGGTGGCGTCACGCGCCCGACGCTCTTCCGGCGTGAGGACGCGAGGCTGTCTGTCTGTGCTATCGTAAGGCATGGGCAGATAACGCCCAAGCGGCCGGGATGTTCCCAGCATACGATGGTTCAGTCCGACTTTCGTGGAAACAGCTGGTCGCGGATGTAGCGCGACGTCGGCGTCAGGCTGAGTCCGTAGGGCTTCTGCCACACCGCGCGGTCGATCTCCTTCTTGTCTCCGATCTCCAGGCGCCCTTTGGCATGCTTGGCGATGAAGATGGCGTCGCTCATCTTGCGGCCCGACCGCTTATTCTTGGCGGTGACTTCCTTCCACAGCCGCAGGCGGCCGAGCTTGAGCTTCGGAAGCTCCTCCTTGATCTCGCGCTTCAGGCAATCCTTCGCCGTTTCCTGCGCGCGTTTGCGGCCGCCCGGAAACATCCAGCGTCCGTCGGCCCGGCGTCGGACCAGGAGAACCCTTCCGCCCTTGGCGGCAACCAGCTTGGACGCCTTGGTCATGGCCCCGAAGCTCTCACCTCTCGAACAATGAAGTGGAGTCTATCAAGATTCGCTCCCACTCCTGCTCCGGAGCTTTGCGGAGATTCGGCCAGGACCCGCGCGTCCGCCGAGCAGGCTCAACCGCAGCGCTCCGCCCCGTCAGCAGTGGCTCAGTAGCAGGAGCGCGGATCGACCGCGACATACTCTCCCGACGGATAGCGATAGTAGCAATTGCCCTGCGACAGATAATAGCCCGGTCGCGCCGCAGCCGTTGCGCCGGCGATAGCGCCGGTGGCACCACCGAGCACGGCGCCCGCCGCGGCACCGCCCGCCTTGCCGGTGAGGATGCCGCCGAGCACCCCGCCGATGATCGCGCCCCCGAGCGCGCTGGCGCCCGGATCGACTTCGGCCGGAGGCGGCGGCGCCGGTTCGTAGGCGACCGGCGGGGGCTCCTCGTAGGCCGCCGACGGTGCATAGACCACATCGTCAGCATAGTCCTCCGACACGTAGGTCGGCGGTCCTTCCATGGGCTCCGGATAATAGTACCAGACGCCACCGACGTCCCACCACCAGCCGGGACGGCCGTTGTGAACCTCGTGCCGCCATCGGCCACCCTCCCAGCCGACCCGGCCGCGATAAGACTGCCCACCATAGTCGCGCACGGCGACCCGGCCGTGCGCATAGCGCGCATCCGGTCCCCGCCCGATCGCCGCCGGACCCGGGCCTGCGGCGTAGCCATGGCTGGCTCCCGGCGGACGTCCCTGGGGGGCAACGGCAGCCCGCGGCGGTGCGGCCGGCTGTGCTCCCTGCGGCTGGCCGGCCATGGGGCCGGCTTGCCGCGGAATCGGGACATGGGGCTGGCCGCCCGGTTGCCCACCCTGGGCTGGCGCTTGGCGGATGACACCCGGCGAGCGGGCCTGGGGCGAATGCCCGGCGCCAGGACCAGCCTGGTCCTGGGTTTGCGCCCCGGCTTGGGCGGGGATCGCGACCGCGGTCAGGATTGCGATCGCGGGCAGCCACCGTGTGCTCTGGTTGGACAACGTCATTCTCCCCTACCCCTTTGATCGCCCGCCGTCTGCGTTGGTTGCCGCACAGGGCGGGGTGCGATGCGGACTGATGACTCCGGCTCGCCGGCTTCCGCGTGTACGGTCCGGACACACCATAATTTGCGCGACAAACGGGTAAAATCCCGACTATTTTGCGGCCAAGTCAACCTGCTGCCGTCAACCTGCTGCCCTCAGGTTAGCCGAGACGCAGCCTGATTCGCCGCTCCGATCGTGCAACCTCGCTTGCGCGGTCTTGCCGATCCGGTTCGAGCTGATCGGCGGTCACCGGTCGGGCACGATCACGTTGCAGTTGGTTCGTCCCGACATCAGACAATCCTGCATCCGGCTTGCGGAGGTCAGGCTGCGGGCCAACCACAAGCCGAAGGCCACCACGACCGCCGCGAACATGAGTCCCACCACGGCGCCGCGTCGCCCGTTATCCGGCCCCCGCGTACTCATCGGTGCCCTAGGCGGCCCGCAGGCCAGCGGCTTCACCGTGCGGTTGCTGCTGCTGCTGGCGCGATGCCGGCGAGATCGACTCGATCCGCGTGCAGCTCGTCACCCAGAACAGCTGCCCGCATTCCCATTCGGAACCCAGCACACCGGCCGAAACGGGCCTCGGGCGGGCGAGGACCGCGGTCATCACGCATGCGCTGACCACGAGAGCGACGAGCGCGAGGCCGAGCGCCATGCGCCCACGGCGAACAGAGGTCATGCCGGTCAACTCCGTTGGATGGCGCACCCGGGCGGTGCGCTGGTGCCGCGAGGCGTGAAGCGACTCACAGCCCGCCGACCTGCGTCAGCGACGGGGCTGCTTACATAGCCTCCGGCGAACGCCATGCAAGCGCCGGGCAGGTCGGATGTGGAGGAGCGGCGATAAAGCATTTGTCATCGACGCATGCGATCCTATACACACGGGCTCGCGTCGGCCTCCGCTCGTGTTCACGACATCGTGGAAGAATTGCCTGGCGGCGCGTGCAGCCCCTGACCGACCACACCCTGACCGAACACCCAACTAGCGAAGTGACGACGTCTCCATGAGAGGATTCAAGGAACCTGGATTTGCCGATCGGCAGAAGGCCGCACAGCAGGCCCGCCAGAGCATCGTGCAGAAGTTCAAATCGCAGCCGGGACCGGACGATCCCGAAGTCGTGAAGCGACGGCAGGAGCGCGAAGCCGCCGCCGCGCGCCGCGAGCAGCAGCGATTGGAGCGCGAGGCCGCCAAGGCCGAGCAGAAGCGTCTCGAGGAAGAGGCCAAGGCCGCCGAGAGTGCCCGGCTTGCGCGCGAGGCGGAAGAACAAGCCGCCCGCCTGGCCGAGATGGAAGCCGAGCAGAAGGCGAAGCGCGATGCGCGCTACGCCGCGCGCAAGGCCCGTGGAAAGAAGAAGTAAGCAGCGACGCTGCCACCACGAGACCTGCGTGTCGTCGCAGCCGGCATCGCTGCGATTCCTCATTCATCGGCGATGGGACTGATACGGTCGTCCCATCGCACGATGACGTGCGAAACGCGTCAGTTCTTCTTCATCATGCCGTCGTCCTTCTTCATCCCGTCCTTGGACGTGGCATCGTCCTTCTTCATGGCGTCCTTCGCCATCGAGTCCTTCTTCATGCCGTCGTGAGACATCGCGCCCTTTTTCATCCCATCGTCCTTGCTCATCTTGTCCTCCGCGAATGCCGCCGGCGCGACGGCCACGTTGAACGCGAGTGCGGCAGCGGAGATTCCGAGGATGAGGCGGCTACGATTGGTCATGATGATCGCTCCTTCGTATGACGGGTTCGACGGCGACGGACGCGCCGTTCTTGGACATCGACGTTCCGATGAAGGTGATTGTTACGAGCGCGGACGAGAATCATTGTTCGATCAAATTTGACTCGAATGCGCCCTCTTCTGGGATCAACGACACAATTTTGCCCGGCAAAGCCATGTTAGTACAACCCGCGCAAGGGATTCACAGGCCGGCACGTGCGCCGCAGCAATATGTCGCTTCCCATGCATTTGGCCTCGAACGAACTGTCTAGTTCGGCTAGAGGTAAGTCCGGCAAATTGGCTGGTATAAGTCACGCCAACGAACCGGGGTCGGGAACCCAACCAGAAGTTGTCCAGGGGAAATCTCATGCTATCACGCCGTCATGTCATCGCATCCGCGCTCGCTGCGCCGGCCATTCTGCGTTTTGGAACCGGTACGGCCCACGCGGCAACGACGCTGAAGATCTCCCACCAGTTTCCCGGCGGCACCATCGACAAGGGCGATTTCCGCGACCGGCTCTGCCGGGTGTTCTCGGAGGAGGTTGCGAAGCGCTCCGGCGGCGAGATCGCGACCGAGATCTATCCGAACTCCTCGCTCATCAAGACCGTCGCGCAGTTCTCCGCCATGCGGAAGGGCGCGCTCGACATCAGTCTCTATCCGATGCCCTATGCCGGCGGCGAAGTTCCCGAGACCAACATCGCGCTGATGCCCGGGCTCGTTACGACCTACGACCAGGGCATGCGCTGGAAGAACGAGCCGGTCGGCAAGACGCTGAGCGATTTCCTGGCCGACAAGGGCATCATCCTGCTGACCTGGGTCTGGCAGGCGGGCGGAGTCGCCAGCCGATCGCGGCCGCTGGTGACACCCGACGATGCCAAGGGCATGAAGGTGCGCGGCGGCTCGCGCGAGATGGACATGGTGCTGCAGACCGCCGGCGCCTCGGTGCTGTCGGTTCCATCGAACGAAATCTACACCGCGATGCAGACCGGTGCCTGCGATGCCGGCATCACCTCGTCGACCAGCCTGATCTCGTTCCGCCTGGAAGAGGTGTCGAAGGCCCTCACCTCCGGAGCCAAGGCGTCGTACTGGTTCATGCTCGAGCCGCTAATGATGTCCAAGGCCTCGTTCGACAAGCTGCCGAAGAACCAGCAGGACATCCTCCTCGCGGTTGGCGCGGAGATGGAGGCGTTCGGGCGCAAGGGCGCGCAGGACGACGACATCGAAGTTGCAAAAGTCTACGAAAAGGCGGGCGCCAAGGTTGTGGAACTCGATGTCGGGACCGTCAACAAATGGCGCGACATTGCCCGTGACACGGCCTGGAAGGACTATGGCGGCAAGTCTGCGAACTGCGCCAAGCTCCTCAAGCTCGCCTCCGACGTCGCGGCCTGATTGATGCACGCGCCCGTTATCGATACCGAGGCCACGACAGCCATCGGCGCCAGCGGACCGCTGGCGCCGCTCCAGCGTGTTGTCTCGCTGCTCAATCGCATCATCGTCGTTCTGGCCGCGTTCGCACTGGTCGCGGCCTGCGTCATCCTGAGCTACAGCGTGGCGGGCCGTGCACTGTTCAAGGCCGCCAACTACTGGCAGGACGAAGCCGCCGTGTTCTTGCTCGTCGGCGCCACCTTCATGACTGCGGCCTATGTGCAGGAGCATCGCGGCCACGTCAGCATCGAAGCCTTCGTTGGGCTGATGTCGCCGCTCGCCAACAAGATCAGGCTCTGGCTGGTCGACGTCGCGAGCTTCTTGTTTTGTGCCTTCTTCACCTGGAAATCCTGGACCCTGACACATGAGGCCTGGGTCGATGGCCAGGTCTCGAATTCGATGTGGTCGCCGCCGCTGGCGATTCCTTACGGCCTGATGGCCGCCGGGATGACCCTGCTGTGCCTGCAGATGCTGCTGCAGATCGTGGCCCCGCTGACCGGAGCGCGTCGATGAGCGTGTTCGGAATTGGGGTTGCCTACGGACTCTCGACCCTGTTTGCGATGTTCGCGGGCATGCCGATCGCGTTCGCGCTCGGCGCCGTCGCCGTCGTATTCATGGCCATCTACATGCCGGCCGCGTCGCTCGATACCGTCACGCAGAACGTCTACGAGGAGATGGCGTCGATCACGCTGCTGTCGATCCCGCTGTTCATCCTCAAGGGTGCCGCGATCGGCCGTTCCCGCGCCGGACAGGATCTCTATTCTGCGCTGCATGCCTGGCTGCATCGCGTGCCCGGCGGATTGGGCGTCGCCAACGTGTTCGCTTGCGCGCTGTTCGCGGCGATGGCCGGATCGTCGCCCGCGACCTGCTCGGCGATCGGCTCGGCCGGCATTCCCGAGATGCGCAAGCGCGGCTATTCCGGCGGCTTCGCAGCCGGCATCATCGCCGCCGGCGGCACGCTCGGCATCCTGCTGCCGCCGTCGATCACGATGATCCTGTTCGCGATCGCCGCGGAGAAATCGCTGGGACGGCTGTTCCTGGCCGGCATCGGCCCCGGATTGCTGCTGGTCACACTGTTCGGCGTCTATGCCGTCGTGCGCTTCCGCCAGGAATACGCGCGCGCAAAAACGGTCTATGAGAAGTCGGGCACCTGGTCGGACATCCTGATCAAGGACGAATACACGATGGCGCAGCGCTTCTCCGTGCTGCCCCGCGTGATCCCGTTCGTGCTGCTGCTGACCGGCGTCATGGTTGCGCTCTATGGCGGGCTGGCCACGCCGTCGGAGACGGCAGGTCTCGGCGGCATCCTGGCGCTGGTGCTGATTGCGATCATCTACCGAGTCTGGAGCCCGACCGACCTCGCGCCGATCATGAAGGCGACGCTGCGCGAGTCGACCATGCTGATGCTGATCATCGGCATGTCGCTCTTGTACTCCTACGTGATGAGCTACCTGCACATCTCGCAGTCGGTGGCGGAATACATCGTCGCGATGCATCTGCCGCGCTGGGAGCTGCTCGCCGCGATCCTGCTGATGGTGGTCGTGCTCGGCTTCTTCCTGCCGCCGGTGTCGATCATCCTGATGACGGCGCCGATCATCCTGCCGCCGCTGCGCGCGGCGAACTTCGACATCATCTGGTTCGGCGTGGTGATGACGATCGTCATGGAGATGGGCCTGATCCATCCACCGGTGGGTCTCAACATCTTCGTCATCAGAAACGTCGCGCCGGACATCCCGCTGCGGGAGGTGATCTGGGGCACGCTGCCGTTCGTGCTGCTGATGATGGCCGCCGTGCTGCTGCTCTGCTTCGTGCCGCAGATCTCGACGGCGCTGCCGGATCTCGTGATGGGGCCGGATCTGAGCCGCTGACGCGGCGGCGAATGGCGAATAGGGAGTGGCGAATAGGGAATACGGCGATTCTGCCTTTCCCCGATTCGCTATTCCCTACTCGCTGTTCGTCCCTTCAGCCATTCGCTGCTCGCCTGTTCTTCGCATTCAGTGCCGCTGCAACACGGCTGACCGGTGGCCGGCCGAGCAGCCGGCTGATTTCGTTGGTGGCGGCCAGCAGTTTCGTCATGTCGACGCCGGTGCGGATGCCCATGCCTTCGAGCATGTAGACGACGTCCTCGGTCGCGACGTTGCCGGTCGCGCCCGGCGCGAATGGGCAGCCGCCGAGGCCGCCGGCCGCGGCATCGATGACGCGGACGCCCTCCTCCATGCCCGCATAGAGATTGGCCAGCGCCTGGCCGTAGGTGTCGTGGAAATGCATCGCCAGATGCGTCACCGGCACGTCGTCGCAGACAGCGCGCAGCATCTGCCTGGCCTTGAGCGGCGTGCCGACGCCGATCGTATCGCCCAGCGATATCTCGTAGCAGCCGAGGTCCCACAGCGCCTTCGCGACATCGGCGACGGCCTGCGGCCTGATCTCGCCTTCATAGGGGCAACCCAGCGCGCAGGAGACGTAGCCGCGCACCCGGATGCCGTCGGCCTTGGCGTGGGCGATCACCGGCTTGAAGCGCTCCAGCGACTCTTCGATCGAGCAATTGATGTTGGCGCGGGAGAAGCTCTGGGAGGCCGCGGTGAAGACCGAGATCACCTTGGCGCCCGCGGCGCGCGCCGCCTCATAGCCCTTCACGTTCGGCACCAGCACGTGGAATTCGCCGGGCAACGCGGCGACGCTGCGCATCACCTCGTCCGATCCCACCATCTGCGGGATTGCCTTGGGCGAGACGAAGGCGCCGACCTCGACCGTGGTCAGCCCTGCGTCCACCAGCGCACGGACAAAGGCGATGCGATCGGCCACGCTGATCGGCATCTTCTCGTTCTGCAGGCCGTCCCGCGGGCCCATTTCGATGATGCGCACGCTTTCGCTCATACCGACCTCTTCGGGTTCGAGGATCAGGCGGACGGTTCGAGGTCCGCCAGTTCGACGCCTTCCTGCACGATGTCGCCGACCTTGCACTTGATCGCCTTGAGCCGGCCTGCGAACGGCGCCCGCAGGGTCTGCTCCATCTTCATGACTTCGAGCGTCAGGATCGCCGCGCCCTTCTCCAGGACCGCACCTTCCTGCGCGAGCAGCGCCACCACGGTCCCCGGCAACGGCGCCACGATCTTGTCCTCGCCGGCCTGCTCCTCGTCGTCACCGCCGAACGGATCGATCCAATGCAGATCGAAACGGCCGTTGCGGGTTCGCAGGTACAGTTCGTGGCCCTCGATGACGGCCACCACATGGGATTTGACGCCGTCGCGCACAAGGTCGAAGCCGCCGTCGTCGGTCGGAAGTGCCGAGAACGAGGTCTCACGGCCCTCGATCGACAGGCGCTGCACGCCCGGACCATAGGCCAGCGTCACCGTCCGCGACTCCGCTGCGGCACCCTGGCGGAACGAGAACATGCGCTGCCGCAGTCCCACCGGCATCCAACCGGATGCGCGCCACGGCGATCCCTGCTCCTTCACGGCCACGGTCTGCTCGTCGATGAGAATGGCCGCGACGGCGGCACAGAGCTCGACATCGCCGGCCACCGCCCCTGATTGGGTTAGATGCGTTAGATGGCGCTCGATGAAACCGGTGTCGATCGCGTTCGCCACGACGTCGGGATGCGTCAGCAGCGCCGACAGGAACGGGATGTTGCTGACGATGCCGCGGACGTCGGTGTCCTCCAGGCCGCGGTTGAGCCGCTCGATCGCGACCTCGCGGGTCGGCGCCCAGGCAATCATCTTGGCGAGCATCGCGTCGTAATAGGGCGAGACCGCATCGCCCTCGCGATAGCCGGCATCGATGCGCAGGCCGCCGGTTTCAGCAGGAAGCCGCCAGGTCTTGATCGTGCCGACTGAGGGCATGAAGTTCTTGGCGGGATTTTCCGCGTAGACGCGGGCCTCAATGGCATGACCATGCAACCGGATCTGGTCCTGCGTCAGCGGCAGCTCTTCGCCGAAGGCGACGCGCAACTGCCATTCGACGAGATCGACGCCGGTGATCAACTCGGTGACGGGATGCTCGACCTGCAGGCGTGTATTCATCTCGATGAAGAACACGTCGCGGCCGTCGGAGACGAACTCGATGGTGCCGGCGCCGACATAGTTCACCGCGCCCGCCGCGCGCCTCGCCGCCGCGCAAACCGTCTCCCGCTGCTCCGGCGTCAGCGTCGGCGACGGCGCCTCCTCGATCACCTTCTGATGCCGACGCTGCAGGGTGCATTCGCGCTCGAACAGCGACACCAGATTGCCGTGGCTGTCGCCGATGATCTGCACCTCGATGTGGCGCGGGTTCTGGACGAATTTCTCGATCAGCACACGGTCGTCGCCAAACGCCGCCTTGGCCTCGCGCTTGGCGCTGGTGACGGCATCAGCGAGATCGCCGGCTGCATTGACCACGCGCATGCCGCGGCCGCCGCCACCGGCGGAGGCCTTGATCAGAACGGGAAAGCCGATCCGCGCGGCTTCATTGGCGAGCGTCGCCTCGTCCTGCGCCTCGCCGTGATAGCCGGGCACCAGCGGCACGCCGGCCTGCTCCATCAGGAATTTGGAGCCGGACTTGGAGCCCATCGCGGTGATCATCGCGGCCGTCGGCCCGACGAACACCAGGCCCGCGTCGAGACAGGTCTGCGCGAATTCGGCGCTCTCGGACAGGAAGCCATAGCCGGGATGAACCGCCTCGGCGCCTGTCTGCCTTGCAGCCTCGATCAAGCGCTCGATGTTGAGATAGGAATCGCGGGCACGCGCGGGGCCGAGCAGCACGGCTTCGTCGGCGAGCGCGACATGCAGCGCGTTGCGGTCGGCCTCCGAATAGACGGCGACGGTCTTCAACCCCATCGCGCGCGCCGTGCGGATGACGCGCACGGCGATCTCGCCGCGGTTGGCGATCAGGAGCTTGCGGAAACGGCGATACAATCCGGGACGAACCATGATCACATCCTGAACAGGCCGAACCTGGTCGGCTCGACCGGGCCATTGGCGGCGGCAGACAATCCGAGCCCGAGCACGAGGCGGGTATCGGCGGGATCGATCACGCCGTCGTCCCACAGCCGCGCCGTCGCGTAGTAGGGATTGCCCTGGGCCTCGTATTGCGCACGGATGGGGCTACGGAATTTCTCTTCCTCCTCCGTGGGCCAGCTCTCGCCCTTGGCCTCGATGCCATCGCGGCGGACCTGGCTCAGCACCATCGCGGCCTGCTCGCCGCCCATCACCGAGATGCGCGCGTTCGGCCACATCCAGAGGAAACGCGGCGCATAGGCGCGGCCGCACATGCCGTAATTGCCGGCGCCGTAGGAGCCGCCGATCACCACGGTGAACTTGGGAACCGACGCGGTCGCGACCGCCGTGACCAGCTTGGCGCCGTCGCGTGCGATGCCCCCGGCCTCGTATTTCTTGCCGACCATGAAGCCGGTGATGTTCTGCAGGAACACCAGCGGGATGTTGCGCTGGCAGCACAGCTCGATGAAGTGCGCCCCCTTCAGCGAGCTCTCGCTGAACAGGATGCCGTTGTTGGCGATGATGCCGACCGGATGGCCCCAGATATGCGCGAAGCCGCACACCAGCGTCTGGCCGTAGAGCTTCTTGAACTCGTCGAACTCCGAGCCGTCGACCACCCGCGCGATGATGTCGCGCACGTCGAACGGCTTGCGGCCGTCGACCGGCACGACGCCGTAGATCTCTTCCGCCGCATAGCGCGGCTCGCGCACCTCGCGCATGTTCAGCGCGCTGCGTGCGCCCGGCGGCTTCAGCGTGCCGACGATGCGCCGTGCGATGCCGATCGCGTGCGCGTCGTTCTGCGCATAGTGGTCGGTGACGCCCGACTGCCGCGAATGCACGTCGGCGCCGCCCAGCTCCTCGGCGCTGACCACCTCGCCGGTTGCCGCCTTCACCAGCGGCGGGCCGCCCAGAAAAATTGTGCCCTGGTTGCGCACGATGATGCTCTCGTCCGACATCGCCGGCACATAGGCGCCGCCCGCCGTGCACGAGCCCATCACGATCGCGATCTGCGGAATGCCGGCCGCCGACATCTGCGCCTGGTTGTAGAAGATGCGGCCGAAATGCCGCTCGTCGGGGAAGATCTCATCCTGCAGCGGCAGGAACGCGCCACCCGAGTCGACCATGTAGACGCAGGGCAGATTGTTCTGCCGGGCGATGTCCTGGGCACGCAGATGCTTCTTCACCGTCATCGGGTAGTAGGTGCCGCCCTTGATGGTGGCGTCGTTGGCGACGACGACGCATTCGCGGCCGGCAATGCGGCCGATGCCGGTGACGATGCTGGCCGAGTGGACGTCGCCGCCATAGAGCCCATGTGCGGCCAATGGCGACAGTTCGAGGAACGCCGTTCCGGGGTCGAGCAGCAGGTCGACGCGCTGGCGCGCCAGCATCTTGCCGCGCGACAGGTGCCGGTTGCGTGAGGCTTCGCCGCCGCCCTCGGCGACCTGCGCCAGCTTCATCCTGAGGTCGGCGACCAGCGCGCGCATGGCGTCGGCATTACGGGCGAAATCGGAGGACGATGGATCGATCGTGGAATGAAGCGTCATGACCGGCGTCTTCGTTGCGAGGCTGGAGGGGGAAGCCGTGGGAGCACGCGTCAGAGCGGTCGCGGCCGTCCAGGCCGCTGCGAGCCCGGGTGTACCATCTTTGCCCGCATGCTGTCCTCCCTGCCCGCCGGCGGCCCGGTTTGCGGCCATCCGTCCCTCTCGAATTAAACGATCATACGTTTTTAAATTCTATTCTCAAGCGGATTGTTGTAGGGTCCGGGGCGAGCAGCATTTGCTTGAGACCACGGAATTTTCAGACTTCACTACGGGACCCCCTACCGTGGCGGATCCGCCGCGATCGGCACCGGGACGGTCCAGCGAGGACGAGATGGCGCGCACGATCGGGTCACATGGTCCGACGACGATGGAGGCGATCCGCAAGGCCGGCCTGCGGCTGATCTTCCAGCACGGCTATGAGGCCATGAGCCTGCGCCAGCTCGCCGCCGAGGTCGGCATCCAGCCAGGCTCGCTCTACAATCACATCAGCACCAAGCAGGAGCTGCTGGCGGAGCTGATCCAGGACCACATCAACAACCTCCTGCGCGAGCTCGACCAGGCGCTGCGCGGCACCCAGGGTCCGGTCGAACGTCTCAGGGCGTTCGTCGCCTTCCACGTCGGCTATCACATGACCCGAAAGCGCGAGGTCTTCATCGCCAACTCGGAGCTGCGCAGTCTCGATCCCCGCAACTATGAGGCGGTGGTAGCGCTGCGCGGCGCCTATGAGCGTCGGCTGGCCGACATCCTCAGCGACGGTGTGGCGCAAGGCGTGTTCGACGTCGACGACATCCAGGTCGCGACCTTTGCCATCATCGCGCTCTTGACCGGGCTGTGCAGCTGGTACCGTCCGGGCGGCCGGCTCAGCAAGGAGACGATCATCGCGGCCCATGAGAAGCTCGTCCTCTCCGGCGTCATGCCGCGCACCGCCGGGCCTGCGCAGGCCGGCGGCGGCCGGCCTGATCACCCGACCGGCTGAACGGGCCGCGCCGATGGCTGGCAGCCCGGAGCTCGACGCGATCGATCGCAGGATCCTGGCGGAGCTCCAGGCCGACGGCCGGATCCGCATCAATGAGCTCGCCGGCCGGGTGGGGATCTCGCATCCGAACTGCCTGCGCCGCGTGCGGACGCTGCGCAATAGCGGCGTGATCAAGTCCATCCGCGCCAGCATCGACGAGCGGTCGCTGGGCTATGAGGTGGTAGCGTTCGTGTCGATTCAGCTCGACAGCCAGCACCAGACGGCGCTGGAGGCGTTCGAGGCCGCGATCGTACCGTTGCCCTGGGTCCAGCAATGCTGGCGGCTGTCGGGAGATGCGGATTTTCTGCTGAAATGCGTGTCGACCGGGGTCGAAGGCATGAGCCGCCAGCTCCGCCAGTTCGCCGCCCTGCCCGGCGTCCGGTCCATCAGGAGCTTCCCGGTGCTCGGCCTGTCCAAGGACGCGCCGCTGCCCATCCCCGGCGGGCTGCTGAACGGATGATGGCCGTGTCGGCCCCTCAATGCGTCCAAGGCTCGCCGCGGCGGAACGAGAAATTGTCGGCATAGGCGATCTGCCGCTTCACCGGCTCCTTCGGCTCGATCACCTCATAGGGAATGCCCTTGCGTTCGCAATAGGCGATCGCCTCGTCCTTGGTGTCGAAGCGCAAGGTGACCTGCTGCTTCATGTCCGAAGAGGATGTCCAGCCCATCAGCGGCTCGACCGAACGCGGCTGCTCCGGCTCATAATCCAACTGCCAGTCCCGGGTCTTGGCCTTGCCCGATTGCATCGCGTTCTTGGCGGGCTTGAAAATGCGTGCGGTCATTGCTGGGAGAGCCCCTGGAAGCTGCGGTCGTCATGCGTTTGGCGGAAACGGCCGGGATGGGTTACAGGCAAGCTTCAGCACGGAACGGTGATTCCCATCCTGGACATGACCGTTTATCGTGCTCCGTATAGTCATTCTGCCGTCCCGTGACAATCTCGGTCGACTGCCACGGCGCCTCTGCCCCCCGACGTTTTCCATTCAAAACAGTGCGTTGAAGCGGCCATGAAAATCAATGCCACGCTGCCCGAGCGAGGGCGCGACCTTCGGCTCGACCTGTTTCGCGGAATCGCCAACTGGGCGATCTTTCTCGATCATATCCCGGACAATGTGGTGAACTGGATCACCACGCGGAATTACGGCTTCAGCGACGCCGCCGACCTGTTCGTGTTCATCTCCGGCTATACCGCCTCGTTCGTCTATGCGCGCATGATGATCGACCGCGGCTTCATCGTCGGCGCCACCCGGCTGTTCAAGCGGGTGTGGCAGCTCTACGTCGCCCACATCGTGCTGTTCGTGATTTATATTGTGGCCATCAGCTATCTGGCGACGCGCTTCGGCGTCTCCGAGATCATCGACGAGTTCAACGTCGCGGGCCTCGTCGACCACGCCAGCGATACGCTGGCCCAGGGGCTGATCCTGAAGTTCAAGCCGGTCAATCTCGACGTGCTGCCGCTCTACATCGTGCTGATGGGCTTCTTCCCGCCGGTGCTGTGGATGATGCTGCGCCAGCCCGACCTGACCATGATCGCCTCGATCGTGCTCTGGCTCCTGGCGCGGCAGATGGGCTGGAATTTTGCGGCCTACCCGGCCGGCACCTGGTACTTCAATCCGTATTGCTGGCAGGTGCTGTTCGTGTTCGGCTCATGGTGCGCGCTCGGCGGCGCCCGCCGCTCGATGGGCATCATCATGGCGCCGGCCACGCTCTATTTCTGCATCGCCTATATGGTGCTCGCACTGGTCATGACGATGGCCGGCCGCTTCCCTGAGCTCGGATCGATGTTTCCGAACTGGCTCTATTCGGCCTTCAATCCCAACGACAAGACCAATCTCGCGCCGTACCGCTTCCTGCATTTCGTGGTGATCGTCATTTTGGTCATCCGTTTCGTGCCGAAGGAATGGCCGGGCCTGGAGTGGAAGGCGCTCGATCCCCTCGTCGTCTGCGGCCAACAGTCGCTGGCGGTGTTCTGCGTCGGCGTGTTCCTGTCCTTCATCGGCCACTTCACCCTGATGCTGAGCTCAGGTTCGCTGCTGGCGCAGATTCTCGTCAGCGCGGCGGGCATCGCGATCATGACCACCGTGGCCTACTACATCTCCTGGTCGAAGCGGCAGGACAAGCCGCTGCCGAAGCCGCCTGCGCCGAAGTAACCCCCGCACATCAGGGGCGCGGGGGTGGTTCCCGCGTCCGTTGACCTGCATCAAGCCGGCCACGATCGGGCTCGCTAAGGTTTGCATCACAAAGGGTGCCGCCTTCCGCGGCGCGCGTTCCCTGGCGAACGCACAAGGCCGCCACGCGGCGATTTGCTGACAAGGACCAGAACATGCCGACTCATTTCCATGCCGTCGTGTGGCTCGATCACAGCGAGGCCAAGGTGTTCCATATCGGACTGACCGGTGCCGACGAGCTGACGCTGCATCCACACCTGCAGACCAAGCATCTGCACCACAAGGCCAACGAGATCGGCAGCGGCCACGCGGCGCCCGACAAGAATTTCCTCGAGGAGGTCGCGCACGCGCTCGATGACGCCGGCGAGGTCCTGATCATCGGTCCGGCCAGCGCCAAGACCGAGCTTGCCAAGTACCTGCACGAGAAGCATCCTGCGGTCGGAAAGCGCATCGTCGGCGTCGAGGTTGCCGATCACCCGACCGATCGCCAGATCGTCGCCTATGCCAAACAGCACTTCAAGATGGCTCCGCCCCGCGTGGCGACTGGCACTGCGGGCTAAGTATAGCCTTTCTCCCGTCGCAGGGTCCGTTCGATCATGGACATGCTGACGCCGGACCAATCCAATGCCATTGCTGCCACGCCGGCCATCGATCGCGGCCGGCGTCGTTTTCCGTGGCGCGGCCTGCTCTCGATCATCCTGCTGTTCGGCGCACTGGCTGGGTTTGCCGTATGGTGGATGCGTGGACCGCTCATCGCGACCGCCCGCATCACTCGCGGCACGGCGGCCGAGATCGTCTATGCAACCGGCGCGGTGGAGCCGGAGACGTGGTCGCGGAGCACGCCGCTGGTCCGCGGCCGCATCGTCGAGCGCTGCCGCTGCGAGGGCAAGCTGGTCAAGGCCGGCGACGTGCTGGCGCGGCTCGACGACAAGGAGGCGCTGGCCACCTTGAACGATCTGCGCGCACAGGAGGAATTCCAGCGCCTCGAATTCGAGCGGCAGACGCAGCTACTGGCGCGCGGCGCGGCCACCTCGCAAGCGTACCAGCGCTCCGAAAGCGATCTCGCCCGCATCCGCGCCCAGATCGCGGCCCAGACCCAGCGCCTCGACTACTTCAAGCTGGTGGCGCCGATGGACGGCGTCGTCCTCAAGGAGGACGGCGAGGTCGGCGACATGGTCGATCCCGGCACCATCCTCTACCGCGTCGGCCTGGAGAAGCCGCTCTGGGTCGTCGCCGACGTCAACGAAGAGGACATCCCCCGTGTCCAGGTCGGCCAGAAGGCGCTGCTGCGCGCCGATGCGTTCGGCAACCAGGCGCTGCCCGGGACGGTGAAGCAGATCACGCCGGCGGGCGATCCCGTGGCGAAGACGTTCCGCGTGCGGATCGGCTTGCCCGACAACACGCCGCTGCGCGTCGGCATGAGCGTCGAGGCCAACATCGTCAGCCGCGAGACGGCCGACACGCTGCTCGCGCCGGCCAATGCCGTCGTCAACAACAGCCTCATGGTGATCGAAGGCGGCCGTGTGCATCGGCGCGCGGTGCGGATCGGCATCCGCGGCTCCGCGGCGGTCGAGATCCTCGACGGCGCCCGCGAAGGCGAGCTGGTCGCGGCGCCCGCGACCGCCGACATCAAGGACGGCGAGCGGATCCGCGTGATCGAGCCCGAGACGTCCGCGCCATGAGCCTCGTCCTGACCATCGCCTGGACCCATGTGCGCCATCGCGCCCGCCAGACGCTGGTCGCAATCGCCGGCGTGATGACTGGCGTGGCGTTTTCGGTGATGATGGCGGCGATGATGGAGGGCTCCCAGGACGACTTCATCCGCACGCTGGTCGACGCGCTGCCGCACATTTCGATCACCGACGAGCTGCGCCAGCCGACCCGCCAGCCGGCCGACCTGGTCTATGCGGCGGCCGAATTCCACCGGTTGACCCCGAACGTCCGCCGCCCCGGCATCAAGAACCCGATGGCCACCATTGCCTCGCTGCAGGGCTGGGTGCCGGGCGCGCTGACGGCGTCGGTGCAGTCAAAGGCCGTGCTGCGCTTCGCCGGCCGCAACCTGACGGTCGCGATCATCGGCATCGATCCGCGCACGGAGGGCCAAGTCTCGACGCTGCCGAGCCACATGCGGCAGGGCAATCTCAATTCGCTGTACCGGTCCTCGCACGCGATCCTGCTCGGCGACCGGCTCGCGGCCAAGATCGGCGCGCGGGTGAACTCCAACATCACGCTCGCCTCGGCCCAGGGCATCAGCATGAACGCGACCGTCGTCGGCACCTTCCATTCCGGCTTCCGCGGCACCGACGAGACCACCGGCTACGTGCTGCTGCGCACCGCGCAGATCCTGGAGCGCCAGACCGGGATCATCAACGAGATCCGCGTCCGCACCAACGATCCGATGCAGGCGCGCCTCATCAGCGAGCGCATCGGCGAGCAGACCGGCTACAAGGCGGTCTCCTGGCAGGAGGCGCAGGAGGATCTGCTGGCGGCGATCACGCTGCGCAACGTGCTGATGTACACCATCGTCGGCGCCATCCTGCTGGTCGCGAGCTTCGGCACCTACAACATCATCTCGACCATCACCCACGAGAAGACCCGCGACATCGCCATCCTCAAGTCGCTCGGCTTCCGCGACCGCACGGTCCGCGCCATCTTCATCGTCGAGGCGCTGTTCATCGGCCTCACCGGTGCCGCCCTCGGCTGGGCGCTCGGCTACCTGCTTACCCGCGGGCTCGCCTCGCTCGAGTTCAAGACGCCGTTTTCCGACTACAATCATCTGCCCGTGCTGTATTCGCTGAAGCACTATCTGCTGGCGGGCGCGGTCGCGCTGGTCTCCAGCGCCGTCGCCGGCTACTTTCCGGCCCGGGCCGCGGCGCGGTTGCATCCGGTCGACATCATCCGGGGCGCGACGTGAGCCCGCCCCTGATCGAGGCGCGGCAAGTGACCAAGGTGCTGCCCGGCGAGGTGCCGGTGACGCTGGTCGCCGACATCGATCTCGTGATCCATCCGCGCGAGCTCATCGCCATCACCGGACCGTCGGGCTCGGGAAAATCCTCCCTGCTCTATCTGCTTGGCCTGCTCGACCTGCCGAGCCAGGGCGACGTGCTGATCGACGGCCGCTCGACGACGGGCATGAACGAGGATGAGCGCGCCGAGGTGCGGCTGTCGCGGCTCGGCTTCGTCTTCCAGTTTCATTTCCTGCTGCCGGAGTTCTCGATCACCGAGAACGTCGCGCTGCCGATGCGCGCGCTGGCCCGGCTGTCGCCACGCGCGGTCACCCAGCGCGCCGAGGAGCTGCTGGCGTCGCTCGGCCTCGCCGATCATCTGCGCAAGACGCCGGACAAATTGTCCGGCGGCCAGCGTCAGCGCGTGGCGGTGGCGCGCGCGCTCGCCAACGATCCGCCGGTGATCCTCGCCGATGAGCCGACCGGCAGCCTCGACACCGCCGCGACCGCGCAGGTGTTCGGCATCCTGCGCGATCTCGTCACGCTGCGCGGCAAGACCGTCGTCGCGGTCACGCACGATCTCAACCTCGCCGCTCAGATGCACCGGCGCGTGCACATCATCGACGGCCGGCTGGCGCAGGACGAGCTGGCGCGCTGATCCGCCCGCCGCGACCTCGGCACGGCCGACGCGCGAACCGCCTCCTGCGCCTGATTTGATTTAGCGCAAAGACGCGAGATTTCGATTCAGAGGATGCTGACGACCAGCGGATGTTCCTTCCCCGGATTCACCCGCACACTTCGGATGCTCCCGGGTTTTGCCGCTGCGGGAGCATCCGAATTTTTTTATCGGCCCAGCCGCGCTCGCGGTCGCTCGGCCGATTGAGCGCTGGCGGCCTGGCCGAAATCTTTCTCGCTATCGTGAGTATCGCGCCAGCTATCAGGCCCCGCCTGAGAAAGCCGCGCCGCTGCGGAGATGGTCGGGGCAGCTGGATTCGAACCAACGACCTGCAGTACCCAAAACTGCCGCGCTACCAGGCTGCGCTATACCCCGATGTTCTCAAGGACCATTGTCCTGGAGGACCCGTCACTACACGGTCGCGGCCTCCGCAGCAAGACCGCGGCCCGGTCCGTGAAGCGGAGCCGACATGAAAACGGCCCCAGGAAGCGCCGTTCCAGGGGGCCGTCAAATACCGTGGTCGCAGGAAGCATCCGCTCAGTGCGAGGACAATGCCGGCGAGCCCGTCTCGGGGTGGATCTCGGCCGCCATCATGCCCTTGGAGCCGGGCCCGTAGCGGACCAGCACCCATTGGCCGGGGCGCAACTCGGTCATGCCGTAGCGGCGCAGGGTCTCCATGTGGACGAAAATGTCCGGGCTGCCTTCCCCGCAGGTCACGAAGCCGAAGCCGCGCAGCCGGTTGAACCACTTGACCTGGGCTCGCTCCAGCCCGCTGGTCGGCGTCACCGTCACATGGGTGCGCGGCGGCAGCATCTGCGCCGGATGGATCGCCGTCGACTCGTCCATCGAGACGATGCGGAACGCCTGGTAGCCCTTGGAGCGCTGCACGCACTCCACCACCAGGCGAGCACCTTCATAGGCGGTCTGGTATCCGTCGCGCCTGAGCACCGTGACGTGCAGCAGCACGTCCGGCCAGCCATTGTCGGGAACGATGAAACCGTATCCCTTCGAGGCGTCGAACCATTTGATGACACCGCTGATTTCGACGAGGTTCTCGCCAAGACCGGTCATCGCATCGATTGCCGAGTCGCGCGCGACGCCGGTTTGATATTCCGCCCCGAGCCGGGTTGGTGTCGATACACCAACGACCGGCATCCCAAGCTTCTTGGACTCAAATCCGTCCGACCCCATAACCCCGGACCTCACATATGAATTGTGAGCCGCCACCCCTGCAACGGCGCCCTCATACACGTGCTCACCACCTATACCCACGATGAGTCACGCGAATCTCTCGAATCAAAGATAACATTCCCTCGTGCCGCGCATAGATAAAAATCGGTTTCAGTGAGGCATATGAACAGAGATGCCGACAAAAATGCATCAATTTCCGTTCAATTACGGACGAACGATCCGAGTACTTCGCCGATGTCGTGGTGGATAACAAGGTCTGCAACGTCGTCCTGATCGGTCGGTTCCCGGTTGATGATCACGAGTTGCGCGCCAGCCCGCTTTGCCATCAATGGAAAGCCCGCGGCCGGCCACACAACCAGCGATGAGCCGATCGCGACGAACAGATCGCAGTGCTGCGCGAGTTCGGTGGCACGCTGTATTTCATGCTCGGGCATCGACTGACCAAAGGATACCGTCGCCGTCTTCACCGGCTCCGCGCATTCGGGACAATCCGGCGCGGCACCGTCGGCCTCGAAGCGCTCGCGCACCCAGTTGAGCTCATAGCGCTGCCCGCATCCGATGCATCGCGCGTAGGTGGTGTTGCCGTGCAGTTCGATGACGTGATCCGGGGCGAAACCGGAGTCCTGGTGCAGGTTGTCGATGTTCTGAGTGATGACGGCCGGAATTTTCCCCGCACGGTAGAGCGACGAAAGCGCCAGATGGCCGCGGCCGGGCCGCGCCGCGGCAAACGTCTCCTGCATCGCGAAGCGCCGCCGCCAAGCCTCGTCCCGCGCCTCCTGGCTGGCGAGGAATTCGTCGAAATGGATCGGCCGGTTGCGCGTCCATAGACCGCCGGGAGAACGGAAATCCGGAATGCCCGTCTCGGTCGATAGTCCAGCGCCGGTGAAGGGCACGATCACACGCGCCGCAGCGATCATGTCTCCCAGGCGATTCACACCGTCGTGCAGATCGGATGCAATCATCAGCGGCTGCCCTGAACCATGAGACCTCGCATCATCATTGTCCTCCCTTCATAGCACGGCAAGCTGGCTCCCGCCTCCAAGCGTGTCCGGCCCGGCTGCGTCGTCGTGCCACTCCGTATCCACCGGAACCGGCCGTGAACGACGCGGCCACAAGCAAAACGAGTCGGATTGTTCCGTGTCTACCTGAAGACGTTGGCGCTGCTCGCCTCCCGCGGTCTGTCCCCGGCAAAACGCGCGGGCCGCCTGCAGCCGGGCCGTGCGTCCGCAATCACGCCTCAATCGGACATCCACATCGCGCCAGCGTTTCGCCAGGAAGTTTGTCACGCGTCTCACGGCGAGGCTCGCCGGATAGCAACCGGAGCAGAGAGGATCCGTGAGGCAGAACGAGACGCAGGACGACCGCCGCGCGAAGGAGCGCGCCGACATCACCGCAAGGATTGCACGGTTCAAGTCGACCCAGGAGAAGTTCGCGCGCGAACGCGAGGAATATGCCCGCTCGGCGTGGAAGAAGGCGCAGCGCGGCGAGGCCGCGGAATAGCAGGGATGAAACGAGAGCCCGGAGGCTTTCGCCATCCGGGCTCTCCTTCTCACGACTGACGTCTACCAGTGATGACGCCAGTGGTGGTAGCGATGATAGTACGGTCCGCCGTAATAGGCATACGGGCCGGGCGCGTAGACGTAACGCGGGCCGTAGTCATAGTAGTCGTAGCCCGGACCATAGTAATAGGGATGCGACGCCGCGATCGCGCCGGCGGTCAGCGCGCCCGCCGCGAGGCCGAATGCGAGACCCGGACCAAGACCGCGCGCCTGTGCCGGCGCGGGTGCCGCCAATGCGGTGACGGCGACGGCACCCGCGGTCGCCAGAACTGCCAATGCCTTTCTCATGATCGTTGTCCTCCAATTCCGATGCGTCCAAACAACGCAGATGCGGGGGAATTGGTTGCAGGCTGGTCGCCCCCGCGCGCGGCGGGAACGGTAACGCTAGTCATGCGTTCACCCCTCTAGGGGGAGTCCGCGATGGCATCCTGGCTGGAACTTCTATTCAACATCATCGGCTATGGCGGCTTCGTCGTGCTTGCGTTCCTTCATCCCGGGACCGAGGCGGCCGGTACGGACGACGGAGCGGATCTGGACCGCGACTGACGCCGAGCCGCGTGGCGATCACGCCGGAGGCTCATCCACAATCGATCCAACGCCTGTCCACAGCTCCCAGCCTGTGTCTTTTGGCTCCCGGATCAACGGCTTGCTGCGCAACATCCACCAGCTTGTCCCCAGCGCGCGCGACGACGCTGCCCGCTCGGGCGGAGGCCGCACGGGCCGGTCAAACTTCCCGGAAAAGCCCTTGAACCTTCCTGCGGCACGCCGAGACAGATCAGTACTGGGGATTTCAGGGCCCAGTGCTCGAGGGTGGCGCCACGCGACGAAGATATTCCGTCGCGCTGGCGCTGCTGTCGTTTTCCGCTCTCCCCGCGCGAGACTTCGCGATCCGCGAACGCGACACTCAGGCCCGCTGCAGCCTACACATTCCGCAACGAAAGAGGCCCCCTTCTCAGGGGGCCTCTGACGTGATCACGACCGTGACTGACGGTCAGATCAGGCAACCGCGTCCTTGGCGGCCTTGACCGGGCGCGCGCGCACGATCTTGCGGGCCGGCTTGGCCTTGAACATCATCTCTTCGCCGGTGAAGGGGTTGGTGCCCTTGCGCGCCTTCACGGCGGGTTTCTTGACGACGACGAACTTGGCGAAGCCCGGCACCAGGAACACGCCGTTCTTCTTCAGCTCCTTGTGGCCGACGTCGGTGAGCGTCTCCATGACGTTCTTGACGTCGCGCTTGGACAGCTCGGTCGAGGTCGCAATCTTCTCGATCAGCTGCGACTTGGAAAGTTGGGTAGCCATCGTATCTCCTTGTGATTGGTACCGGTGAATGACGTGACGACTGCGCGGCTATCAGCGCATTGCTGCGCAGACTGGTCGGGGCATTCTGGCTGCATTGCACAGCCGGGACTTCAGTCGTCTGGTGGCGTATCACCCCGCGATTTTTCGGGATTCTCCTGCATTTCAAGGGGCCCCGAAGCACCCACAGCGGCGCCAAAATTCCAACGGAGCGCGCAGAAGTCAAGCTGCGATGGCGATCGAACGGAGCATGCGATTCATTTTCCCCTATATTTCCAGGCATTTTCGATGGTCCTGCGTGATTTTGGCCTCACATTGCAGGCGAAACACGCTGAAATCCCTGCATGCGGTCGCATCGCGCCCGTTCATCCCTGCCGCGAATCACTGCCAAAACAGCGATTCGCTGGCATACGGAGAGGCTCTCGCAACACCGCGCGGCCCCGTCGAATGCGTCGCCGCGCGCACTGCACATCCGCGCGAGCCGGCATCGCCGCAGCATCAGGCTCGATACACGGGCGAACGAATTGCTGCTATGGATCGGCGTCCGCAGGCGGCCGTTGAGCATCCGCTTCGAGTTCAGGGAGAGAAGAAACGATGCGTTATCTCCACACCATGCTGCGCGTGCGCAATCTCGACGCCGCGCTCAAATTCTATTCCGATGCGCTCGGCCTCAAGGAGGTGCGCCGGATCGACAACGACAAGGGTCGCTTCACACTGGCGTTTCTCTGCGCACCCGAAGATGAACACCTGCTGAAGACCCTGCCGCCGACGCGCGGCGCCCCGCTGGTCGAGCTCACCTACAATTGGGACGAGGAGAGCTATGGCGAGGACCGCTTCTTCGGCCATCTCGCCTATGAGGTCGACGACATCTACGCCACCTGCGACCGGCTGATGAAGCTCGGCATTACCATCAACCGGCCGCCGCGCGACGGCAACATGGCCTTCATCCGCTCGCCCGATCTGCACTCGATCGAGCTGTTGCAGAAGGGCGAGCCGAAGGCGCCGGCCGAGCCCTGGCTGTCGATGCCGAACACCGGACATTGGTGAGCCGTTCGCACTCGTCCACCTGCCGGAACATCGAGGCCATCCTCGCGTTGTCGCTCCGATTGATGGAGAGGATTCGAGGAGGCCGAGATGGGTCGAGGAATTCTACTGTGGTTGTTGGGCGTGCCGATTCCGGTGATCATTCTGCTGTGGCTGTTCTTCGGCCACTGATCGCCGCGAACGACGCGTTCGACGGAAAAGCCCCGCTTCGAGCGGGGCTTTTTGCGTAACATGCGCTAGCAATGCCGCTCGCCCAGACAGGAGCCGGACGTGTCCGCCGACGACAGACTGACGATCTGGGGCCGCCCCAATTCGGTGAACGTGCAGAAGGTGCTGTGGTGTCTCGCCGAGCTCGATGTCGCTTATGACCGTATCGACGCGGGCATGCAGTTCGGCCGCAACAACGAAGCGGACTATCTCGCGATGAATCCGAACGGCCGCATCCCGACGCTGGTCGAGGGCGATTTCGTGCTGTGGGAGAGCAACGCGATCATGCGCTATCTCTGCCTCGCTTATGGCGATGGCACGCCGCTTTATCCAACGACGCCGCGGCACCGCGCCGCGGTGGAGCGCTGGCTGGACTGGACGCTGTCGACGGTGCAGCCGATCGAGCGTCCGCTGTTCTGGGGATTGGTGCGAACGCCGGCGGAGCAGCGCGACATGGCCGCCTTGCAGAAGGCGGCCGACGACGCCGCGGCGATGTGGCGCATCCTCGACACGCATCTGGCCACGCGCAGCCATGTCGAGGCCGAGCGCTTCACGCTCGCCGACATCGCGCTCGGCGCCTATGCGCGGCGCTGGTTCGGAGTTGAAGGTGTCGTCAAGCCGGAGCTGCCGAGTCTCGCGCGCTGGTACGGGCAGATCGCGCGGCGCCCGGCCTTCATCCGCCACATCGCGCCGCCGCTGTCGTGAGCACCTCAGCGACCGGCCGAGGTGCCCATCTCGACGCGCAAGGCCCCGCCGACTTTCACGCAGGTATCGGTTCCCTCGACGCGTACGAAGTTGGCACCGTAGGACGCGCAGGGATTGTTGGTGGCGGCGCCTGAACGGGGTGCAGCCTTGTTGGGTCCAGCCGCCTTCGGCGCGGGAAGCGGTGGCGCAAGAAGCGATGATCCCGGCGAGCCGGCGGCTGCCACGGTCACGGCGGCCAGCGCCGCGATGGCGCCCAGGATGAGAGATCGACACATGCCGCTTGTTAGCGCGTCTGCCGCAGGGAAGCGATAGCGACGCCTACTTGCCGATGAACTTGACGCCGACCGAGGCGCCGCGGCGCCACACCACCTGGCACTGGCGGCCCGTTCTTGCGTCGCGCGCGAAGGCGAGCCGGATGGTCGCCGGCAGCGCCGCCGCGTCCTGCAGGGTCAGCTTGGCGCCGGCGCTGGAAATGTCCTGAACCAGGCAATGGCGCACGGCGAACCCGCCATCCAGCGTGATCCACGCCGGCTGCTTCATCGATTTGCGGGCTTCCCGCTTCTTGGGCGCGGCCATCATCCTGCTCCTGCTTCGCCCGCTGCAGTACGGCAAGGACCCTAATGGACGGTTGACCGGACCACGTACTCGCCTGCGGTGCATGAGCGCAGACCTCACGCCGACCGCATCTCGACGCGGACCGTGGATTTCGAGATCGGGGGATGGGTAAGGAAAGCCGGCGCGGAGTGGCGCTCCCTAGCGGAATCGAACCGCTCTCTCCACCGTGAAAGGGTGGCGTCCTAACCGATAGACGAAGGGAGCAATACGCACGATGCCAGAGGGCACGAGGTCCCGGTGCCATCGCCGCTTGCACGTTTCGGTAAAACCTTCAGCAAATCAGCCGCTTGAGGCGATGATCTGCGAGGTCGGCTGAACCACCGACAGTGATTCCGTGCCGCGCGCCGAACGTATAGAGGCGTTTCGCCGCCCGGGCAAGCCACCCCTTGGCGGTCTTTCCGCGCCTCCTCCGGCCATGCTCAACGCGCCGCAAACAGCGGGGAGATGCCGTCCGTGTCGATGTAGACCACGCCCTCCTCGACCTTGACCGGATATTGCGCCAGCGCGCTCTCCGGCGGGTGGAGCGGCGTACCGGTGAAAGCATCCCACGTCCAATTGTGCACGGGGCAACTGAGGACGCGGCCGTCGAAGCCGGCCTCCTCCATCGGCGCCGCCGTGTGCGGGCAGACGCCCTGGAACGCCTTGAGCTCGCCATCGTCGGGCCAGGCAAGGATGATGAGCTGGGCGTCGGCGATGACGAGGCGCATGCCGCCTTCGTCGATGGTGTCGGCCTTGCAGACGCGGGTGAACATTCGCTGGCCTCATGCTCCATTGCGACCATCGCAATCGAAGGACCACGAGCAAAACTCGTTCCGCGGACCGCGCTGTACCCCGCGAGCCCGACAAGACCGTGGCACCCTTCTTGCTGCCTGCCCTGCAGATCTGGTCGAACGAGCCGACGTGTCGCAAAGGCGACAGACCGCTCGGCGGCGAGTTGCGGCGGAGTGCGACATGACCGACATGACCGAGCTGAGAACACGCAAGGAGCCGCTCAATCTCGCCATCGTGCATGTCGATCCCGACGCCTTCATCGCCAACCTCATGGGCTGGCTCGAGATCACCGCCTTCATCAAGGCGCAGCGCGCCGGCGAGGCCACGGTGCCTGCAGACGGCAAGACACCCGCATTATCGGCGGCGCAATTGCAGAACGGCGGCGTCCACGAGGTCGGCAACGACGCGCTGTTCGCCTTCGCGATGACGGCGTCGCTGAAGGGCGACAAGGCCGCGGTCGACAAGGTCGAGACCGCCTTGCTCGATGGCATGGGCAAGGATTTTCCCGGCTCGTTCGCGCTGTGGCACTTTCGCGCCACGATCGATGCACCGACCACGCTCGACGATTTCGTCGGCCAGGCCGGCAAGAAGATGCTGACGGGCGATCTGCCGCCGCCGCCACTGCGCGCCAAGGAATATTGGAGCGCCGGACTGCGCTTCTTCGAGAAGGCGCGCAAGTCGAACTTCGTCCACGAGATCATGTATCCGCTGGCGAAATGGACGCGGGCGCGCTGGACCGAGACGGCGGAGAAAGGCGTCGCCTTTCTGCATCACATCGAGGACAACGTCCCGGTGCTGCGCGAGGTGCTGGAGGAGCCGCGAAACGACCAGGCGTTCATCGCCAATGTCCTGCTGAGGCTCGCGCCCGCGGTCGATATGGAATTGAATGAGGAATATCAGGGGTTCCTGCGCTCGCTGGCGCGGCGCAACTGACGCAAGGGTGCGGTGTCAATTCCAGCTGACCCGCCCACGCAAAAAGGCCGGCGGGCGTTACGCCGCCGGCCTCTTGTCGCGACTGCCGGCTCCGGCCGTCCGGTTCCGTCGCATTCCTGGGGAATATGCGAACAGGGTCGCGCGATCTGGTTAATGACAGGTTAACGCACGTATACCGGAATAACCACGATCCTGAGCTCTACAACCATGATCCTGGGTTTGCGTTCCGGCCATGAAGCAGCGCGAGGACCATCGAGCGGCGAGATCGGACAAGACCGTCAGCTCAGTTGCAAGGTGCGCTTCGTCTCACGGCGCAGCGCCTGCTCCTGGCAGCCCGACAGCCGGACGAGCTCCTGGGGATACATGTCGTAGCCGTGGCTGCCAAAGGCACTCTGCTGCGCCATCGGGACCTGCGCAGGCGTCCGGGCCGCATTTGCCCCTCCCCCTGCATTCGACGAACCTCGGACCGGATCGAGCCCAGTGTTCAAAGCGGCCATAGCCAGCTCCGCGAAAGAGTGCCTGCCCCGACTGGAACTATAGTCCACCAGCCACGGGGCGCAATTGGGCAAAACGCCATCAGCCGGCGGTGGCGCGCGCCTGCTCCGCCTCCTGTTCCCAGCGCAGGATGGTCCGCTCGAGATTGTGGAACTTCTCGGCGACGTCGCCGTCGAACAGCGGGTCCTTGCGGTCGGACATGCGGGCATCGATGTCGGCCCAGTCCTCCGCGCTCAGGGTGCGCAGCGCCGCGGGGAACAGCAGGGTCTCCTCCTTGCGCAGATGCTCGCGCTGGCTGTCGATGAACTGATGCACGGCGGCATGAAAGCTTTCGCGCAGTATCTCCTGGTCCGACAGCACCGCGTTCACGGCTTCGGCAAAGCCGCGCAGCCGCTGCGCCTCGGTCTCGTGCTCGTCGTCGACGTCGCCATAGGCTGCGGCCGCGGCAGGGTCGCGCTCGCGCAGCTTGTCGAAGATCATCTCCTCCTTGGGATGATGACAGCGCTGCGGATAGTCCTCGAAATAGGCGATGATGCTTTGCAGGATGTCGTAGTCCGGCCGCCGATTGTGATCGAACAGCTCCAATTCGTGCTCGAGCACCGACAGAAGCTTCTCGAGATTCTCGTGCTCCTGCAGCAGCGCTTCGATGATCCTAGCCATGGCCGCCCTCGCCTGTGCGCCGGCCGGGCCCTGCCGAACCGGCATTTTCCCTGAACGCAAAAGACTACGCCCGCGCGAGCGCGGGCGGCATTGCGGCAGATCAAACTGACTGGCCGATGTGACAGGTCAGCGGGACGGGCTCACTCCGCGGCCAGCGCCTGCGGCGCCCGCGCAAGGCCGAGCCGGTCCCAGACGTCGACCAGCGCCTCGGCCAGGGCGTCGATCAGGCCGTCATCATGGTAGGGCGATGGCGTGATCCGCAGCCGCTCCAGGCCGCGCGGCACGGTCGGATAGTTGATCGGCTGGATGTAGATGCCGTGCTCGGACAAGAGCAGGTCGGACGCCGTCTTGCACTTCTCGGGATCGCCGACATGCACCGGCACGATGTGCGTGTCGGACGGCATGACCGGCAGCCCGGAGGCGTTCAGCACGGCCTTGAGTCGGGCCGCCCGATCCTGGTGCCGGTCACGCTCCCACTGCGAGGTCTTGAGGTGGCGGATCGCGGCGGTCGCGGCGGCGCAGACCGGCGGCGGCAAGGCGGTGGTGAAGATGAAGCCCGGCGCATAGGAGCGGACGGCGTCGATCAGATTGGCATTGGCGGCGATGTAGCCACCGAGGCAGCCATAGGCCTTGGCGAGCGTGCCTTCGAGGATGTCGATGCGGGCCATCGCGCCGTCGCGCTCGGCGATGCCGCCGCCGCGCGGGCCGTACATGCCGACCGCATGGACCTCGTCGACGTAAGTGAGCGCGCCATAACGCTCGGCGAGATCGCAGATCCGGTGCAGGGGCGCGACATCCCCATCCATCGAATACAGGCTCTCGCAGACGATCAGCTTGGGACGGTCGGGATCGGCCGCCCGCAGCAGCTCCTCGAGATGGGCGAGGTCGTTATGCCGCCAGACCTGCTTCTCGCTGCCGGCCTTGCGGACGCCCTCGATCATCGAATTGTGGTTGAGCGCGTCCGACAGCAGCAGGCAGTTCGGCAGCAGTTTTGCGATGGTCGAGATGCCGGTCTCGTTGGAGACGTAGCCCGAGGTGAACACCAGCGCCGCTTCCTTGCCGTGGAGATCGGCAAGCTCGCGCTCGAGCTCGATCAGCGGATGGTTGGTGCCGGCGATGTTGCGGGTGCCGCCGGCGCCGGTGCCCATGCGCGCGGCGACATCGACCATGGCGCCGATCACCTTCGGATGCTGGCCCATGCCGAGATAGTCATTGGAGCACCAGATCACGACGTCCTTCGGCCCCTCCGGCGAATGCCAGATTGCGCGGGGGAAACGGCCGGCGAGGCGCTCCAGATCGGCGAAGACGCGATAGCGCCGTTCCTGGTGCAACTGGTCGAGGGCACGCTCGAAATAGCTGTCGTAGTTCATCGCCTGATCCGTCCTTCCCCTGCCCGCGTCCCGAACCTGCGTTCCGGCGCGCCCTTGGAGGCCTGTTCGGGGTCGGACCAAAGCGCAATCCGGCGCGTCCTTCGTTGATCCAGATCAGGGATCGCGCACGATGCCGGGCCTCCGGATGCCGCGCGCCGCGGTCCGCGACGCCCCCCGGGAGGCGTTCAGGCGCGCAGCGGGTTCTCCGCATCGGCAACCTCGAGCCGCAGCGGCGCACCGGTGTCGAGGAAGGCAGACAGAGCTGCCTCGTACGGCGCGGGGTCGAGACCGCGCGCGGAGAGCCATTGCGGCTCGTAATAGGTTTGGCGATAGCGCTCCCCGGAATCGCAGATCAGCGTGACCAGTGAGCCGCTCTGTCCATCCTGCCGCATCTCGGCCGCCAGCCGGCACAGTGCCAGGAAATTGGTCCCGGTCGAGCCGCCGACCGGCCGGCGCAGCCGCCGCGTCAGCACGTTCATCGCCGCGACCGAGGCGGCATCCGGCACCTTCATCATGCGATCCACGACCCCCGGCACGAAGGATGGCTCGCAGCGCGGACGGCCGACGCCCTCGATCAGCGACGGCCGTTCGCACGTCCGGGCGCTGTCGCCGTTGCAGAAGGCGTCAAAGAACGCGGAATGCTCGACATCGGCGACGCACAGCCGCGTCGGGTGGCGGCGGTAGCGCAGATAGCGGCCGATCGTCGCCGACGTGCCGCCGGTGCCCGCGCCCATCACGATCCATTCCGGCAGCGGGCAGCGCTCGCCCTGCAGCTGGTTGAAGATCGACTCGGCGATGTTGTTGTTGCCGCGCCAATCGGTGGCACGTTCGGCGAACGTGAACTGGTCCATGTAATGGCCGCCGAGCCGGCTCGCGAGCGCAGCCGCCTCGGCATAGAGAAACCGGCCGTCATCGATGAGATGGCAGTTGCCGCCGTAATGCGTGATCGCGGCGATCTTCTCCGCCGAGGTCGTGCGCGGCATTACCGCGTAGAACGGCACGCCGATCATCTGCGCGAAATAGGCTTCCGATACCGCTGTCGACCCGGAGGAGGCCTCGACCACGGGCGTGCCTTCGCGGATGTGGCCGTTGCACAACGCATAGAGAAACAGCGATCGGGCCAGCCGATGCTTGAGGCTCCCGGTCGGATGGGTCGACTCGTCCTTCAGGTAGATGTCGATGCCCGCGAGCGCGGGCACGATCAGCCGGATCAAGTGCGTGTCGGCGGTCCGGCACTGGTCGGCCTCGATGGCCGCCACGGCGTCGTCGACCCAGCCACGGCGATAGCGTGGACCACGGGCTCTGTCGGAAGCTGACCAAGGCGGCGAATTCATCGCGGCAACCGACCATGATCCCTTCGCCACATCAAGCCCGCCCGGCCGCCCATGCCGAGCAAGCTGGGGGCAAATAGCGGTTCGGCGCCAGTCGCCGAGCCTTGGCGCCGCAACGGAGCGAACGGCTTCGCATTTGCATCAGCGGGAAACGCTCGCATCGCTTGCAACTCATGGAATGCACGCGTGAATTTCGGAAGAATCTTTTGAATGACGGCGGGAATGGTCAAATATTTGCACGCTTTTGCGACCAAGCTGGGCATCATTGAACGGCACGACCGAGTCGAGCCTGCATCACGGGCGAGCCACGCCTGCTCCGAGGGGCACCATGAGAGTTCTTTCGATTGTTCTGGTTGCGTGCGCGATCAGTCAGGCCGCTTTCGCTGAAGGTCTGGAATGCCGGCGTGTGGCCGACCCGACGCCACGCTTGAGCTGCGTGGAAACGCCGACGACCGCCCAGGCGCCAACCACCTCCCGCAGCGACGCCTGGACCCCGGTCGAGCCGCGCCAGGAGGCCCCGGTGCGCGGCGGCGATGCGACGGCGCCGAGAACCTCCCGGCCCCGTTGAGGCCAGCCGGGCGGCAGCCGACCGCGGCTGCACTCGGCCCTGCGGCGGTCTCTCCCCAATCGAGCGCCAGGGCGCGGTTCTTTCCCTTGAAGGGCGGCTCATTCTGCCGACATGTAGATCTTGCCGTGCGGCCACGGACCGATGTCAAATCCACCCCCGCGCGGGCGGTGGAGGGCCGGTTCGGCCCCGCCGCATTGGATGATCGGAGACCATGGCTTACTTGCCATCGCAAATGAACCTGCTCGAAGCCCTCGCGACCGTGATCGGCACCGCGGCGATCGCTCCCGCGCTGCTGATCCTCTGGCTGGTGGTCGCCGCCGGTGACAATTCAGGCCCCCCGCTCAAGATCTGGACCGCCTTCCTGCTCGGGGCAGCCAGCGTGCTGCTGCTCGGCATTGTCAGGATGCCGTTCCAGCATGTCGGGCTGACATTGGAGAATCCCTGGATCGCCCAGGCGGTCCGGGCCCTGTTCGGCGTCGCCTTGCCGGAAGAGCTCGCCAAGGTCGCGGTGATCGCCGCGCTATGGTCGCGGCGCCGGCAGGTCGGCAACGCCATGGACACGGTGTTCTATGGCGCGGCCGTAGGCCTCGGCTTTGCTGCCTATGAAAATCTCGCTTACCTCGTCCAGCATGCCGAGATGTGGCGCTCGCTCGCGGTGCTGCGCAGCGTGCTCACCGTGCCGTTTCACGGCGCGCTCGGCATCATTGCCGGTGCCTATCTCGCGATCGCCCGCACCAGTACGGCGCTCGGCGCCAACCGCCACAATCGCGAAGGGGCACGGCTGTCGAGCTGGGCGCTGGTGCTGGCCGCTCCCGTGATGCTGCATGCGGCCTTCGACTATCCATTGCTGTTGCTGCAGCGGGCGTCGACGCTCGACACCGCCGCGCGCCTCTGGCTCGGCGGCGTCAGCGTGCTGATCGGGTTCTCCTCGATCGGCCTCGCCGTACGGCTGGTGCGCCGGGTCGCCCATCACCACACGCCCCGCACCGAGGTGGCGCGGGCAAGACTGAGCCAGCTGCGCAGGATGTGGGCGCTGCTGCTGCTCGGCGGCGCCGCCGGCTTCGTCGGGCTTGGATTCGTGCTGACCTCGATTCGGCATTGGCTGCTCAACCCCGACCGCAACGTCGCCGGCGTTCTGGTTCCGCTGGGCCTCACCGCGATCATCGTCGGGATGGCCCTTCTGATTGTCACGACGACGATCTATGTTTTCGGCCGCAACCGGATGCGGACGACGGCATAATCCCGGCCCCGCCGCGCCATCAGAGCAACGAAACGCGCATCACGCGCTTGTCCCGGCCGTCGTTCCTCACCATCTGCGTGGGAAGGCGGACGCGGCATCCAGCCCGTGACCTTGCCCGGAGTGACGATCATGACCCTTCCGCAGGATACGATTCCGCCCGAGCTCGAGCGCATGAGGTCGCAAATGGGCGCAGCCGTGCGCACGCATTGGAAGGCCTTCCTGATCGAGGGCATCCTGCTCGCCGTGCTCGGCCTGCTTGCGATGATCCTCACGCCGCTGGCAAGCCTTGCGGTCACGATCTTCCTCGGCTGGATGTTCCTGATCTCGGGCATCGCGGGACTCGCGCTCACCTTCTGGGCCCGCGGCATGCCGGGCTTCTGGTGGTCGCTGTTGTCGGCGGTGCTCGCCATCATCGCCGGAATCATTCTGGTGGCGCAGCCGGTTCAAGGGACGGTAACGCTGACCATCGTGATCGGCGTCTATTTCCTCGCCGAGGGCGTCGCCACCATCATGTATGCGCTGGAGCACCGCCGCGAGCTGTCCGGGCGCTGGTCGTGGCTGGCAATCTCGGGCGTGGTCGACATCGCGATCGCCGGCATCATCATTTCGGGGCTACCGGGCACGGCGATGTGGGCGATCGGTCTGCTGGTCGGCATCAACCTGCTGTTCGGCGGGCTGTCGATGATCGGCATGGCGCTCGCCGCGCGCAACGGCTGACGCCGGGGGGCTCGATTTTCGGGATGACAAGCGGCCGCGCGGCCGCTATAGGATGGCCATGATCAACGCCGCCACCAGCTTCTATTGGTACTTTAGCTACGACAGCTCGCTGGCGGCGGGAGGATCGCGCTCAATCTGACACATTGCAGCAAGATATCCGAACGAGCCGCCAGAACCTGGCGGCTTTTTTGTTGCCGGCAGGTGCCCATCAAGACACCCAGGAGCCCGCCATGCTGAGCACCACAGACGATCTTCGTATCAAGGAAATCAAGGAATTGAGCCTGCCGGCGGAGGTGATGGGTGAAATCCCCCGCACCCTCACCGCGACCCGTGTGGTGATGGCGGCGCGCAACGCGATCCACGCCATCCTGACCGGCAACGACGACCGCCTGCTGGTCATCGTCGGCCCCTGCTCCATCCACGATCCCGACGCGGCGATCGACTACGCCGGCCGCCTCGCCACCTTGCGCGAGCGCCTCGCCGACCGCCTCGAAATCGTGATGCGGGTCTATTTCGAGAAGCCGCGCACCACCGTTGGCTGGAAAGGCCTGATCAACGATCCCGGCCTGGACAATTCCTTCGACATCAACAAGGGCCTGCGGCTCGCCCGCAGCGTGCTGTCCGCCGTCAACAATCTCGGCCTGCCGGCGGGATGCGAATTCCTCGACATGACGACGCCGCAATACATCGCGGACCTCGTGGCCTGGGCCGCGATCGGCGCGCGCACCACCGAGAGCCAGATCCACCGCGAGCTGGCCTCAGGCCTGTCGTGCCCGGTCGGCTTCAAGAACGGCACCGACGGCAACATCCGCATCGCCGCCGACGCGGTGAAATCGGCCGCTCATCCGCATCATTTCATGGCGGTGACCAAGGGCGGCCGCTCGGGCATCGCGGCGACCACCGGTAACGAGGACTGCCACATCATCCTGCGCGGCGGCAGCGGCCCCAATTACGACGCCGCCCATGTCGAGCAGGCCTCGGCCGAGCTGATCAAGTCCGGACTGCCGGCGCGGCTGATGATCGACACCAGCCACGCCAATTCGAGCAAGAAGCCGGAGAACCAGCCGCTGGTCGCCGCCGACGTCGGACGCCAGCTCGCCGCAGGCGAGCAGCGCATCATGGGCGTGATGATCGAGAGCCATCTCGTGGCGGGTCGGCAGGACGTGAAGCCGGGCGTGGCGCTGACCTACGGCCAGAGCATCACCGACGGCTGTATCGGCTGGGACACGACGGTGGAGGTGCTGGAGCAGCTCGCCGAAGCCGTCGCCGCCCGGCGTGCGGCGCATCGCAACTCCCCGCGTGAGCGCTCGGCGTAGCACTCACGACCGATGAGCGGCGCGCGTCGGGCGCGCCGCTGGTCGCGCTCAGCAGCCGCGGCAGATGCCCTTGATCTTGCGATCGAGCTCGCGGTCTTCCTTGGTCATGCCGCTGAATGAATTTTCTTCGGCCTGCTCGGCCTTGGGCAAATCGCTCGGGCGGACCTGGCGGTGACCGACCGGCGCCTGCGGCAGCGTGCCGCTCTTCGATCCGGTGCCGGCGGATGAGCCGCTGCCGCTCTGCGCCAGCGCGATGCCATCAGTCACGACCATCAGGAGCCCCATCGCGATCGCAAGTCTCTTCATGTTGCTCCTCCGTGTCAGCGGAATCGGCAGGACACTTCATCCCGCGGCGGGCGGATAGAGGTGCGCCTCGCCGCAATAGTCAATCACACGATAGCGCGTTTGCGCATCTGCCGCATGATCCTGCTCAACAGTTTCATCGGCAGTGAGGTATTGCGGCCCCACCGGCGCCTTGCCGTAGCCGCCGGGAATGTCGAGCACGTAGTCGGGCTGGCACAGGCCGGACACCCGGCCGCGCAGCGTTCGAATCAGGGCCTGACCTTGCGCCAGCGTGGTCCGCAGATGCGCCGTGCCCGGCGCGAGGTCGCCATGGTGCAGGTAATACGGCTTGATGCGAATCTCGACGAAGGCGCGCATCAGCGCCTCCAGGGTCGCCGCATCGTCATTGACGCCGCGCAGCAGCACCGACTGGCTGACCATGGGAATGCCGGCATCGATCAGCCGCGCGCAGGCTGCCTGAACCGCAGGGCTGAGCTCGCGCGGATGATTGGCGTGCAGCGCGACCCAGGTCGCGGCGCCCGGCACCTTCAGCGCCTCGACCAGCGCCGGCGTGATGCGCTGGGGATCGGCGACCGGCAAACGGGTGTGGATACGGATGATCCTGACGTGATCGATGCCGGCGAGATCGGCCATGATCTCCTTCAGCCGCCGCGGCGACAGCATCAGCGGATCGCCGCCGGTGAGGATCACCTCCCAGATCTCGTCATGTGCGCGGATGTAGTCCAGCGCCGCGCGATAGGCCTCCTCCGACAGCGCATTGTCCTTGCCGGGTCCGACCATCTCGCGGCGGAAACAGAAGCGGCAATACACTGCGCAGACATGCACCAGCTTGAGCAGCACGCGATCGGGATAGCGATGCACGATGCCGGGCACCGGCGCATGCGCATCGTCGCCGATCGGATCGCCGCGCTCGCCGGGCGCGGCCTTCAGCTCGTCCATGCTGGGCACGAACTGGCGCGCGATCGGATCATTCGGATCGTCAGCGTCGATCAGGTCGGCGAGATGCGTCGTCACCGCCACCGCATAGCGCTGCGCCACGCGCGCCAGCGCCGGCTGGTCCGCCGCGTCAGCCAATCCCTGCGCGACGAGATCCTCGGCGCTGCGCAATGTCGTCGGACGTTCGACCCTGTTCATCGCTCACCTGCCGGCGGCGTCCATACCACCTGGTCGATCCTCGTGGCGCCGGCCGCCAGCATCACCAGGCGGTCGAAGCCAAGCGCCACACCGCTCGCCTGCGGCATCGCGGCCACGGCGGCGAGGAAGTCCTCGTCGAGCGGATAGCGCTCGCCATAGCGCCGCTCCTTCTCGGCCATCTCCTGCTCGAAGCGGCGGCGCTGCTCGGCGGCGTCGGTGAGCTCGCCAAAGCCATTGGCGAGCTCGACGCCGCAGGCATAGACCTCGAACCGTTCGGCAACGCGCGGGTCCGCCGCCACCCGCGCCAGCGCGGCCTCCGGCGCCGGATATTCATATAGCACGGTGAGGCGTCCCTGCCCGAGATGCGGCTCGACATGCTCGACCAGCACCTTGCTGAACAGGTCCGACCAGGTGTCGTCGTCGCTGATTCGGATCTTGCCAGCGGCGGCCTGCGCCAGCGCCGCACGGTCGCCCGCGCCGTCGCGGATGGTCGCCAGCAGGTCGATGCCGGCATGGCGCTCGAACGCGCCGGCAACCGTCAGCATCTCGGGCTCGGCGAAGGGATCGGCGGTGCGGCCGCAGAAGGCGAACTGCCGGATTCCGGTCGCCTGGGCCGCGTGCGCGATCACCACGACCGTGTCGGCCATGATCGCATCGTAGGGTGCCTCCGCCCGATACCATTCCAGCATTGTGAATTCCGGCAGATGCAGGTCGCCGCGCTCGCGGTCGCGGAACACGCGGGCAAACTCGAAGATCCGCCGCTCGCCGGCCGCCAGCAGCTTCTTGCAGGCGAATTCCGGCGACGTTCGGAAATACCGCCGATGGCGGGTTCCGTCCGGCCTCGTCAGGTCGGTGCCCGGCGCGTGCAGATGGGTCTCGTTGCCCGGCGACACCTGCAGGATGCCGGTCTCGACCTCAATAAAGCCCTGCTCGTCGAACCAGGCCCGCAGCGCGCGGATGATGGCGGCCCGGGCGAGCAGGAACGGCCTGATGTCGGCGTGCCGCTGCGGCGACCACCAGGGCGAAGGCTCGGGCTCCCGGGACATCAGGGGATCGCCCGTTCGGGCCGCAAAAGACTGGCAACCCCGGACAAAATCAGTATGTTGCCGCCCGAAACCGCATTCCGCGTCGCGCGGCGCCCCGGCCCAGTCCGGCGCCCCTTTTTCAGTGTCAGGAAAACAGCTTTGAAAGTCATCGCCAGCTCTATTCGCAAGGGTAACGTCATTGAGCAAGATGGAAAGCTCTATGTCGTCGTCACCGCCGAGAACATCCATCCCGGCAAGGGCACTCCGGTCAGCCAGATCGAAATGCGCCGAATCAGCGACGGCGTGAAGATCTCCGAGCGCTTCAAGACCACCGACCAGGTCGAGAAGGCGACGATCGAGGAGCGCAACTTCACGTATCTCTACGAGGATGCCGACGGCTTCCACTTCATGAACCCGGAGACCTACGACCAGGTCCAGGTGCCGAAGGACGTGGTCGGCAACCAGGCCGCCTATCTCCAGGAGAACATGACGGTCAAGCTGTCGATGCACGACGTGGTCCCGGTGGCGATCACGCTGCCGCAGCGGGTCACGCTGGAGGTGGTCGAGACCGAGCCGGTCACCAAGGGCCAGACCGCGTCGTCGTCCTACAAGCCGGCGGTGCTCTCCAACGGCGTTCGTACCGGCGTGCCGGCGCACATCACGGTCGGCACCCGCATCGTGGTCATGACCGAGGACGGCTCCTACTGCGAGCGCGCCAAGGACTGAGGCATCTCGAGGATCTGACGCCGGGGGGCGCGGGGGGATTTGGGGGCACGGGTCATCACACTGATCGCCGCCCTGGCGGCGATCATCACGCTGGCCGCGCCGTCCACGACGCGCGCGGCCGATGACTTTGCTCCGCCCGCCCTCACCATCAACCGCGCCGACTGGCGCGCGGCGCTGGACCAGCTCCGCTCCGAACTCAACGCGGCGCCCGAGGTCGCCGCCGACTTCGCGCCAGCGCGCCGGAGCAGCGTTTCGGCCGGTGATGCGCGGCGCAGGCCCGCGCTGGTCCAGCTCAACGGCGTGACCTCGACCATCTTCACGGGGATCGGACGCAGTCCGGTCCCCGTTTTGCTGCCGTTCGACACCACCGCCTATCTCGCCGCGCGCCGCAGCGCCGCCATCGCGGCGCGCGGCCTGCCGCGCTATCAGGCCGACTTCCAGACCGACCTGTTCGATGCCGGCCCGTCCGGCTACGACGCGGTGTTCTCGCTGCCGCCGGAGGTGACCTCCGGCCTGCCGTCGCGCGTCTTCGCAAAACCGGTCGAGATCCAGATCACCGGATCACTCCTCACCTACGATGTCGCCGATCCCGCGGGCGGCAAGGGCGAAGCCGTCAAGGCGCTGTCAGCGCAATATCCCGATCTGCGCCGCTTCATTCGCGAGGGCTATGTCCGCTACGCCTTCACGCGCTTCGGCGTGCCCTATGTGGTCTCGATCCAGTGCCTCGACAGCGCGCCGCGACCGCGGCGGCTCGCCTGCCGCGAGGCCAATCCCATCGCCGAGCGCTTCCTCAAGGCACTGCGCATCGCCGGCGGGCAGCCGTCGCGCATCCCGCCGGAGATCGCGCCGCTCGCCGCCGAGCGCCCGGTCACGCTGGATGCCGATTTCACCTATCGGCCCGTTGGCGACATCGTCGCCAACAGCGGCGGACGCGGCCAGGGCGGGCGGGCCGACCGCACCGTCTATTCGCAGATCCGCTACCCCCTTGATGCGCCGGCCTATGTGCATTCGCAGTCGTTCGGCCGCCGGCGCGCGAGCGACAAATTCGACCAGCCGTGGAGCCAGTATCCCTGGCGCGACAATTTCTGCGAGGCGCGCAGCTTCAACGTCGGCCAATGCGCCAGCGGCTTCGGCCATCAGGGCCAGGATCTCAGGCCGGGCGCCTGCCCGGTGCGCCGCGACGGCGCCGACGGCTGCAACCCGTGGCGGCAGCGCGTGCTCGCCGTGCGCGACGGCGTCGTGATCCGCTCAACCCGGCAGCAGGCCGTGACGGTGCAGGTCAACAGCGGCACCGAGCACGTCCGCTTTCGCTACATGCACATGAATCCCGCGGCGATGGATGCCGACGGCCTGCTCAATGGCCGCAGCCTCCGCGAGGGCGAGCCGATCGGCGTGGTCTCGAACTATCTCGACCATCCCAACGGAACCACGCGCCATCTGCATTTCGACGTCCAGCTGTTCACGCGCGATGGCTGGATCTGGGTCAATCCCTACGTGACGCTGATTACAGCCTATGAGCGCCTGATCGGCGGCCGCGGCCGCGAGGTCGGGCTGGAGGAGATCGCCGCGTCGCCGCCGGCGACCACCGGGGCACTCGGATCGTCGCCGCTCGGACCTGCGGCCGACGCCGCCGCCGCCGCGCGCGACCGGAACTGATCGCCGGCGGACCCGGAACCGGGGCCCACCGCTCCGGGTTGTCTGGCCACGGAGGATCGCAGATGATGACAGCCAACCCGCATCGCAGAGCCGGACCGGCGCTCGTTTCAGCCGCGATTGCGCTGCTCTGCGTGGGCGCGCTGACAATGCTGGTGCGCGACCGCTGGCATCCGCCGGAGATCAAGTCCCCCGAGGCGGCACGGCATTCGACGACCGGCCAGGTTGCCCGCGCCGCCGGCGCGCGGGTGATGCCGACCGACCCCAGCCTCGCGGTCGAGCCGAAGCCGGAAGGCCCCAAGCCGGCGCAGCCGGCGAATCCGTTTTGAGCGTGGCACGCGTGCTTATTAGTTCGAGCTGATTGCAAGCGGCATCTGTCTCCCGCAACTCTCAGCGAGATACGAGACGGGGAGACAGTCAACAGTCACGCCGACCACTTGTCCTCTTCGCGACGATGCTCCTCGGCATTGAGGCGGTCCGCAATCTCTTGCGCCATCGCCTCGTTCTTGGTCGTGGCGATCGGCTTGCCGTCCTGGCGCTGCACGCGCTCCTTGTCGGCTTCCAGCGGAAAATCCTCCGGCTTGAGCGGTTCGTCCGTCCCGGTCATGCGCGCCTCCTCTACCTCCCGCGCATAACCCGCCGGGCCGTGCCGCGGTTCCAGGCAACTCAGGACGCCGCCCGCGCCGGCCGCTCCGCCGGCGTCCAGCGGAACGCGACGCCGTAGCGATTCCAGAGATTGATCACGCCGATCGCCGACGTCAGGAACACCAGCTCCGTTTCCGAGAATTCCGCCCGGGCCTGGGCATAGACCTCGTCGCTGACGCCGCCCTGCAGCGTGGTCAACGCCTCGGTGAAGGCCAGCGCCGCGCGCTCGCGTGCCGAGAATTGCGGCGCCTCGCGCCACACCACGACGAGATTGATCTTGTCGGCGGAGACGCCGAGCTTCTCGGCCAGCAGCACGTGATGCTGCACGCAGAACGCGCAACCGTTGATCTGCGACGCCCTGATCTTGACGAGCTCGAGCAGTTGCTTGTCGAGGCCGGCCTTGGCCGCCTGCTGACTCACCGCAAGGATGGCATCGTACAGCTCCGGCGCCTGGCTCCGGAACGTGGTGTACTCGCTGCGCGCATGTGACATGGTCTGTCTCTCGTGTTATCAGATATCTGATAACTTATCAGGGCTCTGATGATATGCGCAAGGCACCGGAATTGACGACCTCGCGAGCGTCGCGAAAGGCAGCCCCCGCAAAGGCCGGCCCCGCGCATCGGCCGAAGACAGCGGCCCGCCCGCCATCGCCCGGCGAGGGCAAGCGCGGCGAGGACGGCTACCTCGCCTATTTGCTGCGCCAGGCACAGGCCGCGGCGCGGCTGTCGCTCGACCGCGCGCTCATCGCGACCGGACTGACCCATCCGCAATTCGTGGTGCTGACGATGCTCAAGGCCTATCCCGGGCTGTCCGGCGCCGACCTCGCCCGCGTCGCGCTGCTGACGCCGCAGACCGTCAACGTCATCATCAGCAATCTCGAACGCGACGGCGCCATCCAGAGAGCACCGCATCCCGTGCACGGCCGGGCGCTGCAATGGACCCTGACCCGGCACGGCCTCGCTCTGCTCGCCAAGGCCCGGCGCCGCGCCAGCGCGCTGGAGCGGCGACTCGCCGGCGACCTGAGCAAGCGGGACCTCGCGACCATCCGCCGTTGGCTGGCCCGCATCGCCGCCGAGCTCCACCAAGCGTGAAAGTTCCGCCCGTTCCGGGCTTTGCCGCCGGCCCGCATCAGCGGGTAGACTGCCCTCCATGACTCAGTCCGATTCACAGCCCGATACGATGACCCGCCGCGCCCTGCTCCGCTCCGGCATCGGTGCCGCCGCGCTGCTCGGCCCCGCCCTGCCGGCAGCGGCTGCCCCGGCCGAGTTCGAGGCCTGGCGCGACGGCTTTCGCGCCCGCGCGCTCGCCAAGGGCATCTCGCCGGCCACCTGGACCCGGGTCATGGCGCGGCTCGAGCCCGACATGACCGTGTTCAAGGAGTTGCGCAACCAGCCGGAGTTCAAGGAGCAGCTCTGGCAGTACATCAACCGTCGCGTCTCCGACTGGCGCGTCATCAACGGCAAGATCGCGCTGCAGAAGAACGAGGCGCTGTTCGCCCGCATCGAGAAGGACTTTGGCGTCGAGCGCGGCACGCTGCTGGCGCTGTGGGGCGTCGAGTCCGCCTATGGCGATCCGCTGGTGCAGCAGAACCACATGCGCCCGGTGTTTCCGGCGCTCGCCGCGCTCGCCTGGAACGAGCCGCGCCGCAAGGCCTATTGGGAGACCGAGCTCACCAACGCGCTGAAAATCGTCGATCGCGGCTGGAGCACGCCGGAGGAGATGCGCGGCTCCTGGGCCGGCGCGATGGGCCACACGCAATGGATGCCCGAAGTCTGGCTCAACGTCGGCTTCGACTATGACGGCGACGGCAAGATCAACCCGTTCGGCCGCCCCGACGACGCGCTCGGCTCGACCGCGCGCTATCTCGTCAACCGCGGCAAATATCACCGCGGCGAGCACTGGGGCTACGAGGTGCGCGCGCCCGGCAACATGTCAGGAAGCCGCAGCTACGCGGCCTGGCAGGCAGCCGGCATCACCCGCGCCGACGGCCAGCCGTTCCCACAGCCCAATGCCACCGCGCAGCTCTGGATTCCGGTCGCGGGCGGCCCCGCCTTTCTGCTCGGCCCGAACTTCTACTCGGTGAAGTCCTACAATCCGGCGATGAGCTACGCGCTCGCGATCTGCCATCTCGGCGACCGCATCCTGGGAGCACCGCCGTTCCTGCAGCCCTTCCCCGGCTCCGAGCGCGCGCTGACGCTTGCCGAGGTGCAGGAGATGCAGAAGCGCCTGACGGCCGCCGGCTTCGACACCGGCGGCACCGACGGCCGCGTCGGCAACGACACCATGAAGGCGATCCGCGACTTCCAGGCCAAGGCCGGCATCACTCCCGCCGACGGCTATGGGGGCTTGAAGGTGCTGGCGAAGCTCAGGCAGGGCGGCTAGCCGCGAAGAAATGTAGGGTGGGCAAAAGGCGCGGCCGTGCTCTCGCCACCTGAGAGCTGGTAGTGGCGCCGTGCCCACCACCTCACGCTGAGCACGCCGCCCGACGATGGGCACGCTGCCGCCTTCGGCGGCTGCTTTGCCCATCCTACGTGTCCGTCATGTTGCGAGCAACGGCGACGCTCAGCTTGCGTCACGCCTTGGCCGCCGCCTCGCGGTGTCCCCTCGGCGCCTTCGCCTTGGGCTGCGACGCGCTCGACGCCCTGACGCGGATGCGCACCGAGCCGCCTTTCGGCTGCTCCTCGATCTCGAACGCGCCGGTCTTGCGGACGAGATCGCTCAGCTTGCGGCAGCCATAGGTGCGCGGATCGAAGTCGGAGACCAGGTTGGAGAGCTGCTTGCCGACCTCGCCGAGCGCGACCCAGCCGTCCTCGCTTTCCATCTGCGTGATGACGTTCTTGATCATCGGCGTCGCCGCGGTGATGGGCAAAAGAGACTTGGGTGCCGCAGCCGTATCGGCGTCCTTGCTGGTCGCGGCGTCGCTGCGCAAATTCTCCGTGTAGATGAACCGGCGGCAGGCCTGCCGAAAGCTCTCCGGCGTCTTCTGCTCGCCGAAGCCGAACACGTCGATGCCCTGCTCGCGGATGCGCGCCGCGAGCCGGGTGAAGTCGCTGTCCGAGGACACCAGGCAGAAGCCGTCGAACCGTCCGCTGTGCAGCAGGTCCATCGCGTCGATCACCAGCGTGATGTCGGAGGCGTTCTTTCCCGTGGTGTAGGCGAACTGCTGCTGTGGCACGATGGCGTGTCTGGCGAGCGTGTCGGCCCAGGGCCTGGAGCGCGGGCTGGAGAAGTCGCCATAGATCCGGCGCACGCTCGCCTCGCCGATCTTGGCGATCTCCTCGAACAGCCCGTCCACGATCTTGGCCGAGGCATTGTCGGCATCGATCAGAACGGCAAGACGCGGCGAGCGAGGTTCGGACGGCATCGGATAGTCCTCAAAGTTGGCCCAGTTCTCATTCCCTTATACGCGCCCTTATACGCGGGCCGACATCCAGCCGAATGATTTTCTTGAGACGAATGGCAAGACCACGGGATGCGCAACCAGGCACTCCGCGAGTCGCGGCACGGCTGGCAGGGTGCGCGAAGACCGGCCGCTGACGCTCCCTCCGTTCGTACACGAACAAATTTGGGTTCCAGGCCTGTTCTGACGGTTGTTTTCACCTTCTCTTAATTTGCCTCGCACAACGATGCGGACGACCCAACGATGGGATCTGCGGCAGATGATGAAGGAAGGCACCTATTCGGCCTGGTTCAGGACCCCCAAAGGCCAGGGAACCGGCATCGTCGAACTGGTGGGCGGCAAGGTCTGCGGCGGCGATACCGTGCTGAGCTATGCCGGCAGCTACGAGACGCATGGCGATCGGTTTACCGCCATCATCAAGACGAAGCGTCACGCGCCGGGACAGCCGTCGCTGTTCGGCCCCGACGAGCTGACGCTCAGCCTCGAAGGGTGCTGCAGAGGCACGCCCGTCACGTGCTCCGGCTATGCCGCGGAAGCTCCCGACGTGCCGTTCGAGGCGCTGCTGCTGTTCTCGGCGTCCGACGACGCCGCACCTCCGCAAACGCCCCGGCCGACGCCGAAATTCAGTCCCGATCATCTGCCGAAGCCGTCCTGGCGTTGAGCTGTCGCGGTTGTCGAGGAGCCCTGTGTCGCGCGCTGCGACCCGATCCCACGGACGCTCGATCTCACCTGCTGAGACGTGATCCGATCTCAGATCGAGCGCGATCGCCATCGCATGCTCCTCACGGCACCGACGCGCTGATCCTGCTCACGAGATCGAGGACGCGCTGGGTTCGGACGCCATGCGGGTTGACGGCGAGATCGACCAGCTCGACCAGCACCAGGCGCTTCGACGGAACGACGACGACCAATTGCCCACCATAGCCATTGGCCAAGAAGGCGCTGACGCCCGGACTGCCCTTCGTGTACGTCCACCAGAGGTAGCCATAGCCGCGTTCAGGCTGCTCGGTGTCCGACAGCCGCGTCGTCGATTCCGTCACCCAATGAGCCGGGATCAGCTGGGTCCCGTTCCAGCGTCCGCCGTTGAGATAAAGCACGCCGAACCGCGCGAGGTCGCGTGCGCTCATGTGAAACACGTAGGCGGGATGAGAGGACGAGTCCTCCTTCTGGTAGTGACCATCCTTCGTCGAAAAATCCTCCATGCCGAGCGGCCGCGCGATCCGCGTCTCGAAGCTTTTGAACACGTCGCCCAGGGATTGCCGATAGATCGTGCCGAGCGCATTGAAATCCCAATTGTTGTAGTACCAGAAGCTGCCAGGCGGATGGCTTCCGCGGGCAGGCCGGAGGTCCCTCATCCGCGGCGTCTCGTAGGCCGCGAGATGATAGACGCCGGAACGAGCCATCAACAATTGGCGAACCGTCGCGGTCTTCTCGGTCGGCGACAGGGCGTCGGGACGATCGTCGATCGCAAGTTCGGCAAGGGTGCTGTCGAGGTTGATCCGGCCCTCCTCGACCGCCAAGCCGTACAGGGCGCTGATGAGGCTTTTGCGCTCGGACCGGATATTGACCTTGGCGCCGATGTCACCCGACGACGCAATGATCTCGTCGTCTCTGACCACCATGATCGCCGTCGGCTTCTGCGCGTCGGCGAACTGCTGAACCTCCTGCGAAATCGCCGCGGTCCAAGGCTTTTCGCTGGGGTTTGCTGTCTGCCAGTGCAGGCCCGGTTCGGCATGCGCCCACGGCAAGCACAGCAACAGCACCACGAAGACACCAGACAGATATTGCATCGAACACCCACATTGTCGGACAGCCGCCCTCGTCGCGAAGATGACTCAGTGCGCCAAGATGGCAAATTGGCAAGAACGAGCGGCAGGTTGCAACACCGACGTCCCGTCGCCGCGTGCTCCTCAACGCCACAGCAAGCGAACGTCATGTCTCGCACCGATGTCAGTCGGATGACCGAAACCGCTTTGGGAGGCGCAAGATTTCGCTTGCTATTCTTATGAAAATCGGAAATTATATGACGGTCCCGTCCTCATGAGAGGGGCGCTTCGCGATCGTCACGAACGTGGAGGATGGGATGCGGTGGCCGCGATCGTGTCGCAGCGTGCTCGATGTACGCGGACGAACGGCAGGTTGCGGACGTGAAATCGCGTGGTCCTGGCGCCCCGATGCTGGCGCCAAGTCTTTGGGTGATGATGATCCCGGAGACGACGGTGGCTATCAAGCCGAACACCGGGGAGATCGCGTATAAGCGTTAAGACCTCCGCGCAGGGAATGCCGGTTGAAACGGCTTTGCCTGTGGTGACTGCCGCCTGCTTTTTGTTTGCAGGCGGGCCATGGGTGAGGCCTTCACCCGGCATTCCCTGCGCCCTCTCTTCTCTGATGAGGGTCTTGATCCAGCATCACTCGGGCGCAGATGCGCGGCGAGGTTACAAAGACTTGCCCTGCAATGAGACACGCGACGGCCACCCCGCACTCCGCTGTCGTCCCGGCCTCCGCGCCGGGACCCATACCCACAGGGAGCCGTTTGAGGCACGATCGGAGTGGCCATCTCGTCCTCACAACATCTGCTGCTGCGTATGGGCCCCGGATCGACGCTTCGCCGACGCGAGCGTCGTCGAAGCTTGTCCGGGACGACAGCGGTGTTGGGGCCGCTACCTGATCATCGCCGGTCCATGATCCGGCACGGCGACATCGAGCACGCGCAGTTGCACGCGCTCGACTCCCTGGTAGCGGTCGACGGTGAGCGTGCCGGCGACGTGCAGGATCTGGCCGCGATGCTGAACCAGCGCGTTGCCGAGCTTCTGGCCAACCGAGCGGAATGCGATGGCGTTCACCATGGCGCCGTCACCGGACTTGAAGCGCAACTTCAGATGCGCCTGCCCGACCTCGTCGGCATAGACCAGTTGATGCGATGGCAGCGCCACGATCGGCTCGGGATTGCCGCTGCCGAACGGACCGGCGCGATTGAGGGTCGCGACCAGCTCCGGCGTCGCGGCGCGCGCGCTGATGGCGCCGTCGATCAGGATCTCGTTGACGTGCCGTGCGTCGGCGACGTCGGCGGCGAGCGCGCTTTCGAGAAAGGCGCGAAACTCGGCCAACCGCTCCTTGCGCAAGGTGACGCCGGCGGCCATCGCGTGCCCGCCGCCCTTCATCAGGATGCCCTGCTCCACGGCATGGCGGACGGCCTTGCCGAGATCGACTCCGGGAATCGAACGGCCCGACCCGGTGCCGATGCCGCCGGGCTCGAGCGCGATCGCAAACGCCGGACGGGCAAACTTTTCCTTCAGCCGCGAGGCGACGAGACCCACGACGCCCGGATGCCAGCCTTCGGACGCCGTCACGATGACGGCGCCCTTGTCCTCCAGGCCGAGCGAGGCCAGCGCCTCGGCCTCGGCCTGCGCTTCGGCCTGCTGCTCGATGACGCGGCGCTCGCTGTTGAGGCGGTCGAGCTCGGCCGCGATGCGCGCGGCTTCGGAGATATCGCTTTCCAACAGCAGCCGCACGCCGAGATCGGCGCGGCCGATGCGCCCGCCGGCATTGATGCGCGGTCCCAGCATGAAGCCGAGATGCCAGGCTTCGGGCGGACCGTTGAGCCGGGCGACATCCATCAGCGCGGTGTGCCCAACATGGTCGCGCCGGCGCATCGCGATCAGGCCCTTGGCGACGAACGCGCGGTTGAGCGCGATCAGCGGCGCGACGTCGGCGACGGTGCCGAGCGCGACGTGATGCAGCATGCTGAGCAGATCCGGCTCCGGGCGCGTGCTGCTCCAGAAGCCGCGGCCGCGCAGCTCGCGATTGACCGCAACCAGCGTGACCAGCGTCAGCCCGACCGCGGCGAGATAGCCGAGGCCGGAGAGATCGTCGGGCCGGTTCGGATTCACCAGCGCGTCGACCTCGGGCAGTTCCTCGCCGCATTGATGGTGATCGATCACCACCACGGACATGCCGAGCCGCCGCGCCTCCGCCAGCGGCTCGAGGCTGGTGGTGCCGCAGTCGACCGTGACGAGCAGCGTCGCGCCCTTGGCCGCGAGCGCGCGGATGGCATCGACGTTCGGGCCGTAGCCTTCGAAGATGCGGTCGGGAATGTGGATCAGCGGATCGAGCCCGCAATGGCGCAGATGCCAGGCGAGCAGCGCCGCCGAGGTTGCGCCGTCGACATCGTAGTCGCCGAAGATCGCGACCTTCTCGCCCTTGACCGCTGCGTCGGCAATGCGCTCGGCCGCCGCCTCCATCTGCGTCACCGTGAACGGATCCGGCATCAGCTTGCGGATGGTGGGATCGAGGAAGTCGTTGACTTGATCGAGCTCGACCTCACGCCCCGCCAGAACCCGGGCCAGCATCTCCGGCAGTTGATAGCGCTGCACCATCGCAAGCGCGCGCGCCGCGCCGCGCGCATCCAGCCGGTCGCGCCACAATTTGTTGGTCAGCGACAGCCGCACGCCCAGGAACGCCTGCGGGGCGCTCAGGGGCAGTGCAAGGGCGGATGGTGCCATGACGCGCGGGGCCTCGCTTGCAGCGCAGCGATTCGAAACGGACGCCGTCGAATCTACAGCAACTGGCCTGCCTCAGCAGGTTCCATCCATGAAACCCACCAGAATCGTCCCAGAACTTGGCGGAACTCACAGGAAATCAGGGAAATGCCGCCCATATACGGCTGGTTGCCTAAAATTCGAGCTGCGTTCAATGGAGTGCATTAAACAGCCGTTAGGCGAACTCCGTAACATTTCAATCAATTATTACATCCGATTTGTCCGCCCTCTTCGTGCCGACCAGGAGGCGCGGCAACATGGAGTTCATTGCCGATGCTGACCGCGCCCGAGTTGAAGACGCAGCCCTCCGCCGCTCCGGCACAAACGACTCCCAAGGATGACGAGACCGACGTCTCGGCGCTGATCGCCCGGCTCACCGGCGAGGTCAATCAGATCGCCTGCGAGAAGACCAAGTCGATCCAGCAGATCACCAACCAGATGAAGATGCTGGCGCTGAACGCGCTGATCGAGAGCTCGCGGGTCGGCGCCCAGGGCGCGGGCTTCGCCGTGGTGGCCCAGGAGGTCCGCGCCGTCGGACAGCTCGTCGAGACCATCGCGCGCGAGCTGGAAGGCCAGCTCACGACCCGCACCGGCAATCTGAAGAGCTCGATCGAACGCATGACCGAGCGGGCGCGCGGCGAGCGCATGGTCGATCTGGCGCTGAATGCGATCGAGCTGATCGACCGCAATCTCTACGAGCGGACCTGCGACGTGCGCTGGTGGGCGACCGATTCGGCCGTGGTCGATTGCGCGGCGGACCCAGACGCCGCACGCGTCGCCCATGTCTCCGATCGGCTCGCGGTGATTCTGTCGGCCTACACCGTCTATCTCGATCTGTGGCTGTGCGATCCGAGCGGCAAGGTGATCGCCAACGGCCGCGCCGACCGCTTCAACGTCGTCGGCCAGAGCGTCGCCGACACCAAATGGTTTCGCGAGGCGCGCGGACTGCGCTCGGGCGACGACTACGTCGCCGGCGACGTCGAGTGCCAGCCGCTGCTCGGCAACGCCCAGGTCGCGACCTATTGCGCCTCGGTCCGCGAGGACGGCAAGGCCCATGGCAAGCCGCTCGGCGTGCTCGCCATTCATTTCGACTGGGAGGCTCAGGCGCGCGCGATCGTGCAGGGCGTCCGCGTCAGCGAAAGCGACAAGGCGCGCGTGCTGCTGGTGGATTCGAATCTGCGCGTCATCGCGTCCTCGGACGGCCAGGGCATTCTCAGCGAGCGGGTGTCGCTGAAGCTCGATGGCAAACGCAGCGGCTTCTATCAGGACATCTCCGGGCGCATGGTCGCGTTCCACGCGACGCCCGGCTACGAGACCTACAAGGGTCTCGGCTGGTACGGCGTGATCGTGTCGGGTGCGTGAGGCAGGAGGATCAGCAGCCCAGCCGGTCGGCGATGCCGCCGAAATCATCGGCGACGATATCCCAGGCGCCGGTGGCCTCGAAATCGCGGCTCTGCAGCGGGCCGTATTCGGTGGGGCGGGCGACAAAGGCGGTCTTGAGGCCGTAGCGTTGCGCCGCCTCGAGATCATTGTTGTGCGCGGCGACCATCATCACCTCGCCGGGCGAAAGGCCAAGGAGACGTGCGGCACCGAGATAGGTCTCGGGATCGGGCTTGTAGTGCGCGAACAGCTCTGCGGAGAGCACGAGGTCCCAGGGCAGACCCGCAAACTTCGCCATGTTGATGAGCAGCGCGACATTGCCGTTGGAGAGCGGCGCGATGATGTATTTGGACTTCAACCGGGTCAGCCCGGCGACACTGTCGGGCCACGGATGCAGCCGGTGCCAGCCGCGGGTGAGATGATCGAGATCGGCTTCGGTGAGGCCGGTGATGCCGAGCTGCGCGACCAGCGTCTCCAGCGAGCGCCGGTGCAGCACGTCGAGGATGACGTAGCCGCGCTCCGGATGCCTCCGGACCTCGTCCATCGACCCGACATAGAGCCCGCGCCAGCCATCGACCAGTGCGGTCCAGTCACCCTGGATGCCGCGGGTCTTCGACCACGCGGTAAAGTCGTTGATCAGGCTGGTGCGCCAGTCGACGACAGTGCCGAACACGTCGAACACCAGCGCCTTGACCATGGACAGATCGGACATGCTGAGCCGCTCTCCAATTTCGTCATTCCGGGATGCGCGCACAGCGCGCAGACCCGGAATCTCGCGCCACGGTCTCGAGATTCCGAGTTCACGCTCCGCGTGCCCCGGTACGACTGTGCTGGATCAGTCGAGGTGGAATTTCGCCAGCTGGCGGTGCTCGGCGCGGATGTAGCGCACCGTGCCGGTGACCGAGCGCATCACGACGGTCTCGGTCTCGATGACGCCGTCCTTGCGGAACTTGACGCCGGAGAGCAGCGAGCCGGTGGTGACGCCGGTGGCCGCGAACAGACAGTCGCCGCGGGCCATGTCCTCGATGCCGTAGATCATCTTGGGATCACCGACGCCCATCTTGTGGGCGCGCTCGCGCTTCTCCTCGGTGTCGAGGATCAGGCGGCACTGCATCTGGCCGCCGATGCAGCGCAGCGCTACCGCGGCCAGCACGCCCTCCGGCGCGCCGCCGGTGCCGAGATACATGTCGACGCCGGTGTTGTCGGGATCGGCGCAGTGGATCACGCCGGCGACGTCGCCGTCAGTGATCAGGCGCACGGCGGCGCCGGTCGAGCGCACGCCCTGGATGATATCGGCATGGCGCGGGCGGTCCAGCACCAGCACCGTGATCGCGCCCGGCTCGACGCCCTTGGCCTTGGCGAGCCGGCGGACGTTGTCGGCAGGCGTCGCGTCGATGTCGACCACGCCCTTGGCGTAGCCCGGGCCGACCGCGATCTTCTGCATGTAGACGTCGGGAGCATGGAGGAGCGTGCCGCCATCGGCCATCGCCATGGTCGCGATCGCGCCGGGCATGTTCTTGGCGCACAGGGTGGTGCCCTCGAGCGGGTCGACCGCGATGTCGACCCTGGGGCCGGCATTGAGGCCGACCTTCTCGCCGATATAGAGCATCGGCGCCTCGTCGCGCTCACCCTCGCCGATCACGACCGTGCCTTCGATCGGCAGCTTGTTGAGCTCGCGGCGCATCGCATCCACGGCGGCCTGGTCGGCCGGCTTCTCCTGGCCGTGGCCGCGCAGCCGCGCCGCCGACACCGCCGCCCGTTCGGTCACGCGCACCAGCTCCAGCGTCAGGATGCGCTCGAGCAGCAATTGTTGCGGGACAGAAATCTGCGTCGACATCGGTCAACTCCTCAAGACGTCACGGCGGACATCCGCCATCAAAATCTACCGCTCGCACGCCGCCCCCCCTGGGCGGCAGCCGGGTCAGGCGGTCGGCACGAATGGCCGTTCCCCGCCTGTCTACTCTCCCGGTTTGAGCATGAACCTATACCAAACGCCACGCGTTTGTTTGAGCAGGGACAAGCGGTTCCCTGTGCATCATGCGCTAGTTCTTCTCGATCCGGATCACCTGGGGCTTGCCGCTGATGACCTTGTCGCGCTGCACCGCCTGGAGCGCGCGATGCACGGCGTCCTCGTGGGTCGCGTAGGTGATCAGGATCACCGGGACCGGCGCGGACTTGCCGGCGGTCTTCGCCGGCTCGCTGCCGTTGGGATGCCGCTGCACGATCGATTCGATCGAGATCTTCTGCTCGGCGAGCCGGGTCGCGATGGTCGCTGCCGTGCCGGCATGGTCGCGCGCCATCAGGCGGATGTAGTAGCCGCCCTCGTGCCGCTCCATCGGGGCCTTCTCGGTCGCCTGCAGCTTATCGACCGGCCGTCCGAACGGCGCCGCGCGGATACCGCGCGCGACATCGGCGATGTCGGCGACGACCGCGGAGGCCGTGGCGGCGCCCCCTGCTCCCGGACCGACCAGCGTGATCGGCGGGATACCGTCGCCGTCGATCGTGACCGCGTTGGTCACGCCCATGACCTGGGCGATCGAGGAGGATTTCGGCACCATCGTCGGATGCACCCGCTGCTCGATGCCCTTGGCGGTGCGCACGGCAACGCCAAGCAGCTTGACGCGGTAGCCGAGCTCGGCGGCCGCGCGCAGGTCCTCCGGCGCGATCGAGGAGATGCCTTCGACATAGACGGAGTTCTGCGCCACCTGGGTGCCGAAGGCGAGGCTCGCGAGAATCGCAAGCTTCTGTGCGGTGTCATGGCCGTGGATGTCGAAAGACGGGTCAGCCTCGGCATAGCCCAGGCGCTGGGCATCCTTGAGGCACTCGTCGAACGACAGCCCCTCCTGCTCCATCCGCGTCAGGATGTAGTTGCAGGTGCCATTCAGGATTCCATAGACGCGGTTGATGCCGGTGCCGGCAAGCCCCTCGCGCAGGGTCTTGATCACCGGAATGGCGGCACCGACGGCCGCTTCGAAGTTCAGCGCGCCACCATGCTTCTCGGCCGCCTTGGCGAGCTTCAGGCCATGCTTCGCAATCAGTGCCTTGTTGGCGGTCACCACCGACTTGCCGGCCTTGAGCGCGGTGTCGATCGCCGACAGCGCGGGATCACCCGCGCCCCCCATCAGCTCGACCAGGCAGTCGATTTCGGGATCACCAGCCAGTGCGATCGGATCCTTGGCCCATTTGATCCCGGACAGATCGATGCCGCGCTTCTTGGCCTTCGACCGCGCCGTCACGGCAACGACCTTCACCGGGCGTCCCGTCCGCTCGGTGAGCACGCGCCCCTGACGCTCGATGAGACGAACGACCTCGACACCCACGGTGCCGAGGCCCGCGATGCCCACTCTCAGGGGTGCGACCATGGAATCAAAGAACCTGTCGAAAGGAAAATACGGGAGGGTTCAACGCCGGTTGGCGATGGGAACGACGTTGTGCAACGTTTCGATCCCGCTTTCAAGGAAGCGGCGGACGCCGCGCGCGGCCTGCCGGATGCGCTGCTCGTTCTCGACCATCGCGATGCGGACATAGCCCTCGCCATGCTCGCCGAAGCCGACGCCCGGCGACACCGCCACGCCGGACTTCTCGACCATGAGCGTCGCGAACTGCATGCTGCCGAGGCTCTTGAACTTCTCCGGCAAAGGCGCCCAGGCGAACATCGAGGCCTCAGGCGACGGGATCTCCCAGCCGGCCCGGCCGAACGCCTCGACCAGCGTGTCGCGGCGCTTGCGATAGACGTCGCGCATCTCGCGGATGCAGTCGTCGGGACCGTTCAGGGCAGCCGTGGCCGCGACCTGCACCGGGGTGAACGCGCCGTAGTCGAGATACGATTTCACGCGGGCGAGCGCTGCGATGATGCGCTCGTTGCCGACGGCAAAGCCCATGCGCCAGCCGGCCATCGAATAGGTCTTCGACATCGAGGTGAACTCGACCGCGACATCCATCGCGCCAGGCACCTGCAGCACCGACGGCGGCGGGTTCTTGTCGTCGAAATACACCTCGGCATAAGCGAGATCCGACAGGATCAGGATCTCGTGCTTCTTCGCGAATGCGACGAGGTCGCGATAGAAGTCGAGGCTCGCGACATAGGCAGTCGGGTTGCTCGGATAGCAGACGATCAGCGCGAGCGGCTTCGGAATCGAGTGAATGATCGCACGCTCGGCCGCCTCGAAGAACTGCGGCGTCGGTTCCGACGGCACCGAGCGGATCACGCCGCCCGCCATCAGGAAGCCAAAGGCGTGGATCGGATAGCTCGGATTGGGACAGAGAATGACGTCGCCCGGCGCGGTGATCGCCTGCGCCACGTTGGCAAAGCCTTCCTTGGAGCCGAGCGTCGCCACGATCTGGGTGTCGGGATTGAGCTTCACCCCGAAACGGCGATCGTAATAGGCGGCCTGCGCCCGGCGCAGTCCGACGATGCCGCGCGAGGCCGAATAGCGGTCGGTGCGCGGCTTGCCCAGGGTCTCCTTGAGCTTCTCCAGCACGTGCGGCGGCGCCGGCAGATCCGGATTGCCCATGCCGAGATCGATGATGTCGGCCCCGGCGTTCCGCGCGGCCGCCTTGGCCCGGTTGACCTGCTCGAACACGTAAGGCGGCAGACGGCGGATGCGATAGAAATCTTCCATGGGTCTCTCGGCTCCGGCAACCGGGGGCGGATTCGCCAGCAGAGCTGGCGCTGCGGCGACGCGGGCCATGCATTGAAACCGGTGCTGGATCAGGAGTTTAGCACGGGCTCGCGGCTTGGCTGGCAACGACACGCGGAGGTGTTGATGGCGGTGTTTTATCATGGCCGCCGCGCCACGCCAGACAATTACGCCGCTCAGAGCGGCCGATCTCCCAGCCCTTGGTCACCTGGCCGATCATTTGGGCCTGGTGGTGGTGCCCGCCGAAGCCTGGCGGTCACGCGCCGCGAGCAGCTCCTTTTCGATCTTGGCGCGCTCCTGCGGCGAAATGATCGGCGCATCGCGGTCGCGCGGCACGTCGTTGACGGGCAGATACCCGCCCGGCTCCTTGGGTCGGGCGACCGCATCCGCGTCGAGCGACGGCATGTCCGCGATTGGACTGGAGCACCCGGCAAGCGCGAGCGCGCCGAACACAACGAGCCCCGCAACAAGGGCGCGCCGTCCCGACCTCCAGCCTCGCCCCTGCGTCCCCACGCGCACGTCCCTCGGTCCCCAACTTCCAGTCAACGGTCCCCAGTCCGACCGCGGCGCGGCGCATTTTGCCGCAGTACAACCAATTGTCACTCGAAACGTTACCGGCTTGAACAGGAATTTCATCCAGCTACGTGATCAACATGTCGGAAGCGAGAGATTTTTTCGCAACGCAACAATCAGAAATCGAATTTGTCGCAAACTCGCGGATTATTGATCTCGCGCGGTGACGAGACGGTCCCGACGCGATAGTGTGATTGAGCCATGACCGACGTTCAGAACAGCAGCAATCCAGAAAAAACATTCGATGCGGAAGCGTTCGCGATGAACATCGCGAAAGCCATGGAAAGCAGCGGCAAGGCGCTCTCGGCCTATCTGAAGCCGCGCGAGACAGGCGAAGTTCAGGACCGGCCACCGACCGAATTGACCGAGGTCGTCAAATCCTTCACCGCCGTCGCCGACTACTGGCTGTCGGACAAGGAGCGCGCCAGCGACATCCAGACCAAGATCGCCAAGGGCTATCTCGATTTGTGGGGCTCGGCCTCGCGCCGTCTCGCCGGCGAAGACGCACCCCCGGCCATTTCGCCCTCCCCGCGCGACAAGCGCTTCGCCGATCCGGAATGGAAGTCGAACCAGTTCTTCGATTTCGTGATGCAGGCCTATCTGCTGACGACGCAGTGGGCCCAGGACCTGGTCCACAATGCCGAAGGCCTCGATCCGCACACGCGCAAGAAGGCCGAGTTCTACGTCAACCAGATCACCAATGCGCTGGCGCCCTCGAATTTCGTCCTGACCAATCCGGAGGTGCTGCGGCAGACGGTGACGTCGAGCGGCGACAATCTGGTGCGCGGCATGCAGATGCTCGCAGAGGACATCGAAGCCGGCAAGGGTTCGCTGAAGATCCGCCAGTCCGACCCGGGCAATCTCGAGGTCGGCGTCAACATGGCGACGACGCCGGGCAAGGTGATCTTCCAGAACGAGATGATGCAGCTGATCCAATATGCGCCGTCGACGGAGACCGTGCTGCGCACGCCACTGCTGATCGTGCCGCCCTGGATCAACAAGTTCTACATCCTCGATCTGCGCCCCGAGAAATCCTTCATCAAATGGTGCGTCGATCAGGGCCTCACGGTGTTCGTGGTCTCCTGGGTCAATCCCGACAAAAAGCTCGGGACCAAGACCTGGGATGATTACATGAAGGAAGGCCCGCTCACCGCGATGGACGTCATCGAGAAGGTGACCGGTGAGATGAAGGTGCACACGCTCGGCTATTGCGTCGGCGGCACCATGCTCGCGACCACGCTGGCCTGGCTCGCCGACAAACGCCGCCAGCGCGTGACCTCGGCGACCTTCCTCGCGGCGCAGGTCGACTTCACCCATGCCGGCGATCTGCTGGTGTTCGTCGACGAAACCCAGATCTCGGCGCTGGAGCGCGACATGCAGGCGTCGGGCGTGCTCGAGGGCAGCAAGATGGCGATGGCCTTCAACATGCTGCGCTCGAACGACCTGATCTGGTCCTATGTCATCAACAACTACCTCAAGGGCCAACCGCCGCAGGCGTTCGACCTGCTGCACTGGAACTCGGACGCCACGCGGATGTCGGCGGCGAACCATTCCTACTACCTGCGCAACTGCTACCTCGAGAACCGGCTGACCTCGGGCACCATGGTGCTCGACAATACGCTGCTGGATCTCTCCAAGGTGAAGGTGCCGGTCTACAACCTCGCCACCCGCGAGGACCACATCGCGCCGGCCGACTCCGTGCTGTACGGCTCGCAATTCTTCGGCGGGCCGGTGAAGTACGTGCTGTCGGGCTCCGGCCACATCGCCGGCGTCGTCAACCCGCCCTCCTCCGGCAAGTATCAGTACTGGACCAACGACCAGATCCACGACATCTCGCTGAAGGACTGGATCAAGGGCGCGCAGGAGCACAAGGGCTCCTGGTGGCCGGACTGGCGCGAATGGCTGAGCCAGCTCGATCCGGAAGAGGTTCCCGCGCGCGGCGTCGGCAGCGAGGCCTATCCACCGCTCGAGGATGCGCCGGGCTCCTATGTCCGCGTCCGCGCATAGCGTGATCCGCCGCGATTGACTATAACCGCTCCGTCCCGCCGGGACGAGACGGGAATCAGTTGAGGGGATCTCGATGACGCGCGAACTGTTCTGGCTGACGCTCACGGTCATTCTGACCGGCCTGCTGTGGGTTCCCTACATCCTGAACCGCTGCCAGGTCCGCGGCCTCACGGGCGCGATGGCCAACCCTTCCCGCAACGACAAGCCGCACGCGCCGTGGGCGACCCGGCTGATGTTCGCGCACGACAACGCGGTCGAGAACCTCGTGATCTTCGCGCCGCTGGTGCTGATCCTCAACGCGATCGACTATTCGACCAAATGGACCGTGCTCGCCTGCGCCGTCTATTTCTGGTCGCGCGTCGCCCACGTCATCGTCTACGCGATCGGCCTGCCCGTGTTCCGGACGCTGGCGTTCGTGGTCGGCTTCATCGCCCAGGCCATCCTGGCGCTCGCCATCTTCGGCTGGCTCTAGGCCGATCTGCTAGGGCAGATTGTCCCGCAGAAAAATATCGATGCGGATGCGCTCCTGATCTGGACTGATCGGCTCCCCCGAGCAGTGCGCGAGCAGAATGCGCGCCGCCGAGCGCGCCTCGTGGCCGGGGTCCTGGTTGATGATGGCGTCCAGCGTTCCGCGGACCAGGAACCGCCGCGTGTGCTGGGTCAGCTCATGGGTGATCCAGACCACCTCCCGGGCGCGGCCGGATGCCTCGAGCGCGTCGGCGATGCCACGGTTGCCGGCGCCGCAGCAGTAGATGCCGCGCAGATCCGGATGGCGGGCGAGCAGCGCCGCGGTCAGCTCCCGAGTGCGCTCGCTCTCATCGCGGCCCTCGATGGCCGGAAGCGCGAGCAGGTTCGGGTACTCGCTGGACAGGATCTGGTGAAAGCCGAATTGCCGCTCGGCGTGATCGCGCAGCGACAATGATCCCGCGATCACGGCAACCGTCCCCTCGCGGCCGCCGAGGTAGCGCCCCATCAGCGTGGCCGCCGTCCGTCCCGCGGCAGGGTTGTCGATGCCGACATAGTGCAGGCGGCGCGAGCTCGGGGCATCCGAGACCAGGGTCACCACCGCGACGCCGCGCGCGGTGAGCTCGTCGATCGCGGCGCGCACTCTGGGGTGATCCAGCGCGATGACCGCAACGCCCTGATAGGCCGGCGACAGGTTCTCCAGCGCACCGGCCAGCACGTCAGGATCGAACACGTCGACGTGGAGGATATCGATGAAGCCGCGCTGGCCGGCCAGCCACTCTGCCGTGCGCTGGACCTGCTCGGTCAGGATGGTCATGAAGCTGTTGCCGCCGGTCGGCAGCACGAAGGCAAAGCGGAAGCTCTGCCCGCGCGCGAGCCGTGCCGCTGCGACGTCGGCGCGATAGCCCAGCTTGGCAACAGCGGCCTCCACCCGGGCAACGGTCTTGGCACGCACGCCCTCGCGCCGGTTGATGACGCGGTCGACGGTGGCGAGCGACACGCCCGCCGTCCGCGCGACGTCCTCCAGCGTGGCCCGGACCGGTAACGGGTTCGCGTCAGCCGTCACTCGCGCGCCGCCCATAGCATGCCGCGGGTCATCAACGTCCGGATCTCCGGCACGTCGAGCTCGTAGGCACGGTGGCCGAGCGAGGAATAGAACACCCTGCCCGCGCCGTAACGCTTCTTCCAGACCACCGGCATCACTACCCCCTCGATCCATGGGGCGTGCTCTCCGGTGAAGGTCGTGGTCGCCAACACCTCGTTGGCCGGATCGACATGCATGTAATACTGCTCGGAACGGTGCTCGAAACTTGTCAGGCCCTTCATGATGGGATCGTCCGGCCTGGTCAAGTCGACCCGGTAGTCGATGATGTTGCCGGGATGGGCGACCCATTGCCCGCCGCACAGGAACTGGTAGTCGACCGAATCGCGGAAGGCATCGCACATGCCGCCATGATGGCCGGCGAGCCCGACCCCGCTGCGCACCGCCGCGCAGAGATTGAGCGCTTCCGCCTTCTCGATCTTGGACATCGTGTAGATCGGGATGATTAGCGACAGATCGTGGATCGCAGGATCTGCGAACGCGGCCGTTGTGGTCTCGATCCGCACCTCGAAGCCTTCCGCCTTCAGCCAGCCGCGGATCATCGAGGCGCACAGATCGGGGTCATGTCCTGGCCAGCCGCCCCATACAATCATTGCCTTGCGCATGTCTCTGTCCTCAGTCGATCTGTCCGGTGTCGCGTCCAACAGGCAACATCGCCGGCCGCTCCACGCGGCTCTCGATCCTGACCCGCCGGCCTTCGTTTGCGGAGGTCTGGAACGCCTCCATGACCTCCAGCACGTGGAAGGCGAGCGCACCGCTAGCCCGATGCGGCCGGTCGTTCAGGATCGCGGTCGCCATATCGGCCACGCCGATGGAGCGGAACTCGCCGTCGACGTGACCATGCGTCAACGGCATCGTCTGCCAGTCGCCGCCGGTCTTGGCGACCTGGACCTCTCCACCGAAGCGGTTGGGGTCCGGCACCAGCATGCTACCCTCGGCGCCATAGATCTCGATGGGCGCGTGCCGGTGCTTCGGAACGTCGAAGCTCATCGTGACCGAGACCACCGCCCCGCTCTCGAACTCCAGCGTGCCCGCGACGTGGGTCGCGACCTCGACCGGGATCAGTGTGCCGTTCATCGGTTGGCTGGTGACAAGGCGCTCTGATCGCGGGCGCGCCGTGGAGCCCATGACGCTCGCGACCGGGCCGAGCAGTTGCACGAGATCGGTGATGTAGTACGGGCCCATGTCGAGCATCGGCCCGCCGCCGCGCAGGTAATAGAAGCCCGGCGCCGGATGCCAGCGCTCATGGCCGGGACAGCCGAAGAACGCGCTGCCCGCGACAGGCGTGCCGATCGCGCCGTCGTCGATCAGCTTGCGCGCGGTCTGGTGGCCGCCGCCAAGGAACGTGTCGGGCGCGCAGCCGACCCGCAGATTCTTCTGCGCGGCAAGCTCGATCACCTTGCGGGCTTCCGCGACGTCGATTCCGAGCGGCTTCTCGGAATGCACGTGCTTGCCGGCATTCAGCACGGCGAGACTGACGTCGGTATGGGCGAGCGGCACGGTGAGATTGATGACGATCTCGACGTCATCGCGCTTCAGCAATTGATCGACCCGCATCGCCGGCAGGCCGAAGGCTGCGCCCTGTCGCTCGGCTGCGTCGCTGCGCATGTCGGCGAGCGCCTTGATGTCCAGAACGGGGAAGCGCTCGGCCGCCTTCAGATAGGCGGTGCTGATGTTGCCGCAGCCGATGATGCCGATGCCGACTTTTCTCATTGTGGTCTCCGTGAGGTCCCGTTCATCCCTTGACCGCGCCCGATGTCAGGCCGGCGACGATGTGCTTCTGCGCCAGGAGGAAGAGGATGATCGTCGGCAGGATGGTCAGGGTGATGAAGGCGAGGATCAGGTGCCACTCGGACGAATACTCGCCCTGATAGACCATGATGCCGAGCGGCCATGGATACAGCGCATCGGTGTTGAGCATCACGAGCGGCAGCAGATAGGCGTTCCAGCTGTTGACGAAGGTGATGGTGCCGACCGTCGCCAGGATCGGGCGCGACAATGGCAACGTCACGTAGCGGAAGAATTTGATATAGCTGCAGCCGTCGACCAGCGCGGCCTCGAGCAGCTCGTAGGGGATGTCCTTGAAGAAGCGGCGCAGCAGCAGCACGCTCATGGCGAGGCTGAAGGCGACCTGCGGCAGTGCGACGCCGAAATAGGTGTCGAGCAGCCCGAGATCGCGCACCTTGATGAACAGCGGCAACACCGCGGTCGCCGCCGGAAACAGCAGGCCGAGCGTCAAATAGCTCAGCAGCATCGAGCTGCCGTAGAATCGGACATGGGCAAAGGTGAAGGCCGCCATCGAGGCGACGATAAGAGTCAGGACGACCGTCAACGTCGAGATGATCAGCGAATTGCGCAGCAGCTGCCAGTAGCGCCCGGAGAACAGGATGTCGGCATAGTTCTGCCACTCCCAATGCTGTGGCAGGCCGAACGGGTTGACGCGCAGCTCCCCGAGCGACTTGAAGCCACCGAGCAGCGTCGCAAGCAGCGGCACCAGCACGAAGATGGCGACGATGGCGAGGAACGCTGCCTTGAACAGCACGGCAGGATCGAACGGCGCCCTGGTGGCCTCGGCACTATTCATCGCGCATGAACCATCGTTTGTAGGTGAAGGCAAAGGTCACGCAGATCACGAACAGGATGACGCCGATGGCGCTGCCGTAGCCGACCCGCATGCGGGAGATGCCGTTGTTGTAGAGAAAGCTCACCATCGTATTCGAGGAGTCGGCGGGCCCTCCGCGCGTCAGCGGCATGACCAGGTCGAACAGCTGCAGCGAGCCGACAATGGCGAAGAACACCGAGAGCCGGATCGTCGGATGGAGCAAGGGAATGACGACGTGGCGCAGGCTCTGCGACCGCGTCGCGCCGTCGATCCGGGCGGCCTCGATCAGGCTCTTGTCGATGCTCTGGAGCGCGGCGATGAACAGCATCATGTGGAAGCCGAAATACTTCCAGACGATCACGATCAGCACTGCCAGCATCGCCGTGTCGGTCGAGGCCAGGAGATGCGGCGGGTCGGCGCCAAAGCTGCGCCAGATCGAGGCGACCAGGCCGTAATCGCCGTCATAGACGAAGCTGAAGATCAGCCCGGTCGCGATCTCGGCGAGGATATAGGGCATGAAGAACAGCATCCGCAGCGCCACTGCGCCGCGGAACCGCTCCGCAAGCATCAAGGCCAGCGTCAGCGCAAGCGGTAGCTGGACACAGAGCGAGACCGCGACGATCAGACCATTGTTGCGAAGCGCGAGCCAGAACGCCCGTGTCTCCAGCACGAAACGATAGTTGTCAAAGCCGATCCAATGGGTCGGCCTGCCGAACCCATTCCAGTTGAAGCCCGAGTACCAGGCGGCCTCGCCGATCGGCAGCACCACGAACAGCGTGAACAGCAGCAGCGCCGGCGGCAAGAACAGGATCAGGACGGTGAAGCGGCCGTCCCAGCTCGGGCCACGCACCGCGCGAGACGAGAGCGATGCCGGCGACACATCCATCGCCGGCGAGCCCGCGAATGGCCTTGCCACGTCAGTTGCCCTGCTTCCGCGCCGCCTCGATCGCCTTGGCGGCGTCCTGCGGGCTCATGCTGCCACCCGCGATCTCCGCGGAGACGTCGTTGACGACGCGACCGACCGAGGGGCCGAGGCTCTGGTCATAAAAGTTCTGGTGATAGTTCGACTTCGCCAGATTGGACGCGATCCGCTTCATGAAGGAGTTGTTGAGGCCGGCTTCAGCGCCCTGCACCACCGGGATGATGAAATTCCCTGCCGCCAGCCGTGTCTGCACATCTTTCGAGATGAAGTACTTCAGGAAATCGACCGCTTCCTTCGGCGAGCCCTTGGTGACCAGCCAGCCGGTGATGCCGCCGAGCGTATCCGTCGGCGCCCCCTTGCCGCCTTGCACAACCGGAAAATCGAACCAGCAGATCTTGTCTTCGCTCAAGCCGACCTTGTCGGCGGCGAGCGCCCGCTGGAGATTGTAGACGGAGCTGATCGCGAGCGTCATCGCCGCCTTGCCATCGCCGAAATAACCGACCGCCTGCGGATTCTTGAAGCCAAGAAAGCCGTTCTGGAACGGCTGCAAATCGACGAGCTGCTTGAACAGCTCGCCTGATTTGACGAAGGTGTCGCCGGCAAAGCCGCCATTCTCGCCACGCAGCGCCGCGTCGAATGCCGGCTTACCGCCGATCCGCACCGCAAGATGCGTCCAGTAGAAATGCAGCGGCCATTTGTCGGCGCCGCCGACCACGATCGGGGTCACGCCGGCCGCCTTCAACGTCTTCACGGCGCTCAGCAGATCGTTCCAGCTCTTGATCGCCGTGGGATCGACCTTCGCCTTGGCCATCAGCTCCTTGTTGCAGACGAAGCCGACCTGCGACAGCGAGATCGGCAAGCCGTAGACGTGGCCGCTGTCGGTGAATGCCGCGAGCGCCGCCGGAGTCACGCTGTCGCTGTAGCCTTTCACCTGCTCAGTGATGTCCTCGAGCACGCCAGCCTCGATCTGCGCCTTCAGAACGCCGCCGGCCCAGCTGTAGATGATGTTCGGGCGGTCCTTGGATTGCAGGATAGTCGGCAGCTTGGCCTTGTAGGCCTCGTTCTCGAGGAACTGCATCTCGATCTTGACGCCCGGATGCGACGCCTCATAGGCGCGGGCCACCTCCTCCCAGATCTTCACCTGGGCCGGATTGACCTCGATATGCAGCCATTTCACGGTCGTATCGGCGCTCGCGGCGTTGGCCCAGAGCAGGCATGCGGCAGCGGCGAGTCCCAGCTTCGCGAGCAGTCTCATCAGAAATCCTCCCAACCGTCTTTTTTGTTGCGGTAATCCTGTCCTCATTTTTTGAGGTACGCAACTGAAATTCTGACCGAGCAAACCTCAAACGTGTTCGCATTTGCGAACAGCTTCACGAGCAGACAGAGAGATTGCTAATTGGGCTGAGCAAGAATCGGCGGGCAGCCGCACGCGCCTTTCGCCTGGAAAATGCGGAGCGGACGTCTGCCGCACCGCGAAGGATCTGCTGGAGATCGCCTGACGCTCAGGTGCAGCGCGCCTTGAAATCGGCGGCCACCAGTTTTGCCATCACGTCGTTGAGATGCCCCTGGTCGCGCGTCTCGATCACCAGCTCCAGCAAGGTCGCCTTCGCCGGCAGGTCGGAGAACGTGCGCTGGTGCGACACCTCGATGATGTTGGCGCCTGCGTCCGCCAGCAATGTGGAGACGGCAGCAAGCTGTCCGGGACGATCGACGATGTCGATCGACAGCTGCGTCAGCCGCCCCTCGCGCGCCAGTTCGCGGGTGAGGACCGAGGCGATCAGCCGGGTGTCGATGTTGCCGCCGCTCAGCACAAGCCCGACATTGCATCCGGCAAACTGCGCGGGGTGCGCAAGCACGGCAGCGAGACCGGCCGCGCCGGCGCCTTCGACGACCGTCTTCTCGATCGAGATCAGGGTGGCGAGCGCCCGCTCGATCTGCGGTTCGGTGACGAGCAGGATGTCGTCGACGAGATGGCGGATGATCTCGGTCGTGATCCGGCCCGGCGATTTCACCGCGATGCCCTCGGCGAGCGTGTCGCCGCGCATCGGCAGCTGACTGCCGCGGATGGCGTTGTACATCGACGGATAGAGCTCGGCCTGAACGCCGACGATGCGCAAGCCCGGCTTGATCGCGCGCGCCGCGACTGCCATGCCGGAGATCAGCCCGCCGCCGCCGATCGGCACCACGAGCGTATCGAGCTCGGGGACCACCGCGAGCATCTCCAGCGCCACCGTGCCCTGCCCCGCGATGATCAGCGGATCGTCGTAAGGGTGGATCATGGTCATGCCGTGAGCCGCGCCGTGCTCCCTGGCGAACGCGCCCGCCTCCTCCAAGGTGGCGCCGGAAATCACGACCTCGGCGCCGTGCCGCCTGGTGTTCTCCACCTTCACCATCGGCGTGCCCACCGGCATCACGATGGTCGCGGGAATGCCGAGACGCCGCGCGTTGTAGGCGACGCCCTGCGCGTGGTTGCCGGCCGACATCGCGATCACGCCGCGTTCGCGCTGCTCGGCGGACAGCGCATTCAGCCGGTTCAGCGCGCCGCGCTCCTTGAACGAGGACGTGAACTGCAGGTTCTCGAATTTCAGCCAGATGTTGCATCCGCAGATCTCGCCGAGCGTCCGGCTCTGGTTGCAGGCGGTCGCGAGTACGGCGCCGTGGATGGTCGCCGCGGCGGCTCGCACATCGCTCACGGTGACGGCCAGCGCATTCAGATCGGTGGGGGTCATGGGTCTGCCCATTCCTCAGCGTGCGTCGTTGCACAGCGCGGCCGGCGGAACGCCGGCCGGCGCATGATGTTGCCGATCGTGCCGGGCGCTTCCGCGACCGGATGATCCAGATCGATCTCAGCTGCCGAGATCGGGCAGCCCGAGCATCAGCCGCATGTTCTGCACGGCCGCGCCCGACGCGCCCTTGCCGAGATTGTCGAGCCGCGCCACCAGCACCGCCTGGTGATGCTTGTCGCTGGCGAAGACGTAGAGCTCGAGCTTGTTGGTCTCGTTGAGCGCCTCCGGCTCCAGCCGGCCGCTCTTGGCCGCCGCACCATCAAGCGGCATCACCGAAACGTATTTGCTGCCGGCATAGTGCTTCGCCAGGACGGCCTGCAGGTCTGAGCCAGACGGCTTGCCCGGCAGCGTGTCGAGCTGCAGCGGCACGGAGACCAGCATGCCCTGCCGGTAGTTGCCGACCGAGGGAATGAAGATCGGCCGCCGGGTCAGCCGCGAATAGAGCTGCAGTTCGGGCAGATGCTTGTGCTCGAGGCTGAGGCCGTACAGCTCGAAGTTCGGCGCGGTACCGTTCTCAAAGGCCGCGATCATCGTCTTGCCGCCGCCGGAATAGCCGCTCACCGCGTTCACCGTGACCGGATAGTCCTGCGGCATCAGTCCGGCATCGACCAGCGGCCGCAGCAGCGCGATGCCGCCGGTGGGATAACAGCCGGGATTGGAGACCTTGCGCGCATTCCGGATCTTGTCGGCCTGGTCGGCGGCGAGCTCGGGGAAGCCATAGGCCCAGTCCGGCGCGACCCGATACGCGGTCGACGCGTCCAGCACCTTCGGCGCGGCATTTCCCATGCCGTCGATCAGCGCCACCGTCTCCTTGGCCGCATCATCCGGCAGGCAGAGGATGACGAGATCGACCTCCGCCATCAGCGCCCGCTTGGCCGCTGGATCCTTGCGCTTGTCCTCGGCGATCGTCTTCACGACGATGTCCGGCTGGTGCCGGAGCCGCTCGGCGATTCCCAAGCCGGTCGTGCCCGAGCCGCCGTCGACGAACACGGCGCGCGCCGCAACCCCGGAGGCGGTGTGAGCTTTCGGCAAGTTGCTATCGATCACGGTCATGACACGCTCCTTGAGGGGTGGGTTTCGCCGGCAAAGGCCTGGGGCCGCGCCTGCCGCATGAGAGACGATATCTGTTGCGAGCCGATGTCGGGCCGCTCGCCGAGCCGGGTTGCGACCGCCGCATAGTCGGCTTCGGACTTGTGCTGGTTGAGCTTGAAACTGCCTTCGACCTGGTCGATCGTCATCACGATGCCGATGATCGCCTTGCGCATCGCCTCCAGCCGGCCAGCGCTCATCTTGTCCGAGGTCCACGGCGTTTTCGGCAACAGCCTTTGCTCGAACTTGGCACTGACCGCATCCACCTGCTCTGCGAGCTCCGCCTCCGACAGGATGCGTGCCGGGCCGGTCAGATGCACTGCCTGATAAAGCCAGGTCGGCACCTGATCGGGCGAGACGTACCAGTCGGCCGACACATAGGCATCGGCGCCGTTGACGGCGAGCAGCCACGGCGTCGCGCCGTCGGCGAGCTTCGCCAGCGGATTGCCGCGGGCGACGTGGAAGAACGCCTGCGGCGTGCCGTCGTTGAGCGCCCCGAGATGAAACGGCACGGAGGACGCGATCGGCTTGGTGCCGTCCGACGCGCACACCGTGCCGAAGCCGCGCGCGTCTGCAAAGCCGAGGCTCGCGGCGCGATCGGGCTTGAAGGGTGGTGGCGTGTACATCGGAAACTCCTGCTGGACGAAGGAGCCGCCTGATCAATCGCGCTGCAAGGAGAAAGTCTGCCGCGGGATTCGGATCCGGCGGCAGGGGCTGTGATCTAGACGCAGATCATCGCCCGTACCGCGGGGGTACGACGGCGCATTTCGGCGATCATGTTGGTCGCTGCGTTGATCATGGGGGCAGGCCTATAAGGCCGCCGGGTTCCTGCGTCAAGCTCGCAAGTCGGCCCGGCCCCCGTTTTTGGGGCTGGCATCAGACCGCATGCCACAGCCATTCCATGATGCGCCCGATGATGTCGCCGAACAGCAGCAGCACCGCCGACCACACCAGCGCCGACACGAAGTTGGCGATCTGGAACACCATGTAGGGCATCTCGAAAATGCCCGCCGCCAGCGGCACCGATGCACGCAACGGGCCGAAGAACCGGCCGATGAAGATGCTCGGCACGCCCCAATCGCGCACGAAGGCCTCGCCGCGCGGAAGCATCTCCGGGTAGCGCGACAGTGGCCACATCTGGGCGACACGATCCTTGTAGCGGTAGCCGAACCAATAGGAGAGCCAGTCGCCGAGCGCGGCGCCGATGCCCCCGGCCAGCCATATCGGCCAGAAGCTGATCCCGGTGGCGCCGATCAGGGCGCCGATCGCGACCAGGGCGCCCCAGGCGGGAATCAGGAGTGAGACAAAGGCCAGGGACTCGCCAAAGGCAAGCAGCAGGACGATCGGAGCAGCCCAGGCCTGATGGTCGCGCACGAAGTCGGCAACCGCGCGGCCAAAATCTTCCATCTGCTCGACGCCTTTCTGCTCCGGGGCGCTTAAGTGCTTGAAGGCCTTCGCGGTTCCCTGGCGCAGACTGGTACGCCACCGAACCCGCCCACTTCAAGTCACAACAACCGGCTGAACCGCGTGAACAGCGTCGATCCGGCGATCGGAACCGGCCAAGACGTGGCGGGCCGGTGAACGTCGTTGTTTCCCGGGTCATTGTTTTATGCCGGTCCATGGCATAGTCAGGCCCAACGATTCGTTCCATCTTGCGCACACGCAACATCAGATTCCATGGGTAAGCCGTTGAAATCAGCTGCAAAAGCTAAGGCCAAGGGCGTCACGGACCCGTTGGCGGCGTTCGCCGCCAAGGGCAAGGCTCCGGCCAAGCCAGCCGCCCGCTCGGCGAGTGCCGAGGGCGATTACACTGCCCGTGACATCGAGGTCCTCGAGGGCCTCGAGCCGGTGCGGCGCCGCCCCGGCATGTATATCGGCGGCACCGACGAAAAGGCGCTGCACCACCTGTTCGCCGAGGTCATCGACAACTCGATGGACGAGGCGCTGGCCGGCCACGCCACCTTCATCGAGGTCGAGCTCGATGCGGAGGGTTTCCTGACCGTCACCGACAACGGCCGTGGCATCCCTATCGATCCCCATCCCAAATTTCCGAAGAAGTCGGCGCTCGAAATCATCATGTGCACGCTCCACGCGGGCGGCAAGTTCGATTCCAAGGTCTACGAGACCTCGGGCGGCCTGCACGGCGTCGGCATCTCCGTGGTGAACGCGCTGTCGACCCGGCTCGAGGTCGAGGTCGCCCGCAACCAGAAGCTCTACCGCATGGTGTTCGAACGCGGACATCCCAAGGGCAAGCTCGAGGAGGTCGGCAAGGTCGCCAACCGGCGCGGCACACGGGTGCGTTTCCAACCCGACCCGACCATCTTCGGCGCCAAGGCGACGTTCAAGCCGCAGCGCCTGTTCAAGATGGCGCGCTCGAAAGCCTATCTGTTCGGCGGCGTCGAGATCCGCTGGAAGTGCGATCCGTCGCTGCTGAAGGGCATCGAGGACGTCCAGGCCGAGGCGACGTTCCACTTCCCCGGCGGTCTGAAGGACTACCTGGCCGCAGCGATCCATGCCGACACGCTGGTCCATCCGGATATCTTCGCCGGCAAGTCGGGCCGCACCGGTGGCCATGGCGGCTGCGAATGGGCGGTCGCCTGGACCGCCGATGCCGACGGCTTCCTTTCCTCCTACTGCAACACGATTCCGACGCCGGACGGCGGCACGCACGAATCCGGCATCCGCAGCGCGCTGCTGCGCGGCCTGAAGGACCACGCCGAGCGCGTCGGCCAGGGCAAGCGATCGGCCAACATCACCTCCGAGGACATCATGGCGGGCGCCGCCATCATGCTCTCGGTGTTCGTCCGCGAGCCGGAATTCCAGGGCCAGACCAAGGACCGCCTCGCCACGGCAGAGGCCCAGCGCATCGTCGAGCAGGCCGTCAAGGACCCGTTCGACCACTGGCTGTCCGGCAATCCGGTGCAGGCCAACCGGCTGCTCGACTTCGTCATCGAGCGCGCCGAGGAACGCATCCGCCGCCGGCAGGAGAAGGAGACGGCGCGCAAGACCGCGACCAAGAAGCTGCGCCTGCCCGGCAAGCTCGCCGACTGCACCGACGCCGGCACCGAAGGCTCCGAGCTGTTCATCGTCGAGGGCGATTCGGCCGGCGGCAGCGCCAAGCAGGCGCGCGACCGCAAGAAGCAGGCCGTGCTGCCGCTGCGCGGCAAGATTCTCAACGTCGCCTCGGCGGGCAAGGACAAGCTGACCGCCAACGCCCAGCTCGCCGATCTCGTGATGGCGATCGGCGCCGGCACCGGCACGTCGTATCGCGAAGAGGATCTGCGCTACCAGCGCATCATCATCATGACCGACGCCGACGTCGACGGCGCCCACATCGCCTCGCTGCTGATCACCTTCTTCTACCGGCAGATGCGGCCGCTGATCGACGAGGGGCATCTCTACCTCGCCGTGCCGCCGCTCTACCGGCTCACCCATGGCAGCAAGACGTTCTACGCGCGCGACGATGCCCATCGGGACGAGCTCCTGAAGCGCGAGTTCAATGCCAACGCCAAGGTCGAGATCGGCCGCTTCAAAGGTCTCGGCGAGATGATGCCGGCACAGCTCAAGGAAACCACCATGGATCCGGCCAAGCGCACCCTGCTGCGCGTGGTTCTGCTGGCCGAGGATCGCGACGGCACCGCCGACTCGGTCGAGCGGCTGATGGGGACCAAGGCAGAGGCCCGCTTCGCCTTCATTTCGGAAAAGGCCGAATTCGCCAGCGACGAGCTGCTCGACGTCTAGCTTTTGACCCGATTTCACGCCTCGATTGCAGGTTCCATTCGCTCGCCTGGGCCTGCTTTTCTCTTTCTGTTTCAGTTGTTTACAGAAAGCTAAGGCGTCCCGCACCGCACTTTCCCCTCCGGTGTGGTCAACCGGCAACAGCTTTTGGGCACCAATCGGCTATAGTTCGGGCACATCTGGCGAGGGAATCGCCGCCGCAACCCGGCACCTGCGACATGACGATCTTGGGGAATTGAATATGAAAAAGCTTTTGCTTGCTGCCACTGCGCTGGTTGCGATCACGGGTGCCGCTTCGGCTGCTGATCTGGCGGCTCGCCCCTATGTGAAGGCTCCGATGATGCCGGTGGCGCCGAGCTGGACCGGCTTCTACATCTTCGGTGGTGCCGGCGGCGGCATCTGGGATGCAGACTCGCACACCAACTTCAACGGCGTGCCGGTGACGATCGATCAGCGCGTCGGCGGCGACGGCTGGTTCGGCACCGTCGGCGCCGGCTACGACTGGCAGTTCAATCCGTCCTGGGTCTTCGGCGTGTTCGCCGATGGTCAGTTCGGCAGCATGCGCGGCACCGTGCAGGACCAGATTGCGCCGGCCCTCACTGGCCGCATCAAGATGCAGGATGCCTGGGCCGCGGGCGCTCGCATTGGCTATTTGGTTGCTCCGAATGTCCTGTCATACGTCAATGCCGGTTACTCCGGATCGCATTGGTCGGGCACTGGTCTGACCACCCTCACCGGTGCTGCCTCGGGCTTGCATACCGACTCGTTCAACCGGAACGGCTGGTTCGTCGGCGGCGGCGTCGAGAACAACCTGAACATCTTCGGCATCTCGGCGCCGGGCTGGTTCATGAAGACCGAATATCGCGCGGCCTATTACGACCGCAAGGACATTGCCGTCCGCTTCGATGGCACCAATGCTCTGAGCACGGACTCGGTCAGCTTCAAGCCGTGGGTGCAGACCATCAGCACCTCGCTGGTCTACCGCTTCAACTGGACCGGCCCGGTCGTCAAGTACTGAGCCGAACGCACTCGATCTTTCAATAATTCTGCGAAAAGCCCCGGTTGATCCGGGGCTTTTTGTTTTTGGCTCGGATATTGGCGGCTGGAGCCGCTGGTCATCTGCCGCGCCGGCCGCTAGCCTCCTCGTCACAAAACTTCACAAAAAAGACGGCAGCAGCGTTTCCGATGCTGTGACGCGGTCGATGAGGGAGGAAGTGGCCATGCGGAAATTCCTGATGATCGGCGGCCTGCTTCTGCTCGCCATCGGCCTGCTCTGGGTCGGTCAGGGCACCGGGGTCGTGGCATGGCCGCGGACGAGCTTCATGATCAACCAGCTGCAGTGGGCAGGCTACGGCGTCGGCATGGGTGCGCTCGGCCTGGTGATGATCTGGCAGGGCACCTGCTGATCTCTGACCACAACAATGGAGACACCGCATGGCGGACCGTTTCGACCTGAGGGGCAAGGTTGCGATCGTGACGGGCGGCAACGGCGGAATTGGCCTGGGGATGGCGCGCGGGCTTGCCGATGCCGGCGCTGACATCGCCGTGGTCGGCCGCAACGAAGCCAAGTCGCAGGCGGCAGTTGCCGATCTGGCGGCGCGCGGCGTCAACGCCATCGCTGTCACGGCCGACGTCAGCAACAGGGACGACGTCACCGCCATGGTCGCGCGCGTGACCGGCGAGCTCGGTCGCATCGACATCCTCATCAACAATGCCGGCATGAGCATCCGCAAGCCGCCGCACGTGCTCGAGCTGGAGGAGTGGCAGGAGGTGATCGACACCAATCTCACCAGCGCCTTCCTGTGCTCGAAGGCCGCCTACCCGGCCCTCAAGGCGAACGGCGGCGGCAAGATCATCAACATCGGCTCGATGCTGTCGATCTTCGGCGCCAGCTTCGCGCCGGCTTATGCGGCCAGCAAAGGCGGAATCGTGCAGTACACGCGCGCCTGTGCCTGCGCCTGGGCGCCCGACAACATCCAGGTCAACGCGATATTGCCGGGCTGGATCGACACCGACCTGACGCGCGCGGCGCGCAGCCAGATCGACGGCCTGCACGACCGCGTGCTGGCGCGCACGCCCGCGGCACGGTGGGGTGACATCGACGATTTCGCCGGCATCGCCACGTTTCTGAGCTCATCGGCCTCGGACTTCGTCACCGGCACAGCCATTCCCGTCGACGGCGGCTATTCGATCATGGCGTAGCCGAGGCCTCAGCGACGAAAGCTCTTGATCTCGGAAACGCTGCCGTCACGATAGGTCAACTCCACCGAGACGAACTTCGTCGCCGGCGGCAATTTCAAATAGGGCGTGGCGTTGGATGGAATCGCAATGGGATCGCGCATATCGCAGCCGGGCATGTTCAGGACCTTGTCCGGCACGGCCGTGTCGATACCGATGCGGACCTCGCGGATCGCGCAGCGATACGACATCAGGTGCGTGTAGTAGACTAGGAGACCGTTGAACTCGCGGAACGACAGCCAGCTCGTCGCCGTCATGTCGAGGATCTTGCGCTGGTCACGCACCAGCGCGGCCTCCGGCTCGAAGCGGATCGGGAACGGTCCCTGCATCTCGCCGGATGCATCGACATAGCGGACCTGGATGGTGCCCGCGGGCGCATCCGCCGACAGCTGGATCGAGGGATTGGGCATGCGCTTGCGCGTGCGCGGATCGAGCACGTCCATGAAGCCGGTCTCGCGAAAGTCCCCTGCCTCACCCATGCGCCAGGAAATACCGAGCGTCGGATCGGCGATCGAGAACGTGACGGTCCAGCCGCCATTGTGGCGCGAGAACATCGCGATCGGCGCGTTCAAGCTTTCGCTCGCCGGAGGGATGCGTGGCGCAGAGACGGGAGGCAGCGCCGCGAGCTTCGGCTGCGGCTCGGCCGGCTTGTCGGCCGCGGCCGGGCCCTTCGCCATGCCGTTGAGAAACACATCGTCGACCATCTGGTCGAAATAGACCGGAATCTGCTTGTGCCGCACGGTCTCGGCGAGTTCGCTGACCAGACGGCGGGTGCGCTGTGCGACCTGCACCAGATTGACGCCGGGCTGCGTCAGCTCCTTGGCGAAGGTGCGCGTGAACACCGAGTTCGGATTGGCGTCATCGTTGGAGAGCCGATCGAGCGCGGTCTGGCGCGGACCGGCCGAGAACACCGAGAATACGCCTTCGGGCAACTGCGTCATCGGGGCCAGGCCACCCCCGCCCGCCACCGCGCGGGTGCCCGAGCGCTCGAACGGATTGTTGCGGCAGGCGTCGAACACCAGGATCGAGGTGCGCGCCTTCTTGTTCTGCAGCCGCTCGATGACGCGGTCCGCGAGGATCGAGGCGTCGCGCACCAGCTCCTCCTGCCCTTCGGTCGCCGCCGGCACGTCGGTCGGCAGCAGGAAGTTCTGACCGGCAATCTCGAAGCCGTGGCCGGCATAGAAGAAGAATGCCGTGTCGCCCGGCTCGACGGAATTGTCGAACGCCAGCAGCGTCTGGCTGAACTGCTGGCGACTGAGATTCTCCGCGACCATGACATTGAAGCCGAGCTGCTTCAGCGTGTCGCCCATCGTGCGCGCGTCGTTGACGGCCTTCTGCAGCTTCGGAACGTAGCGGTAGTCGTTGTTGCCGATCACGAGCGCAACGCGCTTCTCGGCATGCGCGGCGGCCGGCGCCAGAACCACCGCCGCCATCGCCAGCCCGCACGCCAGCCACGTCCGCATCGATCTCATCGTCCGTCCCTGCCTTCATTGCGTGGGCTGCCGCCATCGATAGTCGGCGGCACGCCGCCACCGGTTCATCTCCGAGGCGCCCGCGGGCCGCTCCAACTCCCTGCCGAACACACGCCGCAATTCCGTCGACAATTCGACCAGAGCGCTTTCCGCCAGCGGCCGGCCAGAGCTTCGGAGCAGCCGAATACGACAGCTCGACGACAGGTTGCCCGCAAATAATGCAAAAACATTAAGCTTTTTCGGTACTTCGTTCCCCTCTTCCATTGACTTTGCAGGATTCGCCCCTATCTTCCGCAGCAGCGCGGCCGGATCGCATCCGATTCCTGAGAGATTGACCGCGGGTCGGCGTTAGTCAGAAAACCCCCAGCTTCCTTAGAGCATGCCGTTTCGGGGTTGAGCGCGACCACAGCCTTTTACCCCTCGATTCCTAACGGCGGCGTCGAATAGAGGCCCCGTGCCTATCGGCGCGTGACATAGAGGCTCGATGTCTTTTTCCAATCTCGGCTTGTCCGACAAGGTGTTGGCTGCAGTTGCGGCCACCGGTTACACCACCCCCACGCCCATTCAGGAACAAGCGATTCCTCACGTCCTGGCGCGCCGCGATGTGCTCGGCATCGCCCAGACCGGCACCGGCAAGACCGCCGCGTTCGTCCTGCCGATGCTCACGATCCTCGAGAAGGGCCGCGCCCGCGCACGAATGCCGCGCACCCTGATCCTGGAGCCGACCCGCGAGCTGGCCGCCCAGGTCAAGGAGAATTTCGATCGCTATGGCGCCGGGCAGAAGCTCAATGTCGCGCTCCTCATCGGTGGCGTCTCCTTCGGCGACCAGGACACCAAGCTGACCCGCGGGGTCGACGTCCTCATCGCCACGCCGGGCCGCCTCCTCGACCATACCGAGCGCGGCGGATTGCTGCTCACCGGGGTCGAGCTCCTGGTTATCGACGAAGCCGATCGCATGCTCGACATGGGCTTCATCCCGGACATCGAGCGCATCTGCAAGCTCGTCCCCTTCACCCGCCAGACGCTGTTCTTCACAGCAACCATGCCGCCGGAGATCCGGCGCATCACCGAAGCCTTCCTGCACAACCCGCAGAAGGTCGAGGTTTCCAAGCCGGCCACCACCGCCGTCACCGTGACGCAGTTGCAGGTCCCATCCGGACGCGAGGCGCATCAGAAGCGCGAGGTGCTGCGCAGGCTGTTGCGGGACGCCAAGGATCTGAAGAACGCAATCATCTTCTGCAACCGCAAGCGCGACGTCGCCATCGTTCACAAGTCGCTGCAGAAGCATGGCTTCAGCGTCGGCGCCCTGCACGGCGACATGGACCAGTCGGCCCGCACGGCCGCGCTCGATCAATTCCGCAAGGGCGAACTGCCCTTGCTTGTCGCCTCCGACGTCGCCGCACGCGGCCTCGACATTCCGGAAGTCAGCCACGTCTTCAATTTCGACGTGCCGCATCATTCCGACGACTACGTTCACCGCATCGGCCGCACCGGCCGTGCCGGACGGACCGGCACCGCAATCTCGATCGTGGCCCCGGCCGACCAGAAGTCGATGGTCGCCATCGAGAAGCTGATCGGACAGGGCATTCCGACGATCGAGGGCGACTACGAGGTGCAGGAATCCTCGGGCGACGAGGACACGCGTGAGCGCCGTCCGCGTGACGCCGCGCGTCGCGGCAGCCGCGGCAAGGCGCGGGAGCGCGATGCGGCCCCTCGCGAGCGTGATGCAGCCCCGCGCGAGCGTGAGCCGCGGGCGGCAGCGCCGCGCGCCGCACAGGCAAATTCTCCTCGGCCTGCCGCGCCGAGCGCTCGCAAGGAACAGCCTCGTAACGAACAGCCTCGCAATGAAGCGCGGCGGCCGCGGCGCGACCTCGACAACGAGCCCGCTGATCACTCACATCTGCCGGCGTTCCTGCTTCGCCCGGTGAGGGCACCGCTTCCCTGAGCAAGCAAGATTCCGGGCTGTTCCAAATGTGGTCGCCCGGAACGTCGCGTCCGCAAAAAGATCAGCTGCCGCTTCCGTCAGACATGAGACTTAAGTCGACGACAGCGCTGGAGCTATCAGCGAGGCGCACACCCGAGCGAACAGCTCCAGCCCGCTTCAGCAAGTTCCCAGAAGCATCCTATGTAGCTCATTGAACATATGAGGTGCCTTTCCCGTATGCGTGGCTTGGGTGTATCCGGGATACTACGGCCGTATTTACCCCTGGTTCACAAACGTCCTTTAGCTTGGCCGGCATTGTTTATTTCATTGCTGTGACGACGGCGACGCGGGCGATTGGGGAGAACCTGTGGTGGTCAATGCGCTTGACGAACACGAACGCACGATAGGCTTCGCCGAAGTCGCGCTCAGCCAGATCAGAACGCTTCGCCATTCGGCCAATCCGCGCAATTACGAGGTCTGGTACGTCTACGCGACGGGCTACAACGCACCGCTGAACGAGATCATCAACGAGACGCTGTCGCGCAACGGCAAGCTGTCGCAGTCCGATCTCGATCAGCTGTACGACTCCTACCTCGCGCAGCTCAAGACGTCGGATCGCATCGACAAGGTCGGCGCGCGCGTCGTCGGCGAGATCGACGACCTGGTGAACATGCTCACCGATGCTCTCGGCAGAACGGCGAGCTACGATGCGAGCCTCGCGGGCGCCGATCAGCGGCTCGCGTCGGCGACCAGCCGCGAGCAATTGGTGGACATCATCGAGGCGCTCACCGATTCGACCAGGCAGATGCGCGAGACCAACCGGATCCTCGAAGAGCGGTTGACGCTGTCGAAGGACGAGATCAGCGGGCTGCAGCATAGCCTGGAGGTGATCCGGGCCGAGAGCCTGACCGATCCGCTCACCGGCCTCGGCAATCGCAAATATTTCGACCGGATGATCGAAACGACGGTGCAATCGGGGCTCGCGACCCAACAGCCGCTGTCGCTGCTGATGTTCGACATCGACCATTTCAAGTCCTTCAACGATTCCTACGGACATCTCACCGGAGACCAGGTGCTGCGCCTGGTCGGGATGACCCTGAAGCACGCCATCAAGGGGCAGGACATCGCGGCGCGCTACGGCGGCGAGGAATTCGCCGTCGTGCTGCCGAACACCTCGCTGCAGCACGCGCTGACCGTCGCCGATCACATCCGCCGCGCCGTGACGGCGAAGGAGCTGAAGAAGAAGTCGACCGGGGAGATCCTGGGACGTGTGACGATCTCGGTCGGCGTGTCGCTGCTGCGGGCCGGCGACGATACCGATACGCTGATCGAACGCGCCGACGCCTGCCTCTATGCCGCCAAACGCAACGGGCGCAACAAGGTGGTGTGCGAGAACGATCCCGAATACGCGACGACGACGCGAGGTCGGGTGGCCTGACTGGACGGTGCCGGCGTTGCCCCGGCAGCAGCATCAACGCGTCCGCGATGATGGCGTGCGGGATTTCTGTCGGCCCGACGCTGCTGTCGCACTGCGCGTCTTGCGACCTGCCGCGGGCGCTTTGCGGATCGTCTTGGCGACCTTCCGCGTCTTGGCCGGCTTGGCCGTTTTCGCCGCTGGCTTGGTCGCACCGGGCTGCACCCCGCCACGTGCCGGACCCTGCTCGCGCCCGCGGCGAGATGCCGCCCGCTTCCTGGTCTGCTTGCTCAGGGCCGCTCTTTGCGCCGCTGCAAACGCATCTCTGGCCCATATCGCGAACTCGTCGGAGTCGTCGAACAGATGCGCCGGCACTTGCCAATACGAGCGCACCGTCATGGTCCGCGCGCGGGTCTCGTAGGAGAACGGCTTGGATCCGGCCTCCTCGAACCTGGCAAAGCTGGTTTCATCAGCACGGAGATAAAGGCCGCTGCGCAGCGCAAGCGCGAAGTTGATGCCGTCGGCGGAGATGCCGAAGCCGGAGAACATCCGCCGGATCGTGACCGGACCGAAACCGGCGAACAGATCGATCAGGAATTCGCGGTCCATCGCACCAGCTCTCGCCAACGCCCCAGTTGCCCGCCTGGAGTTTTCGGTCGAGAGGGTGGCGCGTGTCAATGTCCGGAACGCGACAGCTCCGGTGCCGCCCTGGCTGAAAGCGGACGATCAGACCTCGGCCGGCTTGAGCTGAACCGACTCGCCGCAGCCGCAGGCGCTGATCTGGTTCGGATTGTTGAACACGAACTGCGCCTGCATCTTGTCGGCCTGATAGTCCATCTCTGTGCCGAGCAGGAACAGCACGGCCTTGGGATCGACCAGGATCTTGACGCCCTTGTCCTCGACGACCTCGTCGGTCGGCCGGATATCATGGGCATATTCGACCGTGTAGGACTGACCGGCGCAGCCGCCATTCTTGACACCGACACGCAATCCGATGATCTCGGACTCGGCGCGATCAGTGAGCTCACGGATGCGCCTGGCCGCCGCATCGGTGAGCCGCATCACCTGCGGACGGGGCCGCGGCTTGGGCTTGGCAACAGGCGCTGTCGAATTCGTCGTGCTGGTCATGGCGTCATCCCGGCGGGGTATGTGATCCGCCCTTACTATTCAAACTTCGTGCCCGCTCGTCTCACCACATGTTCAGGACGAGCCGGGCCTCGTCGCTCATCCGGTCCGGCGTCCATTGCGGCTCCCAGACGATGCTCACATTGACCACGCCGACCCCCGGAACGCTGGCGATCGCGTTTTCCACCATGGTCGGCAACTCGCCGGCCGCCGGGCAGTTCGGCGTCGTCAGCGTCATCAGGACGTCGACGCTGCGATCGTCCTTGATGTCGACCTTGTAGATCAGGCCGAGTTCGTAGATGTCGGCCGGGATCTCCGGATCGAACACCGTCTTCAGCGCCGCGATGATCTCGGTGGAGAGCCGCTCGGTCTCCTCCGGCGGCAGCGCCGAATGGGTTTCGACAGTCTGAGTTTTGACGTCGGCCGTGTCGGTCATGCAAACAATTCCCGCGCCTTGATCAATGCCTGTGCAAGCTGATCGACCTCTTCCCTCGTATTGTACATGCCAAACGAGGCCCTGCAGGTCGCCGTGACGTTGAATCTCTCCAAAAGCGGCATCACGCAGTGCGTGCCCGCGCGCACCGCGACGCCCTGGCGATCGATCACGGTCGCGATGTCGTGCGCGTGCGCGCCCTTCATCTCGAACGAGATGACCGGGCCCTTGCCCTTGGCGGTGCCGATCAGCCGCAGCGAATTGATCTCGCGCAGCCGATCCTGGGCATAGGTGAGCAGGTCGTGCTCGTGCGCGGCGATGCGCTCCTTGCCGACCGAATTGACGTAATCGATCGCGGCGCCCAGCCCGACCGCCTCGACGATCATCGGGGTGCCGGCCTCGAATTTGTGCGGCGGATCGCCATAAGTGACCCAGTCGCGCGCGACCTCGCGGATCATCTCACCGCCGCCATTGTAGGGGCGCATGGCAACGAGGTGGTCGTACTTGGCGTAGAGCACGCCGATGCCGGTCGGCCCGTACAGCTTGTGGCCGGTGAAGACATAGAAGTCGCAATCGATGTCCTGGACATCGATTGCGAGGTGCACGGCGGCCTGGCTGCCGTCGACCAGCACAGGGATGCCGCGCGCATGCGCTGATCGCACGACCTCCTTCACCGGAACCAACGTGCCCAGCATGTTCGACATCTGCGTGATCGCGACCAGCTTGGTCCTGTCCGTCAGCAGCTTCTCGAACTCGTCGATCAGGAAGTTGCCGTCATCGTCGACCGGAGCCCACTTGATCACGGCGCCCTGGCGCTCGCGCAAGAAGTGCCACGGCACGATGTTGGAATGGTGCTCCATGATCGAGAGCACGATCTCGTCGCCTTCACCGATGTTCGGTCCGCCCCAGGAGGATGCGACGAGGTTGATCGCCTCGGTCGCGTTGCGGGTGAAGATGATCTCTTCACTGCGCCGCGCGTTGAGGAAGCGCGTGACACGCTCGCGGCCGCCCTCATAAGCTTCGGTCGCGGCATTGGCGAGATAATGCAGGCCGCGATGCACGTTGGCGTATTCGCTGGTGTAGGCCTGCGTCATGCGGTCGAGCACGGCGCGCGGCTTCTGCGCCGACGCCGCATTGTCGAGATAGACGAGCGGCTTGCCGTAGACCTGCAGCGCCAGCGCCGGAAAATCTTCGCGGATGCGGGCGACGTCGTAGGAGCCGTTTGAGACAGCGGGATGCGTGCTCATGCGCGCGCCTCCATCCAGTCCTGGGCGGCGGCGATGACGCGCTCGCGCAGGCCATCATCCTCGATCGCCTCGATCGCCTCACCGACGAAGGCCTGGATCAGCAGCGCCTGCGCCTGCTTCTCGGGCAGGCCGCGGGCGCGCAGATAGAACAGCAGGCTTTCGTCGAGCGCGCCGGCAGTGGCGCCGTGGCCGCAGGAGACGTCGTCGGCGAAGATCTCGAGCTCCGGCTTGCTGTCGGCCTCGGCCTCGTCGGACAGCAGCAGCGCCCGCGTCATCATCTTGCCGTCGGTCTGCTGCGCGTCGGGGCGCACGATGATCCGGCCCTGGAATACCGAGTGGGCACGATCGTCGAGCACGGCGCGGAAGTTCTCGCGGCTGGTGCAGCCGGGCACCGCGTGGTCGACAACCAGGGTCATGTCGCCATGCTGCTTGTCGCGCAGCAGGTTGACACCGTTGACGATGAGCTCACTCCCCTCGCCGGCGAGCGTGAAGAACGCCTGCAGCCGGCTGATCGCGCCGCCACTGGTCATGTTGAACAGGCTGAGCTTCGACTTGGCACCGACCGTGAACAGCTCGGAGGAGATGTTCACCGCATCAGCGGCGTCGCGCATCAGCCGGACATGAGACAGCGCAGCCTGGTCGCCGACCCAGATCACGGCCGCATCATTCGCCTGATAGGCGGACGCGCCGTCCGCGGCGATGCTGGTCTCCACCAAAGTCGCGCGGGCGCCCTGCCCGATCCGCACATGCGATCGGCTGTAGCGCGCCGCCTTGGGAGCGGTCGCGACGTGAATGAGCTGCAGCGGCGACGACAGCTGCACACCATCGGCCACCGTCACCACGACGCCGTCGGTCGCGAGCGCCGCGTTGAGCGACAGCATCGGGTCGGCCACCGTGGCCAGCAGCAGGTCGCCTCGGAATTCGTTGGACTGCTCGTCCAGCACCGCGCCCAACGTCTTCACCGTGACGCCCGACGGCATTGCCGCGAGGTCCGACAGATCGGCGGCAAATACACCATCGACCAACACGAGCTTGGTCGCACCTTCGATCGCGATTGACGCGATCGCGGCCTTCGCCCGCGCCAAGGCGGCCGCATCTGGCGCGCCCGCGAGCGGCAGCACCTCGCGCACCAGGGCACGCAGGTCGGTGTACTTCCATTCCTCGATGCGCCGGTGCGGCAGGCCCGTGCGCTCGAAAGCCGCGAAGGCTTCGCGCCGGATATCAGCCACCTTGCCGATGCCGGGCAGACGGCCCAAAGCGGCAGAGAGCAAGCTGCTCGCCGCCGGACCGCTGTCGTTCTTGACCAAAGCTACGTTCATCACAGATCCATTCACGCAGCGATCAGGCCGCGTCTTCGAACTGGGCGTAACCGGACGCCTCGAGCTCCAGCGCGAGCTCCTTGCCGCCGCTCTTCACGACGCGGCCCTTCGACATCACGTGAACGACGTCGGGCACGATGTAGTTCAGCAGCCGCTGATAGTGGGTGATCACGATCATCGAGCGCTCCGGCGAGCGCAGCGCGTTGACGCCGTCGGCGGCGATGCGCAGGGCATCGATGTCGAGACCGGAATCCATCTCGTCGAGGATGCAGAGCGACGGCTGGAACAGCGCCATCTGCAGCACCTCGTTGCGCTTCTTCTCGCCGCCGGAAAAGCCGACATTGACGCCGCGCTTGAGCATGTCCTGCGGAATGCTGAGCGATTTCGAGATCTCGCGCACCTTCCTGAGGAAATCCGGCGTCGAATACTCCTCCTCGCCGCGCGCCTTGCGCTGCGCGTTGAGCGCGGTGCGCAGGAACGTCATGGTCGCGACGCCTGGAATCTCGACCGGATACTGGAACGCCAGGAACACGCCCTTGGCGGCGCGCTCGTCCGGCGCCATCGCCAGGAGATCCTCGCCCTTGAACAGGATCTCGCCGCCGGTGACCTCATAGCCCGGCTTGCCGGCGATGACATGGGAGAGCGTCGACTTGCCGGAGCCGTTCGGCCCCATGATGGCGTGCACCTTGCCGGCGTCGATCGAAAGCGTCAGGCCGTGGAGAATCTCGCGCTCCTCGACGCGGACCTGCAGATTGTTGATTTCGAGTAGTGCCATAATCTGTTTCCGCTCAACGCTTGCCCTGGAGCAACCGATCGATCGGGTCCGAGGGCGGATGATGTTGATGTCAGCAAGAGCGGGCCGCGCCGCGGACCCGCTCCCATGTGGTCTTAGCCGACCGATCCTTCGAGGCTGATCGAGATCAGCTTCTGCGCCTCGACCGCGAACTCCATCGGCAGCTGCTGCAGCACGTCCTTGACGAAGCCGTTGACGACGAGGCCGACCGCCTCCTCCTGCGAAAGGCCGCGCTGGACGCAGTAGAACAGCACGTCCTCGGAGATCTTGGACGTCGTCGCCTCGTGCTCGAAAGTGGCCGAGGAATTCTTGGCCTCGATATAGGGCACGGTGTGCGCGCCGCACTTGTCGCCGATCAGCAGCGAATCGCAGGCGGTGAAGTTGCGCGCGTTGGACGCCTTGCGATGCGCCGTCACCAGGCCGCGATAGGTGTTCTGCGAGCGGCCTGCGGCGATGCCCTTGGAGATGATCCGGCTGGTCGTGTTCTTGCCGAGATGGATCATCTTGGTGCCGCTATCGACCTGCTGATAGCCATTCGAGATCGCGATCGAATAGAATTCACCACGGGAATTGTCGCCGCGCAGGATGCAGCTCGGATATTTCCAGGTGATCGCCGATCCCGTCTCGACCTGGGTCCAGGAGATCTTGGAATTGTCGCCGCGGCAGTCGCCACGCTTGGTGACAAAATTATAGATGCCGCCCTTGCCTTCCGAATTGCCCGGATACCAGTTCTGCACCGTCGAGTACTTGATCTCGGCGTCATCGTGCGCGACCAGCTCGACCACGGCCGCGTGCAGCTGGTTCTCGTCGCGCTGCGGCGCGGTGCAGCCCTCGAGATAGGAAACGTAGGCGCCCTTGTCGGCGATGATCAGCGTGCGCTCGAACTGGCCGGTGTTGCGCTCGTTGATGCGGAAGTAGGTCGACAGCTCCATCGGGCAGCGCACGCCCGGCGGCACGTAGACGAACGAACCGTCGGAGAACACCGCCGAATTCAGCGTCGCATAGAAATTGTCCGAGGTCGGCACCACGCTGCCGAGATATTTCTGCACCAGCTCGGGATGCTCGCGGATGGCTTCCGAGATCGGCATGAAGATCACGCCGGCCTTCCTCAGTTCCTCCTTGAACGTGGTCGCGACCGACACCGAATCGAACACGGCATCGACCGCGATCTTGCGCGTCTCGGGGCTGCCAGCGCCGGGCACCGGCTCGACGCCTTCGAGGATCGCAACCTCGCGCAGGGGAATGCCGAGCTTCTCATAGGTCTTCAGGATCTCAGGATCGATCTCGTCGATCGAGGAGAGCTGCTTCTTCGGCTTCGGCGCCGAGTAGTAGTAGAGATCCTGGAAATCGATCTTGGGATAGTCGACGCGCGCCCAGGTCGGCTCGGTCATGGTCAGCCAGCGGCGATAGGCCTCGAGGCGCCATTCGAGCATCCAGGCGGGCTCGTTCTTCTTGCCCGAGATGAAGCGGACGGTGTCTTCGGAAAGCCCCTTCGGAGCCTTCTCGGATTCGATGACAGTCTCGAACCCATAGCGATATTGGTCGACGTCGATCCGCCTGACGCGGTCGACCGTCTCTTGTACGGCTGGCATTCCATCCTCCGCTCGCGGTTTCAAGGACCGCGGTGGACATCTTCTGGAACCGTCTTACGACGTTTCCTCGACGAAATCACGCCCTTAGAATCGCTCAAGCACGGTTTCGTCGCCTCCTTTAAGTAGGGTCAACGACAGCTTTCGCCAAGCCTGGACGCAACGATCGACCTCCGCCTCCGTGGTGGACCAGCCCAGACTGAGGCGCACCGCTCCCTGGGCCGCTGCGGAACTGGCGCCCATCGCTTCCAGCACATGGGACGGCTGGACCTTGCCGGACGAGCACGCCGAGCCGGAAGACACCGCGATCCCTTCGAGATCGAAGCCGATCACGGCCGTCTCGGCCTTGAGCCCCGGTGCGGTGAACAGCGTCGTGTTCGGAAGCCGCGCCGCTTCGGACGAAAATACCGTTACGCCAGCGGTCTGACGAAGGCCCGCTTCCAGCCGGTCGCGCAGCGCCGTGATCCGGGTCAGGTCTACCTCGCGCGAAGCCAGGGCAGCGCCGGCCGCGGCGCCAAATCCGGCAATTCCGGCCACGTTTTCGGTTCCAGCCCGGCGACCGCGCTCCTGGCCACCACCGCGGAGAACCGGAATCGGCTCCTCCACGCCGGCGCCCAGGACCAGAGCGCCGACGCCCTTGGGTCCGCCGATCTTGTGCGCAGAGATGGTCACAAGGTCCGCGCCCATCTGCTTGATATCGAGGGGTATTTTCCCGAATGCCTGGATCGAATCGACGTGCAGCACGCCGCCCGCTTGGTGCACCATCTCGGCGACTTTCGAAACCGGTTGAAGCACCCCGGTCTCGTTGTTGGCGGCCATGACGGACACCAGCGCCGGCGGCCCGCCGGCCAGCAGGGCTTCCAGGCGGCCGAGATCGACCACGCCGGAGGAGTCGACAGGGATCGTCTGCACCGCTGATGGCGCGAACCGGCCGCCGGCCAGCACCGAGGCATGCTCGACCGCAGACACCAGCAGCCGCTCGACCGGGCCGGCCGGCGCGCGCAGGCCTGGGCTCAAGGCGAGCACATTGGCCTCGGTTCCGCCCGAGGTGAACACCACGCGGCGCGCGACGGTGCCGAGCCCCCGGGCGATCACCTCGCGGGCCTCCTCGGTCAGCCGCCGCGCCTTGCGGCCTTCGGCGTGAACCGACGAGGGATTGCCGACCAGATCCATGGCGGCGAGAATCGCCGCGCGCGCTTGCGGTCGCAGCGGGGTCGTCGCATTCCAGTCGAGATAGATCCTGTCGGCCATGGCTCGTTCTTATCAACTCGGGACACGAACGACCATCGCTCGCCCGCGCCATGATGATGCGCGACGGCCAGCGTGATATCGTCGGGCGCGAGATTGAGATAGCGGGTCCGGTGCCATGAACAAGCTTGTCGGCTCGATGCTGCGTCCGAATGATCGTACCTTCTACGCGATCATGGCCGGGCTCTCGCTCGGCATCGGCGTCGTCAACGCCCTTTCCGCCGCCCACGATGCCGTTAGGCGGGGCGCGGCCTATGATCTGGAAAAGCAGTTGCTGTGGGAGATGACGAGCATTGTCGTCCTCATCCTGCTGGCGCCGCTGCTGGTCGCCACCGTTCGTTCCATCCGGCTGGGCCCGGCCGCCATGGCACGTCATATCGCGCTCGCCGTTGCCGCCGTGGTCGCCTTCTCTGCGCTTCACATGATCGGCATGGTGACGCTGCGCAAGCTGCTGATGTGGACCGCGGGCGGCGCGTACGACTTCCAGCTCTCGCTGGCCACCATCGTGTACGAGTTCCGCAAGGACGTCATGACGGCGCTCCTCATCGGTGCCACGCTCTGGCTGTACGACGGCTATCGCGCGAGCGCTGTCCGAGAGCCGACACGGCGATCCGAGCCTCCTGCCACTGCCACGCTCTGGCTGCGCGACGGCCCGAGCCGCATCCGCATCTCGCCGGCCGACATCCTGTGGGTGGCCGCGGCCGGCAACTACGTTGAATATGCCATGGCCGACGGCAGGCGGCATCTCATCCGCGGCACCTTGTCGGCCGTTGAGGTCGAGCTCGCCCGCTTCGCGCTCGTCCGCATCCACCGCGGCCGGCTGGTCAACATGGCCCGGGTCGCCGCGCTTTCGGTCCTGCCAACGGGCGATTTCGGCCTGACCTTCGACAGCGGACAATCCGTGCAGGGCAGCCGCCGCTATCGCAGCGCCGTTGCGCAGCTGGAGCACACGGCGTCGCTGCGCTGAACGGCCGGGCTGCAGACGAAAACGCCAGTATTTTCATCGAATTGCAGGCGCATTCGGATCACGTTCCGCGACCGCTTCGCCCCGCCGCTGTATCGGCGGCCCGGTCTGCATCTCTGCCGCAGCCGCCTTGCCGGGCGTTGAAAATCCTTGCTTTTTGCCCCGCGCTCCATGCTAGAAGGCCAACTTCCAGTCACGCCAGCGCTGCTCCGTCCAAGCGAACGGATGGCGCTCGATCACCACTTCTCCTGCGGAATTCGTCGGCGAGGCGCCAGATGAAGCTCGGACGAAGTCGGTCGACGCTCTGCCAAGGATTCTCTGATGCCTGAAGTCATCTTCAACGGTCCGGCCGGCCGCCTCGAAGGCCGTTACCATCCGGCGAAGCAGAAGAACGCGCCGATCGCGATGATCCTGCATCCGCATCCGCAGTTCCACGGCACGATGAACCATCAGATCGTGTACCAGTGCTACTATGCCTTCGCGCATCGCGGCTTCTCGGTGCTGCGCTTCAATTTCCGCGGCGTCGGCCGCAGCCAGGGCTCGTTCGACCACGGCACCGGCGAGCTGTCCGATGCGGCCTCCGCGCTCGATTGGGCGCAGACCATCAACCCCGAGGCTCGCGCCTGCTGGGTCGCCGGGTTCTCGTTCGGCGCCTGGATCGGCATGCAGCTTTTGATGCGCCGCCCGGAGGTCGAGGGCTTCATCTCGATCGCCCCGCCCGCCAATCTCTACGACTTCTCGTTCCTGGCGCCCTGCCCGTCCTCCGGGCTGATCGTGCATGGCGAGCGCGACGCGGTGGTGCCGCCCAAGGACGTCAACACGCTGGTCGAGAAGCTGAAGACGCAGAAGGGCATCGTGATCGACCAGCAGGTCATCCCCGGCGCCAACCACTTCTTCGACGGCAAGCTCGAGCCGCTGATGGAAACCATCACCGCCTATCTCGACATGCGCCTCGCCAATGTGAGGTGAGGTCGCGTCATCACCCGCGAAAGAAAGCGGATGATCCAGTACGCCGCGGCTTCTCGGCTGATCATCAGCGTCTCGGAATACTGGATCGCCCGGTCAAGCCGGGCGATGGCACTGTGAGCGGCGTGAGTGCTCGGTACGAAAATAACCTCCCTACGCCGCCTGCTTCAACAAATACGCATCGTGCCGCGCGAGGAACGCGCGCAGCATCTGCGGATAGTCGGCGCTGACCGCCGTCCTCACGCTCGGCCGCTGCGCGAGTTGATCGCGCCACGCCCGAACCTTCGGCGTGGACGCAAAGATGCCGAGATCACCGTACGCATCGAACACATCGAAGTAGCGGAAGATCGGCGCGAACACGGCGTCGACCAGGCTGAAACGCGCGCCGGCAAAATACGGCCCCTCGCCCAGCGCATCCTCGACGCGAGCAAACTTCGCCGTCAGCGCCTCGCGCTTGGCGGCGAACAATGCGGCATCCTGCGTCGTCTCCAGGCCCCAGAGATCGCCGAGGATCGCTGAGCCGAACTCCATCCAGGCCCGATGCTGCGCGCGGACCAGCGCGTCCTCGGGATGCAGCCTCACAGCCGGCTGCGTCTCCTCGATGTACTCGCAGATCACGTTGCTCTCGAACAGCGCCACCTCGCCCTGGCCCAAGGGTACCACCAGCACCGGCACCTTGCCGAGCGGCGAGATCTTCAGGAACCAGTCGGGCTTGTTGGCGAGATCGATGTCGATCCGCTCGAATGCGACGCCCTTTTCGTTCAGCGCAATGACGGCGCGTTGCACATAGGGGCAGAGCTTGTGGCTGATCAGCTTCAGGACAGGCGCCATGACATCCTCGGCAGTTTGATGCAGATGCATCAAACTAGATGCATACGCATCGAACTGTCAAGGTTCATGCAATTGCATGAATCAAGGGCGCGCAATGACCCCGCCGGTCATCGGAAACGGCACGCCTGTGGTGGTGGGATAGCTCAGCGGCAGGCCCTTCATGCCGCGTACCGCCAGGAAGCCGAACGCCTGGGCCTCGATCGCGTCCGCCGACCAGCCCAGCGCATCGGCCGATTCGACGCTCGCCGGCGCGACACGCTCGCGCAACATCCGCATCATGGTATGGTTGCGGGCGCCGCCGCCGCAGACGATCCAGCTCGCCGGCGGCTTCGGCAGCAGCGGGATGATGCGGGCAATCGCTGCGGCCGTGAACGCCGTCAGGGTCGCGGCCCCGTCCGCCGGCTTCACATCACCCAGCTTCAGCGCGGCAAAATCGTTGCGGTCGAGAGATTTCGGCGGCGGCAGCGCGAAAAAGGGCATTTCCAGCGCGCTGGTGATCCAGGCCTCGTCCGGGTTGCCCTGCTCCGCCACGCGGCCATCCTGATCGAATGCCTGTCCCGTGGTCCGGTGCATGAAGTCGTCGAGCAGCGCATTACCGGGACCGGTGTCGCAGGCGATCAGCACGTCGTCGCCGTCGATATAGGTGATGTTGGAGACGCCGCCGATATTGACGACGGCGATCGGCCCCGCGCGCGACAGCGATTGCGCCAGGGCGCGGTGATAGACCGGCACGAACGGCGCGCCCTGCCCGCCGAAATCGACGTCGGCAGCGCGGAAATCGTGCATCACCGGGATATGGACGGACTTGGCGAGCGCGGCCGCGTCGCCGATCTGCACGGTCAGGCGGCGTTCGGGGCGGTGCAGCACGGTCTGGCCATGAAAGCCGATGATATCGATGTCCTCGGGCTTGAGCCGGTGCTGCGCCAGGAACGCGGCGACCGCCTCGGCATGCGCCACCGTCACGACGCGCTCGGCGTCGCGCACCCGTCCGGGGCGCGCATCGCGCCGCTCGATCTGCACCGCATCGGCGAGCGCCTCGCGCAGCAGGCTGCGCTCCGCGGCGCTATAGGCCCGGTAGCCCGAGGGACCGAGGCTCTTGATCTGCCGCCCATCGGTCTCGATCAGGGCCACGTCCACCCCGTCGAGCGAGGTGCCACTCATGAGGCCAAGTGCGGTCAGAATCATTGCAGTCGAACCTAAAAACCCTGCCCTGCTTGCCAAGTACGGCCGATTTGAGGTCCCGCCCAGGCCGTGCACATGCTTGTACAAGCCCGGCGCATCTTATAATGCCACAACGCCCGTATCCGTGGCATGTGCCTCCCGCACGTCCCCGCGACAAGCGGTCAATACCGTAAACAAATGCTCAGAGTCGCCGACAATGACTGGCTTCAAGTCTGATTTCCTGAACGTGCTGCAGAGCCGCGGGTTCATTCATCAGTGCTCGGATTTCGAGGGGCTGGATGCCCTCGCCGCCAAGGGCCAGGCGACCGCCTATGTCGGCTACGACTGCACCGCACGCTCGCTGCACATCGGCAACTTCCTGACCATGATGATGCTGTACTGGCTGCAGCAGACCGGGAACAAGCCGATCACCCTGATGGGCGGCGGTACGACGATGGTCGGCGATCCCTCCGGCAAGGACGAGACCCGCGCGATGCGCACGGTCGAGGAGATCGAGGCCAACAAGGCGTCGATCCGCGGCGTGTTTGCCAAGGTGCTGCGCTACGGCGATGGCGCCACCGACGCCATCATGCTCGACAATGCCGAATGGCTGACGCAGCTGAAATGGATCGAGATGCTGCGCGACATCGGCCGGCACTTCTCGGTCAACCGCATGCTGACCATGGACTCGGTCAAGCTGCGGCTCGAGCGCGAGCAGGAGATGAGCTTCATCGAGTTCAACTACATGGTCTGCCAGGCCTACGACTTCGTCGAGCTGGCGCGGCGCACCGGCTGCCGGCTGCAGATGGGGGGCTCCGATCAGTGGGGCAACATCGTCAACGGCGTCGAGCTCGGCCGCCGCATGGGCACCGAGCAGCTGTTCGCGCTGACCACGCCGCTCTTGACCACCGCGTCCGGCGCCAAGATGGGCAAGACCGCGCAGGGCGCGATCTGGCTCAATGCCGACCAGTGCAGCCCGTATGATTTCTGGCAGTACTGGCGCAACACCGAGGACGCCGACGTCGTCAAGTTCCTCAAGCTGTTCACCACGCTGCCGCTGTCCGAAATCGAGAAGCTCGCTGCACTGCAGGGCGCCGAGATCAACGAGGCCAAGAAGGCACTGGCCGATGCGGCCACCACCTTGCTGCATGGCGAAGAGGCGGCGCGCACCGCTGCCGAGACCGCCCGCCGCACCTTCGAGGAAGGCGCCATCGCCGAGAACCTGCCGACGGTCGAGGTGCCGCAGGCCGAGCTCGACGCTGGCTTTGGCGTGCTCAACGCCTTCGTCAAGGCCGGCCTCGTCGGCTCCAACGGCGAGGCGCGGCGGCAGATCAAGGGCGGTGGCCTGCGCGTCAACGACGTTGCGGTCACCGACGAGAAGATGGCGCTGACGCCGGCTGCACTGACCAGCGAGGGCGTGATCAAGCTGTCGCTGGGCAAGAAGCGCCACGTGCTGGTCAAGCCTGCATAGCCGCATTCGTTTTTGCCTGCTTGTCAGGGAAGGCCGAAAGGCGCTCCCTGACGGCATGACGATCAGCGCGCCGCGAGAGCCTGCGCAAGCCGAGGAAACCCCGACAGCTCCACCACGAGTGCGCATGGCGTTCGTGGTGCTGGGTCTCTGCTTTGCGCTGTCGGTGATCGGCCGCGGGCTGGGAGAAAGCTTCACCGTCTTTCTCAAGCCGATCTCCGACAGCTTCGGCTGGGATCGTTCCGAGGTCGTCTCGATCTATTCGCTGACGGCGCTCGCCGGCGGCCTCGCCGCTCCGCTGATCGGGCGGCTGTTCGACCACTCCGGACCACGCGCCGTCTATGCGCTCGGCCTCCTGCTGCTTGGTTCAGCGTTCACGGCCGTCGCGCACGCGCAGGCGCTGTGGCAATTCCAGATCAGCATCGGCCTGTGCGTCGGCATCGGCATCGCGCTGATCGGCAACGTCCCCAACTCGATCCTGCTGGGCCGCTGGTTCGGCAAGAAGCTGCCGACCGCGATGGCGGTGATCTATTCCGCCACCGGCGCCGGCGTGCTGATCCTGCTGCCGGGCTCGCAACTGCTGATCGACGCGATCGGGTGGCGCAGCACATATCAGGCGTTCGGTGCCGCCGCCTTCATTCTGCTGGTGCCGCTGGCGCTGCTGCCCTGGCGGCTGTTTGCCGCCGGCGCGCCCCACATCACCAGGCCCGTCGCCGACGAACTCGCCGACGATGCCTGGACCTTGTCGCGGGCGCTGCGCCATCACGCCTTCTGGGCGTTGTTCTCGACCTTCTTCTTCACCGCCGTTGGCATGTATGCCATCGCACCGCAGGTCGTCGCCTATCTGATCGACACCGGCTTCGCGCCGCTGCAGGCCGCCACCGCCTGGGGCTTCTCGGGCGTGGTGCTGCTGTTCGGCATGCTCGGCGTCTCGGCCCTCGATGGGCTGATCGGCCGACGGCCGTCGGTGCTGTTCTCCTACGCCGTATCGATCGCAGGAATCCTGATGCTGTGGGCGTTGCAATTCTCGCCGAACATCTTCCTGCTCACCGGCTTCGTCGTCTGCTTCGGCAGCATGATCGGCTCGCGCGGACCGCTCCTGTCGGCCACCGCGATGAAGATCTTCCGCGGCAGGCGGCTCGGCACCATCTACGGCACCATCACGATCGGCAGCGGGCTCGGATCCGCGCTGGGATCGTGGAGCGGCGGCGTCATCCACGATCTCACCCACGGCTACGGTGCCGTCATTCTGCTCGCGCTTGTGAGCGTCGTCATCGGCATGATCCCGTTCCTCGTGGTTCCTTCCCTCCGCACGTAGTTGCGGTCGGGCCATCCGCGCACGATGTGCTGGGACGCGCCTGATTGCCGCGTCAGTCCACATAGTGGACTCGGCTCGACAGATCCGCATTCATGATTAGTAAGCAGCTTGATGATAGTTGTTCCGGCAACAACAACGAAGAGGACGCCGTGACACTGCTCAGCCGCATGAAGTTCCGCACCAAGCTTGCAAGCATGGTGATCCTTGCGATCGCAACGGTGATCGCGATCGTGGCCGTCTCCGGTTGGCTCAGCCGCGCGCGCATGCTGGAGGACCGCATCACCCAGATGCATACGGCGGTCGACCTCGTCTACGGCCTCGCGGAGACGCTGCAGACGGAGGTCGCGGCAGGAAAGATGTCGGTGGACGAGGCCAAGAACAAGTTCCGCTATCTTGCGCGTCGGATGACGTTCAACAACGGCCAGGGATATCCGATCGCCTACAACGCGTCCGATTCGGCGCTTCTTCTGAACGCCGCCAACGAGAAGCTGGAAGGCAAGATCCTCGGCACCAAGGACGCCAACGGCGTCATGATCGCCGATGCGCAGATCAAGGCTGCGCAGCAGAAACCCGAAGGCAGCACGACGTCCTATCTCTATCCCCGGCCCGGCCAGACCGAGCCGCTCAGGAAGGTCGTCTTCGTCCGCAGCTTCGCGCCGTGGAACATCGTCATGAGCTACGGGCTCTATGTCGACGACATCGAGGCGGACGTCTATGCACTGCTGATGCGGCTCGCGGGGATCGGCGCGGCGCTGCTCGTGCTGCTCGGCCTCCTGTCCTTCCTGATCTCGCACAACGTGGTCGGCGGGCTGCATCGGCTGAAGGATCGCATGCAGGACATCGCCGGCGGGCGGCTCGAGCAGCCGGTGGCCGAGACCGAGCGTGGCGACGAGATCGGCCGCATGGCCGAGACCCTGGAGGTGCTGCGCAAGACGGCGATCACCGCGCGCATGCTGGAGCAGGAGCAGGCCGCATCCAAGCAGCGCAGCGAAGCGGACAAGCGCGACGCGCTGATTGCGATGGCCGACCGCTTCGATGCCTCCGTCGGCCAGCTCGTCGCCCTGATGGCGTCCGGCGCCGGAGAGCTCGAGGCGACGGCAAAATCGATGACCGGCACGGCAGAGAGCACCAATGCGCGCGCCACCGCCGTCAGCTCCGCGGCGACGGAAGCGAGCTCGCGCGTGCAGACGGTCGCCACCGCCGCGGAGGAGCTGACCTCGTCGATCACCGAGATCAGCCGTCAGGTCGCCCAATCCGCCGAGGTCACCGGACGCGCCGTCGAAAGCGCGCGCCACACCGACGGGATCGTTCGCGCACTGGCCGACGGCGCCAAGCAGATCGAGCACGTTGCCGAGTTGATCTCCAGCATCGCGGGCCAGACCAACCTGCTGGCGCTCAACGCCACGATCGAGGCCGCGCGCGCCGGCGAAGCCGGCCGCGGCTTCGCCGTGGTCGCGGCGGAGGTGAAGAGCCTGGCCAGCCAGACCGCGCAGGCCACGCAGGAGATCGGCGACCGCATCGCCCAGATCCAGAACGCGACCAGGGAAGCGGTCGGCGCGCTCGACGGCATCACCCTGACCATCGAGGAGGTGTCGGCGATCGCCGCGACGATCGGATCGGCGATCGAGGAGCAGGGAACCGCCACGGCGGAGATCGCGCGCAACGTCACCCAGACGGCGCAGGCCACCCGCGAGGTCACCGCCAACATCGGCGGCGTCTCGACGGCGGCCAATGAGACCGGAAGCGCCGCCGGCCACGTGCTGATCGCCGCCGGCAACCTCTCCAAGCAGGCCGAGCAGCTCTCCCGCGAGGTCGACACCTTCCTTGCGGGCGTCAGAGCCGCCTGACCGCTTCGATCCGCCACAATGGCGTCGCCAAACGCTGACGCGGCCAGCAGCGTCAATTGTTCGGCGGCAGCTCCGCCGGCGGGTATTGCTGCCTGCCGGTGTTGAAGTCCATGATCTTGCGCGTGACGCCCGGCAGCATCGCCGAGATCGGATTGATGCGCACCACCGGCTGGCTCGGCGTGCCGACGACCTCGTAGGTCACGCCGAACAGCCCCTCATTGCTGCCGCCGAGGAACAGGCCGACGATCGGGATCTGGTTGAACATGTTGTTCAGCCCGTACAACGGCACGATCGTGCCCGAAGCCCGGACCTGGTTGACGTTGTAGTCGATGCTGCCTTCGATGGTCAGGCCGAGCGTCGGTCCCTTGACCACGCCGTCGCGGATCGAGAGCAGCCCGTTCTGCCGCGTGAACTCCGCGCGCAGCATGGTGAAGGCGATGCCTTGCGAGGCGCCCTGTGCGGCGCCTGAGGCAGCGCGGTCCAGCGCCTGCTCACCCCTGACGGTGAAGTTGCGAACGATCGCCAGGCCCTCCTTGGGGCTGGTGTCGGCCGTCGGCGGCTCCATCGCAAGCTCCAGCTCGCCGCCTGCCATCTTGGAATAGGTGTCGGCGAACCGCAGCAGCGCGCCGGCATCATTGGTCACCAGATAGATCACCTCGCGGCCCTGGCGGCGTGCCCGCGGATCGGCGCTGGGCGCCTCGCGGCCGATGCGCAGGTCGGCCGTCACCGGCGTGTCGCGGCCGACCTTTCCGCTGAGATTGAAGCTCTTGAAGGCACCGCCGCGCCTGGAGAGCTTGACGTCGACGCTGCGCAGCGCCTCGCCGTTGAAGCCGGCGACGGCGCCGAGCTTGACCTCGGCGTCGAAGTCGAGGTTCGAGCGCGCCTTGTTCTTGTCGGCGTCCTTGTTGGTGCCCGAGATCGCCGACTTCAGGAAGCCGCGGCCGTCGAACACGTCGCCACGCATCGACAGCTTCAGCACGCCGTCCTGGCCGCGCTCGGCCTTGAGCTGCGTCTTGTCGCCTTCCGACGGCGAATAGGTCGGAAAGTTGGCGTTCATCAGGTCGCCGTTCTGGTCGACTTCCAGCGAGCCCTTGATGGAGACGCCGCCGCCTTCGATGCTGATGTCCTCGAAGCGTGTTGATTGCTGCTTGGCGACAACGTTGAAGGTAGCCTTCCCCGATTTGCCCGGATTCTTCACCCAGCCCGGCAGCAGGTTGTCGAGCTTGAGCTGGGTCAGATCGGCCTCGACGCCGATGCGGCTGTCGCGATCGCTGGAGCCCGCGATCTTGCCATTGAGCTTGAGCGGCACGTTGCCGGTGATCGCGGTGCCCAGATCCATGCCGAGCCGGGCCCGGCTGGCATCGTCGAGGATCGCCTGCATCTTGATGTCGGCGTCGCCCTCGGTCGGCTTGCGATAGTCGAGCGTGGCCGGCTGGCCGTTGATCTTGACGTCGCCCTTCACCTGATAGCCGGCGGTGTTGGCCACGATCTTGAGCGTGTTGGCCTCGAGCTTCTGGTTCATCACCAGCTTGTCGGCGGCAAAGCCGTTGAGATCGGCCGTGACCGCGTAACTGGTGTCGGCCTTGGTCAGTTCGCCCTTGACCGGCATCGCGAGATTGACGCTGGCCTGGAACGTTCCCTTGGTCTGGTTGGGATCGATCGGCATCGACGACAGATCGTTGAGCCGGTCGGAGGCGAGGATCTCGGCGGCAGCGGCGACCTGACCTTCGACGCGCATGCGTACCCGCGACGGCGACGGCTTCGGCGCCATGTCCGGCACTTCGAACACGACGTCGGAGAAGTTGAGCTTGCGTCCGGCCGGCGTATCCGCGACGCCCTGCCCGATCGTCACCGTCGCGGTGCGGCCGGTGACATGCGCCTTCACGTCGGCATCGCGCACCGACGGCAGGCCGTCGACCGGATGCACGGTGACATTGGTGGCGACGATGTTGACGTCGAGACCATCGTCGGGAATCGGCGGCCCCTTGCGCGGCAGGTTGCGCGTCGGCGAGTTGACCGCGACATCGATCCGCTGCACCGAGCCGCGTTCGATGCGCTCGATGATCCAGGCCCGCACCTCCGGCACGATCAGCGCCGGCCAGATCCGCTTCATCGCCAGCGCGGGCATCGGCGTCGCCGCGAAGCCGAGCTTCAGCCGCGGCTCGCCGGCATATTCGACGCTGCCGGTGCCGGCGACGCCGATCTCGCCGTTGGACACCTCGGCCTGCGTCAGCAGCACGCGCTTGCCCTCGGTGTCGAAGCGGAAGTTGATCGAGATGCGGTTGAAGATCAGCGGCGGCTCGTTTTCGATGGCGCCGAGCAGAATGGTGCCGCCGTTGAGACCCAGCCGCCAGTCGTTTGCGGTGTCGTTCGGCGGCTCGAGATTGGCGTTGAGCGTGACGCGGTTGGCGCCCGAGATCACCTTCAACGGCGCGACCAGCACGCGGCGCCCGGCATCCCATTCCATGCTGATCTCGGCGGAGTCGATCGCCATCGGATAGTCGGGCGTATCGGTGTCGATGATCTTGCCCGCGCCGATGTTGATCTTGCCGCGCAGATAGGTCGGCAGCCCGTCGCGCGCGAGCTCGCCCTTGATCTCGCCGCTCATGGGCAGGTCCGCCATGTAGGTGAGATCCTTGAGGCGCATCGCCAGCAGGATGTTGCTGGTGGAGACCTTGTCAGCCTTGATGTCGACCGTGCGCACGCCGTTGGCCTGCGGCCCGACCAGAATGCGCAGCTGCCACGGCTTGGCGCCCTCTTCGCCGAGGCTCAGCGCCACCCCGCCGCCGGACGGCCGGCGCAGGCTGAGGCTGATGTTCTCGAACGTCCATTTGTTGCCGCGCTGCTGGTCGTCGACGACCAGCACGCCGTTCTTCAACCCGATCTCGTTCAGGTTCTGGCCATCGAGCCCGGTCAGGCTGAGGCTGTCGAGCCAGTCGAGGCCGGCCAGCAGGCCGTTCTGGGGAGCGGCCGGCGCGGCAGTCGCAGGCAAAGTCGAAGTGGTCGGTGCTGACGGCTGCGAGCCGGCCTGCGGTCCCGGCGCATTGGGCGGTGGCGCGGCCTGTCCCGGCCGCGGGAATGTCGGCGGCAGGCCGGCGTCGCGCTTGGAGGCGACGCCCGTCGCCAGCGGCTTGTTGGTCTCACCCGTCGATACGGTGACGGTGCCGTCCGGCGTGATGCGGATCGCGAGCTCGGCGTCGACCAGCTTGAGGCTCTCGGCGCGCAGCTGGCCCATCAGCAGCGCAGCGCCGGACAGCCGCACCTCGGCCTTGGGCGCGCTGGCGACGATGGCGTGATCCTGATCGCGCACGATGATATCGCGGATCCGGACCGCGATCCGGATCCGGCCGGCGCGCTCGATCTGGGTGCCGCCGACCTCGACGGTGTTGCCGTGGCCGATATTGTCCTCGATCGCCGCCGCGAGCCACGGCGTCGCCAGATCGAGGCTGATTGGGCCCGCACCCAGCCGCAGCCACAGGCCGGCGAAGCCGAGCCCCACGAGCAGCATCAGCGATGCCAAGGTGACGACGACCCGCTTGACCATGCGGCCGCCCGGCACACGCGGGCGCGATCCGCCGAATCGACCGGTGCTCTCGCCCGAATCGGACCGCGACAACAGGCGGCGGCCGCGCTGCCCGGCCCTCTCGTCGGGCTCGGCGGCGGCCTCGTACTGGTCGGCCACATCCCAGTCGGCCTCATCCCACTGTTGGCCCTGGGTGTCCGCTTGCAGATGGGGCCGGTGGGGTGATGTCTGTCTTGCCATTGCCTCTCGGTGCCGGCCCCTCGTGTCCGAAATATTTCGTGCCAATCTGGCCTCGGCCAGGTTGGTCGCCGGTGTAGCCCCGCCCGTTCACGCAGCGCGCGTGCTCACTGCCGGCAGGGCCCGATCCCCCAATGATCCCGTCACGCTTCGGCGGGAGCTGTCAACACGCCTGCCGGCGGTACGCCGGCGGCGCGGACGACGCGCGAAATCCCCGTCACCATACCCCACCGCCGTCAGGTTTGCCCACCTGCTCGCGCCAGCGGACCGGCGCCGCTCCACCGCCGGACGAAATTTTTGGTGGAGCGTCTGATCCGGACGGTACGAGAGTCGTCATTGCACTGTGCTCGACTGCGCTGGTGCTCACGCCTGCTGGTAGCCATGATCTTCCCTTCATCGCAAGAGGCGTGATCCCCTGCGCGCCGCGAAGCACGGATGCCAGATCGATCCCGGGACACCGGACAAGAACCGAGATACTTTCATTTTTGAGCCGCCGAAAGCGACGAAAGGAAGGCGTATGTCAAAGGAATCACAAAAGAAATCCTCCAACCCGGCGTCCTACGGGGCGATTGACGGGAACCGGCTTGCCACCGCGGCCAAGAAGGCCACCAAGAAGACGGCCAAACCGACATTGACGAAAGCCGCCAAGACGACCTCCGCCAAGACCGCGACGACCAAAGCCGCGCCCACCAAAACCGGGGCGGCGAAGGCCAAGCCCGCGACGCCGGCTGCGGCCGGAACGGGCCTCGCCGAGGGCGCCAAGGCGCCCGCCTTCAAGCTGCCGCGCGATGGCGGCGGAACCGTCTCGCTGGCCGACTATGCCGGCCGGAAGCTCGTGCTGTTCTTCTATCCCAAGGCCAATACGCCCGGCTGCACCAAGGAGGCGATCGACTTCACCCGCCTGTCGAAGGACTTCGCCGCCGCCGGCGCCGCCGTGCTCGGCGTCTCCGCCGATTCGGTCAAGGCACAGGACAATTTCCGCGACAAGCACGATCTCGCCGTGCCCCTGATCTCGGACGAGACGCACGAGATGCTGGGGGCCTACGGCGCCTGGGGCGAGAAGTCGCTCTATGGCCGCAAGTTCCTCGGCATCATCCGAAGCACCATCCTGATCGGCGCCGACGGCCGCGTCGCCAAAGTGTGGCGCAACGTCAAGGTCGACGGCCACGCCGATGCGGTGCTGGCGGCGACGCGCACGCTCTGAGAATGCGCCTGACGGCGTTGGCGGAAAATTAACCATGCAGAGGTCAAATCGCTCCCGTAAATGACGCCGCTGGAATGACGATCTCCGGCCGGCGCGGGAGTGCCGATGTCGTATCGTTCCGGCCATCACGCCGAATATCCCCAGCACCATCCTCATGATCGCGGGCACGCCCACCACCATCGGCGTGCACCCGTCAGCCATCCGGCGCAGGTCGCGGCCGCATCGCAGAGCGACTACACGCTGGTGCATGCCGGCAAGCAGGTGCGCATCGGCCCCGTGGTGTTCTGGATCGTGGTCGGCACCGTCAGCCTGCTCGGCCTCTGGTCGGCGGCGACCGCGACCTATTTCGCCTTCCGCGACGACGTGCTGACGCGGCTGATCGCGCGCCAGGCCGAGATGCAATACGCCTATGAGGACCGCATCGCCGAGCTGCGCGCCAAGGTCGACCGCGCCACCAGCCGCCAGCTGCTCGACCAGGAACAGTTCGACCAGAAGCTCGACCAGATTCTGAAGCGCCAGACCGCGCTCGAGGGTCGCGCCACCGCGCTGGGTAGCATGCCCGACGTGACCGGCTCGATCCGTCTGCCGGCACGCGGACCCGCGGCAACCGAGTCGGCGTCGTCCGCGCCAAAACCGTCGCCGATCAGCGACACCGTGATCTTCACCGCGCCGCCGGATCGCGAGGCCCGGCTCGAATCGCGCAGCCCCGTGATGGCGAATGCGCAGCCGAACCCATCGACCAAGCTCGCCGGCGTCGACAGCGTGCTGACGCGGCTGACGCGCTCGCTCGACCAGGTCGAGGCGCGGCAGATCGCGATGCTGTCCTCGGCCGAGGAGACGCTGGAATCGAAGCTGCGGCGGATGCGCGGCGTCATCACCGACCTCGGCCTCGACATGGGTCAGATCGAGGCGGCCGCGCCGAAGGGCGGCATGGGCGGCCCGTTCGTGCCGGTCAAGCTCGGCGCCGAATCCGGTCCGTTCGAGCGTCAGCTCTACCGCATCAGCATCACCCGCGCCCAGGTCGAGAAGATGAACCGCGCGCTGTCGCTGGTACCCTATCGCAAGCCGGTCATCGGCGAGGTCGAGTTCACCTCCGGCTTCGGCGTGCGCTCGGATCCGTTCGTCGGCCGCCCCGCGATGCATACCGGTCTCGACTTCCGTGCTGCCACCGGCGATCCGGTTCGCGTGACCGCGAACGGCAAGGTGGTCAATGCCGGCTGGGCCGGCGGCTATGGCCGCATGGTCGAGGTCGATCACGGCAACGGCCTCTCCACCCGCTACGGCCATCTCTCCGAGATCAACGTCAAGATCGGCCAGCAGGTGAAGATCGGCGACATCATCGGCGAGGTCGGCTCGACCGGCCGCTCGACCGGCCCGCATCTGCACTACGAGACCCGCATCGACGGCGAAGCCGTCGACCCGCAGAAATTCTTGCGCGCGGGGATCAGGTTGAGCGCTGGCTGATCAGCCCGCCACCAGCGCATCCAGAAAGCGCGACAGGTCGTCCCACAGTTCGCCCGGCTCCTCGAGTCCGATGCTGAGCCGCACCAATCCTTCCGCGGCATTCCACGGCCGCACCGTGCGGTCGGCGACCACATCCATCGGCGCGATCAGGCTGTGGGTGCCGCCCCAGGAGGCGCCGATCGCGAACAGGCGGACATGGCCGAGCGCCGGATTAATTCGCACCGTGAACTCCGGCTTGATCACCAGGCTGAACACCGTGCTCGCGGCCTTGAAGTCGCGCGCGAAGATCTCGTGGCCGGGACAGGACGGCAGCGCCGGATGCAGCACGCGCGCGACCGCCGGCGCGGCCTGCAGGCGCTCGGCGAACTCGCGCGAGACCCGGCCGGAATGCGCCATGCGCACGCCCATCGTCTCGATGCCGCGCAGCGCCAGCGCCGCCTCGTCCGGCGAGACGCCGATGCCGAGCACGCCGAGCACCTCCTTCAGCGCTTTGCGCAGGCCGAGATCCCCAACCGTGATCGAGCCGAGCAGCAGGTCGGAATGACCGCCGACATATTTGGTCAGCGCCTCCACTGCGAAATCGACGCCATGCGCCAGCGGCTTGAACAGCAGCGGGCTCGCCCAGGTGTTGTCGCAACCGGTGAGCACGCCCCGCGCCCGCGCGGCCCGCGCGATCGCCGGCACGTCCTGCACCTCCATCGTGCCCGAGCCCGGCGACTCCAGCCAGACCAGCTTGGTGCTGGCGTCGATGAGATCGGCGATCCCGGCGCCGATCAGCGGATCATAGACGCGATGCGCGATGCCGCGCGAGGCGAGATAATTGGCGCACAGATGCCGCACCGGCGGATAGACGTGATCGGGGATCAGCACGGTGTCGCCGGGCTTGAGCACGGCGAGCATCGTGATCGCGACCGCGGCCTGTCCGGACGGCACCAGCACCGTGCGCTCGCCGCCATGCAGCGCGGTGATCTGCGCTTCCAGCGTCCGTGTCGTCGGCGTGCCGTGCAGGCCATAGGTGTAGCCGTCGAGGCCGCGCGCGGCGCGCCCGGCAAAGTCCTGCGGATCGTCATAGACGATGGTCGAGGCGCGATAGGTGGGAACGGCCAGCGACGTGAAGCCGTCATGCGACACGGCAGGATGCTGAACGCAGCGGGTGAGATCGTGCATGGACACCTCGTGAGACAATGCGTGCAGCCATCGTAACGCAAATGCGCGAGGTCAGGGGGTCGGTTTCGATAACCGAAACTGGGGAGTGACCGATCCAACTGAGAAGAGGCCCGCCGCTTGGCGAAAGGTCATCTTGGGGCACCGTCATTGCGAGGAGCGAAGCGACGAAGCAATCCAGAGTCGCACTCGCAGCCCTGGATTGCTTCGCTTCGCTCGCAATGACGGCTGATCGACCGCCATAACGGACGCCTATTTCAGCGCCTGTGAGACGCGCCGCAGCGCCTCGTCGAGTTCGGGCAACGCGAGCACGCCAAAGCCGAGACGGAATACCCGCGCCTCGTCGCCGAACCACGATCCCGGACCGACGCGAGTCTCGCGCTCGGCCAGCTCGCGATGAAAGCGCGCCACCGCCGCGTCCTCGAACATCTCGCGCCTGAGCCTGATGCAGCACAGCGCGCCCGCATCCGGCCTGATCCATTCGAGCAGGCGGGCATGGGCGGCAACGAAGCCGGCGGTGCGCGCCAGACCCTCGGCAAGATGACGGCGCCGCTCGCCCATGATCCCGTCGAGATTCCGCAGGATCGATCGCGCGATCGCCTCATCGACGACCGAGTTCGATATCGTGGTGTTGAACTTGCCGAGCACGAGCTGTGCGCGCAGCGCCTCGTCCCGCGTGATCACCCATCCGGTGCGGATGCCCGGCGCGCCATGGCATTTCGAGAACGACGCGCAGCTGATGATGCGCCGATCCAGCGCGACGACGCTCGGACGCGGCTCCGCCTCGCCATGCACGGCCTCGCGATAGGTCTCGTCGACCAGCAGGAACGCATCGGGGCAGATCTCGTCCATCGCCGCGAGCACCTCGCGCAGCTCGGCATCGGACAGCGCCACGCCGGACGGATTCTGCGGCGAGGCCAGGCTGACCAGCCGCGTCCGCGCCGTCAGCAACGAGCGCAGGCGGCCGACATCGAGACGATAGCCGTCATCGAAATGCAGCGGCAGGTCGAGAACGCGCAGGCCCACCGACGCAAGCACGTTGCGCGCGTTGGGAAACGCAGGACGTCCGATCACGACCTCCGCGCCGGGCGCGCTGAGAACGAAGGCCGTCAGGAACAGCGCCTGCATGGCGCCGACGGTGGTGATGACGTCGTCAGCGCCGACACCGTGTCGCGCGGCGATCAGCTCGCGCAGCTCGAGGTGGCCTTCGGTCGGACCATAGCTCAGCACAACATCCGTCAGCGCGTCGCCGAGCCCGTCCGCGAGCAGCTCGTCAAGCCCAAGATCCGGGCCGATGCTCTCGGCGAGATCGTAGCGGACCGGCTGCGAGGTCAAGCTGATGATGTCGTTGTACGGGAAACGGCTGGGCACGTGCGGCATGGCTGAGCTCCGAGTGATGCGCTCAAGCTACCGCCCGGGGGGCTGGGGATGACAGATACAGAGACGCCCGATTGCCACCAGTACAGATTTGCGATTGGATGATCTGTATGGACCAGCGCACCCCGTCTTCGCCGCTCTACGAAGCCCTCGCCGGCCACCTCACGGCGCTGGTCGACGACAACGTCCTGCGTCCGGGCATGCGCGCGCCCTCGGTGCGCGCCTTCGCCGCCCAGCACGGCGTCAGTCTGACCACGGCGGTGCAGGCCTATCGCCTGCTGGAAGATCGCGGCGTGCTCGAAGCCCGGCCGAAATCCGGCTTCTACGTCACGCAGCGGAGCCACCGGCAGCGCGCGCTGCCGACCGCGTCGCAGCCGCCGCAGCGCGCCAACCCGGTGGCCGTCTCCAGTCCCGTCTTCAGCGTGCTCGCCTTTGCCGGCGACCCGACCTATGCGCCGCTGGGCTGCGCCCTCCCGAGCGCCAGCCTGCTCGCCGCCGAGCGGCTCGACCGTCATCTCGCCCGCTGCGCCCGCGTCCATGGCCGCCACTACAACATCTACGCCGATCCGCATGGCGATGCCGAGCTGCGCGCGCAGATCTCCGCGCGCGCACTGCGCCTCGGCCACGCCGTGCCGCCCGATGGCGTCCTCATCACCAACGGCTGCACCGAGGCGCTGAACATCGCCTTGAGCGTCACCACCCGGCCGGGCGACGCGGTCGCGATCGAATCCCCGACCTATTTCGGCCTGCTCCAGGTGCTCGAAGCCCGCGGCCTGCGCGCGCTGGAGCTGCCGACCGATCCGACCCGTGGCGTCGACGTCGCCGCGCTCGACAAGGCGCTCGGCGCGCGCCGCGTCGCCGCCTGCCTGCTCGCCTCGAGCTTCAACAATCCGCTGGGCACGCGCACCGACGATGCCAGCAAGGCCGCCATCATCCGCGTGCTCACGCGCCACGGCGTGCCGCTGATCGAGGACGACATCTACGGCGACATCAGCTTCGGCGACGACCGGCCGCGCCCATTCGCCGCGATCGCCCCGAAGGCCGACATCATCCTGTGCAGCTCGTTCTCGAAGACCATCGCGCCGGGCTATCGCATCGGCTGGCTCGCCTCCAACCGCCGCCACGATCAGATCCTTGCCGCGAAGTTCGCGCTGTCGCTGAGCGGCGCGGCCTTGCCGCAGAAGGCGATGGCGGATTTCCTCGGCTCCGGCGGCTACGACGCCCATCTGCGGCGCATCCGCAAGGTGTTCGCCGCCAACATGGACCGCATGCGCCGCACTGTCGACCGCAGCTTCCCCAAGGAGACGCGGATGACCGACCCCAGAGGCGGCTTCGTGCTCTGGCTGGAGCTGCCCTCGGATTTCAATTCCGACGCACTTTATGACCACGCCATCCGCGAACGCATCTGCTTCGTGCCCGGCAGCCTGTTCACGGCGACATCAGATTATCGCAACTGCCTGCGGCTGAGCTGCAGCCACGACTGGGACGCACGCATCGAGCGCAGCGTCGAACGGCTGGGGGAGCTGGCTCATGAGCCGCTCGCCTAGACACCGTTTCCTGAGAGCCGGCAATTGATGGGCGGTGGAAGTCTGGCCGTCTCCACCCTCGCCATGCTCCGCGAAAGCGGAGCATCCAGTATTCCGCGGCAGAAGATGCGAACCGCGACGTCTCGGCGTACTGGATCGTCCGCCTTCGCGGACGATGACAGCGATGGTTCAACCATGGATCTGCGCGAGCGGTCAGTTCAGCCCCGCCTAGCGCTTGGCCGGCAGCACGAACACTTGGCCGGGATAGATCAGATCGGGCCGGCGGATCTGCTCGCGGTTGGCACGGTAGATGACCGCATAGCGCGTGCCCTCGCCGAGCAGGCGCCGGCTGATGTGCCAAAGACTGTCGCCGCGCGACACGGTGATCGTCCTGGCGCCACCGCCGCGGGCGGGTGATGCCGCCATGTCCTTGAGGTCAGCCGGCGATGCCGCCGCAAGCTGCGTGCGCGCGCCTGGAGCGCTTGCGCTCGCGGGAGCGGCTGCGCTCCCCTGGCCGGCGGCCGCGGGCAGCGAGGCCGTGGTCAGCGTCTCCGGTACGTTCAAAGGCACTTCCGCGCGGGCCTGAACCGTGCCCGACTTGGCATCCACCTCGTCGAGCCGCAACCGGTCCTTGCTGCCCCAGGCGGCGTCCTTGATGGTCGCCGCGAGACGACCGTCAGCACCGGCAATGGCCGAGCTGACCAGGCGATCGTTGAGATAGAGCCGCACCGTCGCGCCGGGCCGGGCCCGTCCACTGACGCGCAGATTTCCGTTCGGCTCGAAGTCCACGGCCTCTATCGCCACGGCCTGAGGCGTCGCCCCCTCAGGCTTCGACAGCACGCGGGTCGGCTGGTCCGGCGCGATCAACGCGACCGTAGGCGGTTGCTTTCGGGCGTCGACCACGACGGCCACGCTCTGCTTGGATGACACCTCGCGGCCGTCGAGCTGCCGTGACCGCAGGGTCAGGTCGAACGCTCCAGCCGGCAAGGGAGGCGGAACCATGGAGAATTGTCCCGATCGATCGGCAACCGTTTGCGCATGCGGCTCGCCGTTGCGCAGCAGTTCGACGGTCGCGCCGGGCGCGGCCCGGCCTGCGACCACGGTCTCCCCCGAGGGCTCCACGCTGACCACGTCGAACGACGGCTCGTCGCTGTCGAGAGCGGCTGGCGCGACCGGCGCCAACAGCGCTGCCAGACCGCTAGCCTGTTGCCGGGCAGTCGCCAGCGCGGCCGCAGCTTGCTTCGCGCCGCCCGGGTCTGCCGGCTCCTGCTCCACCACCGCGCGGCCCGGAGCCGCTGGGGCAGACGCCGCTCGCGGTGCTGCAGCATCCGTCGGGCTTGCGGCCGACAGCTCACGCTTGAAGATCGAAAGGTCGAGATCGATACCAGGCGCCAGCACGATCGCGGCAGCGCCCGTCGCGAGCGCGGCCACGAAACCGCCTGCCCAAAACACACCTCGACTGATTCCGGTGCTCATGCGCAGCTCCGTCCTGTTCGCGGCGAACACGGAGACGACGGCTCCGCCAGCAGGATGCTCGGTTCGCTCTTAGCACCATGTTCGCCGAAACGCCATCATTCGGCTGAACGGGCCCATGCTCGGCATCATCCCTTTAGCCGAATACCCCCACGCCATTTTGCTGTTTCTTTTTTCCAGAAATAATGTATGATCTCCCCATCCCGCCTCGTTGCGAGGGGCGTACGCGTCGTCACGGACGTTGGGGCGGGCTGCGGTGGACGTGGGCTGCGATGCACGACGGGCATGGCCGCTCGCGGACGACGAAGTCGCGTGGTCCTGGCGCCCCGATGCTGGCGCTAAGTTCGTGCCGGTGCCGATAGAGTCACGGCGCGGATGACGGGGGCAAGAAAGCCCGGTCCCCGGGGAGATCGCGTATAAGTTGTTAAAGCCATTGCGCAGGGAATGCCGGCTACGGCTTTGCCTGTGGTACCTGCCGCCTGCATTTTTTTCGCAGGCGGGCCATGGGTGAGGCCTTCACCCGGCATTCCCTGCGCCCTCGTTTCGAGGGCTCGCTGCCCAAAGCTCGGACGCTTATGCGTCACGAGGCATTTCGCATGCGGTATCAATTGCTGGTTGTTTGAGGTGGTGCCCAGCTCCCGCCCCACTGCAATGCACAACGCGTAGTCCTACGGTGCCCATCTTTTACGCAACCTTTAACGGATTGGGGCCTCTTGTTAGTTCCAAGGTTGGCATTCCGACACCGAATACGACTGGGCAGCTGGAGTTCATATCCGTGCGCAAGAATCTACCCGTCACGTCCAACGAATACCCGATCACCGACGAGACGCTGATCGTCTCGCGCACCGATCTCAAGGGCAAGCTGACCTATTTCAACGACCAGTTCGTCGACGCCGCCGGCTTTACGCCGGACGAGCTGATGGGCCAGCCGCACAACATCATCCGTCATCCCGACATGCCGGAGGCCGCATTCGCCAACCTCTGGGACACGCTGAAGCAAGGCAAGCCGTGGGCCGGCGCCGTCAAGAACCGCCGCAAGAACGGTGACTTCTACTGGGTGCAGGCGACCGCGTCGGCGATCCGCGAGAATGGCGAGATCACGGGCTACACCTCCATCCGCACCAAGCTGCCGGCCGAGCAGCGCGCCGAGGCCGAGAAGGTCTACGGGCTGCTGAATCAGAACAAGGCGCAGGGCTACGCGATCAGCGCGGGCGTCATCCGCCGCCGCTCGGTGTTCGACCGCCTGTCGCTGTTCACGGGTACGCTCAGGGCGCGCCTGACGACCTTGGCCGCGGTGCTGGGCGTGTTCATGCTGATCATCGGCGCGGCCGGCCTGCTGTCGACCCGCTCCACCAACGTCGCCATGAAGTCGCTGTACGAGGATCGCACGATTCCACTGGCGCAATTGCTCGAGATCAACGATCGCACCTTGCAGAACATGTCGTCGCAACAGTCCGCGGCGGCGAACGGCAAGGCCGGAAAACCGATCGACGGCATCAGGGCGCTGGTGGACGGAAACAGCGCCAGGATCACCAAGGTGTGGGCCGACTACATGGCGAGCTACCTGACGCCGGAGGAGAAGATCGTCGCCGATGCCTTCGCGATCAGACGCAAGGCCTATCTGGAGGAAGGCATCAGGCCAGGATTGGCTCTGCTCGAGCAGGGCAAGTTCGACGAGGCGAGCCAGCATATCGCCACCAAGGGGCATGATCTGTTCGAGGCCGCCAAGCACGAGCTCGACAAGCTCGTTCAGATCCAGGTGAAGGAAGGCAAGGCGCTCTACGAGGAGGCCGAGAGACAATATCTGGTGGTGCTCGCGATCATTTCTGTGATGATCCTGGCGGGTATCGGAATCGGTGCTACGTTCAGCCTGCAGAGCATCCGCGCGGTGCTGCGGCCGCTCAAGGTGCTCAACGACGCGATGCAGAACATCAGCCAGGGCAAGCTCGACAACCGCATCCCGGTGGAGCGCGACGACGAGCTCGGCGAGGCGCTGCGCAACCTGCAGACCGTGCAGGCGATCGTCCGCTTCAACAGCGAGGAAGTGAAGGCTGTGCAGCACTCGGCCGAGGTCAAGCGCAAGGCCGGAATGAACAAGCTCGCCAGCGAATTCGAAAGCGCGATCGGCGGCATCGTGCAGACGGTATCCTCGGCGTCGTCGCAGCTCGAGACGTCCGCCGGCACGCTGACCTCGAACGCGACGCGCTCGCAGGAGCTCGCCACTACCGTGGCCGCCGCGTCCGAGCAGGCCGCGACGAACGTGCAGTCGGTCGCCTCGGCCACCGAGGAACTGACTTCGTCGGTGACCGAGATCAGCCGCCAGGTGCAGGAATCGGCGCGCATCGCCAACGGCGCCGTCGATCAGGCACGCACCACCAACGACCGCGTCAACGAGCTCTCGAAGGCAGCTGCGAGGATCGGCGACGTGGTCGAGCTGATCAACACCATCGCCGGCCAGACCAACCTGCTGGCGCTGAACGCTACCATCGAGGCGGCGCGCGCCGGCGATGCCGGCCGCGGCTTCGCCGTGGTCGCGTCCGAGGTCAAGGCGCTCGCCGAGCAGACCTCGAAGGCCACCGGTGAGATCGCCCAGCAGATCTCGGGCATCCAGGCGGCGACGCAGGAATCGGTGTCGGCGATCCGGGAGATCAGCACGACGATCGAGCGGCTGTCGGAAATCTCCTCGACCATCGCCGCCGCCGTCGAGCAGCAGGGCGCGGCGACGCAGGAGATCTCGCGCAACATCCAGGAGGCGTCGCGCGGCACCACCGAGGTCAATGCCAACATCGTCGACGTCCAGCGCGGCGCCTCGCAGACCGGCTCTGCCTCGGGCAACGTGCTGTCGGCGGCGCAGTCGCTGTCGCAGGAGAGCGACCGGCTGCGGCAGGAGGTCGACCGATTCCTCGGCAACGTGCGGGCGGCCTGAGCCGCCCCGCGCTCACCGCCCGGTCAGCCGGATCGGGCGGCCCTGACTGATGAAGGCGTAATGGCCGGCGCCGATGCCGCCGACCATCAGCGCCTCGACGACGGGCTCGGCGATCTCACCGGTCGCGGCCCAGTCGATGACGAAATTGGCGCCCGTGCCGCCGCGGGTGTCCTTGATGGGCACGAAGACCTCGACGGTCGCGAACGGCTTCAAGGCGACGGGCTCGCGCAGATGCGCCTCCACCAGCGTGCCGGCCGTATCGTAATAGTTGATGCGCCGGACGATCAGCGGCCGCTGCTCGGAGGCGTTGTGGATGCTCAGCGTCACCGAGAAATCGGCCTGGACCCGGCCCGGGGTCATCGCGACGCTGGAATAGACGGGGACATAGACGGCGCCCGTGACCGTGACGGGCTCCGCCGGAACTGGCGTCAGCGAGCTCGCGAAACCGGCGGTCGCGTCGTCCGCGGCCTGCGCCGGGCCGACCGCAGCAGCTGCGATGAGCAGCAGCGCGAATGCGCCGGTCCGGATGTGACAGATTGCGGGTTTCCTTGCGCGGCGGCACGACATAAGTTGCCGCCTCGGGGGTTGCTTCATGCATGAACTGATCGGCGACATCACGCTCTGCATCCTGTTTGCGTGGGTGCTTGGACTGGCAGCGCATAAATGGCGCCAGCCCTCGATTCTCGCTTATCTGGTCGCGGGCTTCGCCATTGGCCCCTTCGGCACCGGCTGGGTCAAGTCCCAGGAGTCGATTTCCGTGATCTCGGAGCTCGGCCTGATCTTCATGCTGTTCATGATCGGGCTCGAGATCGACCTCAAGAAGATCATCCGCGCCGGCCCGGTGATTCTCATCGCGGGCGGCGTCCAGCTGCTCGGCGGCGCCGCGCTCGGCATCCTGTTCTTCGTCGCGATCGGCATGCGGATGGGCGCCGAAAGCTACGACGCGCTCTATCTCTGCGTCGCCTGCGCGCTGTCCTCGACCGTCATTATCGTCAAGGTGCTGTACGAGAAGCGCGAGCTCGACACCCTGCCCGGCCGCATCACGCTCGGCGTGCTCGTGCTGCAGGATGTGTTCGCGATCCTGTTCCTGGCGGTGCAGCCGAGCCTCGACGACCTCCATGTCAGCGTGATCCTGCTGTCGTTCGCCCGCGCCGGCACGCTGGTCGCGATCGCCCTGCTCCTCAGCCGCTACGTCTTGCCGCCGGTGTTCCATCGCATCGCGCGTACCCCGGAGCTGATCCTGCTCGGCGCGCTGGCCTGGTGCTTCCTGATCGGCGAGATCGCAGAAAGGCTGCACCTGTCACGCGAGATGGGCTCGCTGGTCGCGGGCGTCTCGCTATCGACCTTCCCCTATGCGCTCGACGTCACCGCCAAGGTCACGACGTTGCGCGATTTCTTCATCACGCTGTTCTTCGTCGCGCTCGGCATGACCATCCCGATCCCGACGATGTCCGTTGTCGGGCTGGCGCTGGTGATCGCGCTGTTCACGGTGGCGAGCCGGCTGCTCACCACGTTCACGCCGCTGTACATGATGCGGCAGGGCCTGCGCGCCAGCCTGCTGCCGGCGCTCAACCTGGCCCAGATCAGCGAATTCTCGCTGGTGGTGATCCAGACCGGAGCCGCCGCCGGTCACCTCAAGAACGGCACGTCGAGCGCGGCGTCCTTTGCCTTCGTGCTGCTCGCGGTGCTCTCGACCTTCGTCATCGTCCGCTCCGATCCGATCGCGCGGCGAAGCATCCCGCTGCTCAAGCGGATCGGTCTGCGCGACCTCGATGCAAGCAAGGATGGCGAGGCCGGCCACGAGGGCGGACACGGCGCCGGGCGTCCGATCGTGCTGCTCGGATTCTTCCGCACCGCCAGCGCCCTCCTCAGCGAAATCGAGCGCAGCCAGCCGGCGCTGCTGGAGCAGATCGGCGTGGTCGATTTCAACCCGGTCGTATTCCGAACCTTGTCCGATCGCGGCATCCAGGTGACCTATGGCGACATCAGCAACGTCGACACGCTGATTCATGCGGGGGTCGGCCAGGCCGAACTGATCATCCTGAGCATCCCGGATTCGCTGCTCAAGGGCGCCAATAACGAAAAGCTGGTGCGGCACGTCCGCAGCATCAATGCCACGGCCAAGATCGTCGCCACCGCCGACCTGCTCGCGGACGTCAACGATCTCTACGACGCCGGCGCCGACTATGTGACGGTGCCGCGGCTCAGCGATGCGCAGGTTCTGCTCAACCTGATCCAGGACGCCAGCGCCGGCCTGTTGTCGGAGCGCCGCAACGAGGCCGAGGCCATGCTCGCCGATCGCCGCGAGGTGCTGCCATGAGCCGGGCGCGTATCCATCTCCGACAGACTCTCCGATTCCACTGGACTTGAAGCATGGCAAACACGAACGTTCACGTCGTCGATCACCCGCTGGTCCAGCACAAGCTCTCCTTGATGCGCGAGCGTGACCGCTCGACCAAGGGCTTCCGTGAGCTGTTGAACGAGATCGGCATGCTGCTGGCCTACGAGGTCACGCGCGACCTGCCGCTCGAGCTGGTCGACATCGAAACGCCGATCGCGCCGATGAAGGCGCCGAAGATCGCCGGCAAGAAGCTGACGCTTGCGCCGATCCTGCGCGCCGGCGTCGGCTTCCTCGACGGCATGCTGGCGCTGATGCCGTCCGCGCGCATCGCCCATATCGGCCTGTACCGTGACCCGAAGACGCTGCAGGCCGTCGAGTACTATTTCAAGGCGCCGCAGGACCTGACCGACCGCACGGTGATCCTGATGGACCCGATGCTGGCGACCGGCAATTCGGCCTGCGCGGCGGCCGAACTGCTGAAGGCGCGCGGCGCCCGCGACATCCGCTTCGTCTGCCTGCTGGCGGCACCTGAGGGCATCGCGCAATTCGAGAAGGAGCATCCGGACATTCCGATCTGGACCGCCGCGATCGACGAGAAGCTGAACGACCACGCCTACATCGTGCCCGGTCTGGGCGATGCCGGCGATCGGATGTTCGGCACGAAGTGATCGTGCGCGAGCAGTTCAGCAGGACGGTCGCGGCGAAGGACGAATGACGCTGAAGATGCGACCATCGATCACCAGCAGCGCACTCCCGATCACCAGCGCACCGCCGATCTCCCGCAACGAGATGCTTTCGCCGAGCACCAGCGACCCGAGCAGGATCGTCGTCAACGGGATCAACAACGTCACCAGAGTCACGTTGGTTGCACCGGAGCGGCGCAGGATTTGGAAGAACACGATATAGGCGAAGGCCGTCGACAGCGCCGCAAGCCCGATGACGGCGAGCCAGGTCTGCAGTCCGGGAATTGGAAGACGCCATGGCTGGTCGACGACAGCGGCGATGGCCAGCATCATCACGCTGGAAGCCGAGAGCTGGAAGGTGGCGGTCGCAAGCGGCGGCGAATGGGCGAGATGGCGGCGCACCAGCAGCGCGGCGATACCGTAGCTGAGCGACGCGCCGAGACCGAACAGAAAGCCGTAGCCGCCTCCCGAGCCGTCGAGCCCCGACCCACCTCGCAGGATCACGACGCCGACGAAGCCTACGACCAGACCCGCTGCCCGCCGGGCCGACAGCCTTTCCTCTCCCGCGGCTGCCATCACCACGATCGTGAACAGCGGCGTCGTCGCATTGAGGACGGCGGCAAGGCCGGAGGTGATGAACGTCTGGCCGATCACGATCAGGCAGAACGGCACGACATTGTTGAACAGCGCCACGGCAAAGAACGGTCGCCAGCCGGCAAACCCCTTGGGAAAGCCGAGCCCGCGCAGTCGCAACAGCTGCAGCAGGATCGCGGCCGCCAACACGATGCGCAGCAGCACCAGCGTCAGCGGCGGCAATTCCTTCAAGGCAAGGCCGTTGAAGATGAAAGATCCGCTCCAGAGCAGCGACAGCAGCCCAAGCAGCGACCAATCCCGCGTGTCCATCCTGTCGTTCGGGGATGTCATCACCGCAAACCGCTGTTCAATGTCCGCGTGAACGTTGCAGATGAAGCGGAGCAAGGTCCACCCGCTTTCCGTCGGCGCAGACGTCGCGCTCTACCACGTATCTCTTGGCCGCGAGACCAGCTCGATCATGCGGCCTTCGTCCTCATCCGGCATCGCCGCCTTCGCCCGCGCATAGGCATCGACGGCTGCCTGGGCCATGACGGGACGCTCACCGAGCAGCTCCTCGGCGAGCTGCAGCGCATAGGCTGCATCCTTGTGACGGAGCGCCGCCGTGAAGCTGGCATCGGCAAAGTTGCGCGCGATCATGCGCGGCGCGTGGCGCAGAACCTGCGGGCTCGCCGCGACGCCGCCCTGGATCGCCTCCAGCACGAGCCCCATGTCGAGCCCGGCCTGCTCGGCGATCGCAAGGCCTTCGGCGAGACCTGCGATCTGCATCGCGCCAAGCAGGTTGTTGATCAGCTTGTAGACTGTCCCGGCGCCCACGGGCCCGAAATGGCGAATGGTCGAGCCGATCGGCGCCAGATACGGCCGCGCGCGGTCGAGATCGGCGGCGTCGGCGCCGACCAGCAAGGTCAGCTTGCCGCTCGCGGCCGCGTCGGGCAGCCCGGTCACCGGGCAGTCGAGATAGGTCACGCCGCGCGCATCCAGCTCGCGCGACAGGCGCAGCGCATGGTCGCGCGACACGGTCGAGCATTCGATCGCGATCGTGCCGACCCGCATGGTGGCCGCGGCGCCATCCGGCCCGAGCCACACCGCGCGCGAGGCGTCGTCATCAGCCACCATCGTAACGACCGCATCGGCATCGATTGCCGCATCAGCTGGCGAGGTCGACCAGCGCGCGCCGCGCGCGATCAGATCCTCCGCCTTCGCCCGGCTGCGATTCCAGACTGCGACGGAATAGCCTGCGTCGAGATAACGACCGGCCATGCCATGGCCCATGCGCCCGAGCCCGATGAAGGCAACGCGCGCCACGCTCAATCGACGTCCTCGATCGCAGCGCCTGGCGTCGTGCCGAACGCGCGCTGCGCCAGGGTCGCTGCCATGAACTCGTCGAGATCGCCGTCGAGCACGCCGGCGGTGTCGGACGTCTGCACGCCGGTGCGCAGATCCTTCACCATCTGATACGGCTGCAGCACGTAGGAACGGATCTGGTGACCCCAGCCGATCTCGGTCTTGGCTGCCTGATCGGCTGCCGCCTTCTCCTCGCGCTTCTTGAGCTCGATCTCGTAGAGCCGCGCGCGCAGCATGTCCCAGGCCTGAGCGCGGTTCTTGTGCTGTGAGCGACCGGCCTGACAGACCACGGCAACGCCGGTCGGGATGTGCGTCAGCCGCACCGCCGATTCGGTCTTGTTGACGTGCTGGCCGCCGGCGCCGCCCGACCGCATCGTGTCGACCCGGACATCGGACTCCTTGATGTCGATCTTGATGCTGTCGTCGATGACCGGGAAGATCTGCACCGAAGAGAACGAGGTGTGCCGCCGCGCATTCGAATCGAACGGCGAGATTCGGACCAGGCGATGCACGCCGGCTTCCGTCTTCAGCCAGCCATAGGCGTTATGGCCGGAGATCTGGATGGTCGCGGACTTGATGCCGGCTTCTTCACCCAGCGATTCTTCGAGATACTCGACCTTGAAGCCGTGGGTCTCGGCCCAGCGCGTGTACATGCGCAGCAGCATCTGCGCCCAGTCCTGGCTCTCGGTGCCGCCAGCGCCGGCATGGACCTCGAGATAGGTGTCGAACTTGTCGGCCTCGCCGGACAGCAGCGCCTCGAGCTCGCGCCGCGCGACCTCCCTCTTCAGCTCCTTGAGCGCATTCTCGGCTTCAGTGACGACCCCCGGATCGTTCTCGGCCTCGCCGAGCTCGATCATCTCGATGTTGTCGCTGAGCTCACGCTCGACCTTGCCAATGCCTGTCAGCGAATCCTCCAGCGAGGTCCGCTCCTGCATCAGCCGCTGAGCTTTTTGGGGGTCGTTCCAGAGATTGGGATCTTCGGCGAGCTTGTTCAGCTCAGCGAGCCTTGCCGTCGATGTCTCGACGTCAAAGATGCCTCCTCAGCAGCCCGACCGACTGCTTGATCTCTTCTACGATTTTCTCGATTTCGGCGCGCATGTCGCTCTCTTCAGGCCACGGCTCGAAGCGCCGCAGCATCATCTCTCACAGGGGGATGTAACGGCGCTCGGCGCAAAGCGCAATCGCTCTGCACCGCACCAGCACAGTTTCGCCGGTCTAGTAGAGGCTACCGGTACCCGGACGGATGATGAAGCTGCCCGCATCAGGCTGGCCGCCGCCCTGCGACGGCATCACACGTCCATCGGCGTCGGCGACACCGATGACCGAGTAGTTGTCCGGCGGCGCCGTACCAGGCTTGAACGCCTCCATGATGGTACGGCCGCCGTCGCCCGGGCTCGCCCGCATGCCGGTCTTGGCGTCGACACGCACCAGCTTGATGCCGGCCGGGATCTTGAAGGGCGTGGCCGGCTTGTCGGCCAGCGCGAGCTTCATGAAATCTTTTGCGATCGGCGCGGCCAGATGACCGCCGGTCGCGGCATTACCCTTACCGAGCGGCCGCGGCTTGTCGTAACCCATGTAGATCGCGACGGCGAGGTCCGGCGAGAAGCCGACGAACCATGCGTCCTTGGCCTCGTTGGTGGTGCCGGTCTTGCCGGCGATCGGCTTGCCGACCTCCCTGAGCACGGTTGCCGTACCCGCCTGCACCACACCCTCGAGCATCGAGGTGATCTGATAGGCGGTCATCGAATCCAGCACCTGCTCGCGGCGGTCGACCAGTTGCGGCTCGCTCTGATTCTTCCAGCCGTCCGGCGCGTCGCAGCCGCGGCACTCGCGGGCATCATGCTTGAAGATGGTGTGGCCGTAGCGATCCTGGATCCGGTCGATCAGCGTCGGCTTCACCCGGCGGCCGCCATTGGCCATCATCGAATAGGCCGTGACCATGCGCATGGCCGTGGTTTCACCCGCACCGAGTGCGTAGGACAGGTAATTCGGCAGTTCGTCATAGACTCCGAACCGTTTGGCGTACTCGGAAATCAGCGGCATGCCGACGTCCTGCGCCAGACGCACGGTCACCGTGTTCAGCGACAGGCGCAGCGCGTTGCGCAAGGTCGTGGGCCCGAGATACTTGCCGTTGGTAAAGTTTTCTGGGCGCCAGACCTGGCCACCCTGCCCCTGGTCGATCTCGATCGGTGCGTCGACGACCTGGGTCGACGGCGTATAGCCGTTGTCGAGCGCTGACGAATAGACGATCGGCTTAAATGACGATCCGGGCTGCCGGTAGGCCTGCGTTGCCCGGTTGAACTGGCTCTGGTCGAAGGAGAAGCCGCCGACCATCGCGAGCACACGGCCCGTATTCGGATCCATGGCAACCATCGCGCCGGACACTTCGGGCAGTTGCTCGAGGCGATACTGGCCTTCGACCGGATTGCCTTCCTTGTACAGCGGATCCGCATAGATCACGTCGCCCGGCTGCAGCACCTGGGCGACCGACGTCGGCACCTTGCCACGGCCATTGGCCGTCGCAGCCCGCGCCCATTTCACGCCGTCGAGCGTGATCAGGCCAGTCTGGCGCTCCTTGCTCACGGCGCCGCCGAGCTCGCGCGGCGGCTGGAAGCCGATGCGGGCGGACTGGTCGCTGGTCTCGAGCACCACGGCCATCCGCCACGGTGAGATGTCCGAGAGCGATTTGATGTCCGCGAGCTTCACGCCCCAGTCGCCCGAAGTATCGAGCTTGGAGACAGGCCCGCGATAGCCCTGCTCCTGGTCGTACCTCACGAGTCCGGCGACCATGGCCTTGCGCGCCATGACCTGGATCTTCGGATCGAGCGTCGTCCGGACGGACAGGCCGCCCTCGTAGAGCTTCTTCTCGCCATAACGCTCGAAGATGTCACGGCGCACTTCCTCGGCGAAATATTCACCTGCAAAGATGTGGGCGCCGGTGTTGCGGCTCGCAATCGTCAGCGGGTCCTTGCGCGCCTTGTCGGCGTCGGCCTGCTTGATCCAGCCGTTCTCGAGCAGACGATCGACGACATAGTTGCGGCGCTCGATGGCGCGGTCGCGATTCCGGATCGGATGCAGGCTGCCCGGCATCTTCGGCAGAGCCGCCAGATAGGCGGCCTCGGCCACCGTCAGTTCGTTGACCGACTTGTCGAAATAGACCAGCGACGCCGCGGCGATGCCGTAGGCGCCGGAGCCGAGATAGATCTCGTTGAGATAGAGCTCGAGAATCTTGTCCTTCGAGTAGGTGCGCTCGATGCGCATCGCCAGCAGCGCTTCCTTGATCTTGCGGGCGAACGACACCTCGTTGGTCAGCAGGAAGTTCTTGGCGACCTGCTGCGTGATCGTCGAGGCACCCTGCGGGCGGCGATTCGAGCCGAAGTTCTGGGCGTAGACCACGGCAGCGCGCGCCATGCCGGTGAAGTCGATGCCGCCATGCTCGTAGAAGTTCTTGTCCTCGGCGGCGAGGAAGGCGTTGATGACGAGCTTGGGAACCGCCTGGATCGGCAGGTACAGCCGACGCTCCCGGGCATATTCACCGACCAGCGAGCCGTCGGCCGCGTGCACGCGCGTCATCACCGGCGGCTCATAATCCTGCAGCTGGGAGTAATCAGGCAGGTCCTTGGAAAAATGCCAGATCAGGCCGGCCGCTGCTGCCACACCGACCAGGAACAAGACGGTACCGGCCGCGAACAGGAAGCCCAAAAACCGCACCAGAAAGCGCATCGGCGAATATCCGTTCCAACTCTTGTTTCGTCTCTCGGCTCGGACGCGGCGCACCCGCGGGCGCTACCGCCAAAAATCACACGGTCGGCTGCAATGCCGCGTGACCCATGCCAGAGAAACGCACGGTCAAGCCTATCAGCGGTCAAGCCTATCACAAGTCTGCCGAGAAGGAATCTTCACTGATTCCGGGTGCCTCGCAGCACGTTTATAGGGATGTTGCTGTGGCCAAACTAGGGCTTTGCGCGTACCGGCCCCGGCCTGTCGGGGCCCGCATTGGCGATGCGCTTGGCCAGAAAGGCATCGATCGCCCGCGCCATTGCGTCCGCCGTGCGCGACCGCCATGCGTCGGAGACCAAGTTTCCCATATCGCCCTTATTGGAGACATAGCCGAGTTCGACCAGCACGGATGGCACGTCGGGCGCCTTGAGCACGCGGAAACCGGCCGATTTGAGCGGACGCTTATGCATATGCACCGCCGTCTTCATGTCGTTCATCAGCAGACGGGCGAACCGGTTGGAAAACGTCCGCGTTTCCCGGCGGGCCAGATCGATCAGGATGTCGGCCACGTCAGCCGGCTCCTCCGTCAGATTGACCCCGCCGATCTGGTCGGCGCGGTTCTCGGCCTCGGCCAGCCGTTCCGCCTCGACGTCGGACGCCTTGTCGGACAGCGTGTAGATGGTCGCGCCCTGCGCAGTGCCCTCACCTCGCGGCAGCGCATCGGCGTGGATGGAGACGAACAGCGCCGCCGACTGCTTCTGGGCGATGCGGACCCGGTCTCCGAGCGGGATGAAGGTGTCGTCGTCGCGGGTCATGACCACGCGGAACTTGCCCGACCGCTCCAGCCGGTCGCGCAGCGCCTGGCCGAAGGCGAGCACCAGATTCTTCTCCGGCACCTCCCCGCCCTGTGTGCCGTAGTCGACGCCACCATGACCGGGGTCGATCACGATCACGGGCCGGGTGTCCGGCGGGCCATCCGTCGGAGGGGGGGCGATGGCAACCGTGGTCGGCGGCGGCCGGACTGCCGGCGGCGCAGGGTTTCCTGCGACAGCGACCGACGCCGTCGCCGAACTCGAATCGGCAGGCCTGGCGGCAAGACGACTGTCGCTGCCGATGGCGCGGGCGAAGGTCGCCTCGTCGACCTCCTCCAGTTCGAGCACCAGCCGCGGCGGCTGACCGTTGGCGGCATCAAGCACCGTGGAGTTGGCGATTCGGGCCGGGCCGGTGAGATCGAACACGATGCGGGACCCACCGGGCATCACCATCCCATAGCGGAACGCCTTCACCAAACCCCGGCCGCTGGTCCCGGCTCCGGTGGGCAGATGAAAGCTGACCTGGGGCAGGTCGACGACGACGCGATAGGGTTCGCTGAGCAGGAAGGCTCGAAACGGCACCGTCCGGTCGAGATCGAGCACGAATCGGGTCTGTCGGGAATCGCCGGCGACCCGCGCATCGGTGGCGATCGGGAACCCGGGCCCGACCACAGCAGGCGGCACCTGGCCGACCGGCCCACTCTGGGCGCGGGCCGGAATGACGGCCGCACATAACATTTGCGTGACGCACAGCGACGCGCATCCCAGCAAAGAAAGGTAATTCGCCCGGCCAGCTGCCAAATCGATGCCTCCGCGGGATGGTCTTACCGCAACCAATCCCAGGGGTTAACCGCCAAATTTTGTCATTTTCGTTAAAGGCCACCGATTGTTGCGGTTCCGCGACGCTTCGCTTGCGCGACCTGACCATTCCTCGTATGTACGAAGGGCTGAAGGCTAATCCTTACTGCCGGTTGTGTCGCGTTCAACCTCCCGGTGAAACGCCGGAAGCTTCGTGATCGGGGTGCTCGGTATCGGGTCCTCGATCGTGGCGGAGATTCCAGCGCCTTTCCGACGCTCCACCAAAGCCTGCGCGATCCCGCGCGGCCGCAACGGAGAGCCGGTCACGAGCCGAGTGGCGCCTGTCAGGCGCCTCCTCGCAGAGACCGCCCGGGCACCAGGTCAGACACGGTATAGCCTGATACCGCACCCGTGACAGGGTGGGTATTCGATCCAGGCAAGCGTTTCGGCGCAATCTGGCCTTCGGCAACAGAGCAAGGCGGCACCCGCTGCCGCCCACGTATTCCAGACGGGCCGACGCTTGATGCGCCAGACTGAGTTGCCAACCATGACCAGCGGACGATCCGCGCCGATGCGGGGCCAGACCCCTGCCCGGCCAATCGCCCCGCCGGCATCAGGGTTGGCGCGGCGCGACCAGCTGCGTTTAGGCCTTCCCCTCACCCCCGAATCAGGTGGACCGTCGCGTCATCCGACAGCGCGCCACGCGCTCGCGGCCAATCGCGCCCGTCGCCTCCAAGAGTTCCAATATGCCCAACAAGATGTTGATCGATGCTACCCACCCGGAAGAGACCCGGGTCGTTGTCGTCCGCGGCAACCGCGTCGAGGAATTTGATTTCGAAACGGCCCAACGCAAGCAGCTCCGCGGCAACATCTACCTGGCCAAGGTTACCCGCGTTGAGCCCTCGCTGCAGGCCGCCTTCGTCGAGTATGGCGGCAACCGCCACGGCTTCCTGGCCTTCAGCGAAATCCATCCGGACTATTATCAGATCCCGGTCGCCGACCGGCAGGCTCTGATCGAGGCCGAGGAGCGCGCGCACCGCGAAGCCGAAGAGGAAAGCGAGAACCGCTCCAATCGCCGCCGCAACCGGCACCGCAGTTCGCGACGCCGCGGCAGCGGCGAACGGGTTCAGAGCGAGATCGTCGAGGCCGCCGAGGCAGGCCTCCCTGCCCAGCCCCAAGGGCATGAGGCCGACCACGAGGCGCATGAGCACCACGCCTATGCGCAGGACGATCAGCCGCACGCCGACGCGACCGATCCCAGCGAGGCGCAGGGCTTCTCCGAGGGCCCGGTCAAGGCCCAGGGTCAGGACGCGCCGGGCGAAGCTCACCACGGTGCAGCCGACGAATCGCGCGACCAGGCCGACGAGCCGCATGATGCCGTCGCCGCGCAGGACCGTGTGGCGGCTGCGGAACAGCCCGCCGGCGAAGCCGCGGACACCGCGGTCGCGCAGAACGGCGACGCGACCTCTGCCGAGGCGGCCAGCCCCGCTGTCGCCGCCGAAGAGCACGACGAAGAATATGACCATGCAAGCCATGATCATGACGAGCATGGTCATGACGACCATGACGATCACGATCACGACGAACATGATCACCACGATGACGGCGCGCCCGTAGCCGAGCATGACGGCAACGGCGTCACGATCGTGCCGGGCGACGACAACGGCGCCGAATCCGGGTCCGGCGACCACGAGGACGACGAGGACGACGGCGAAGAGATCGAGGAAGAGCTCGTTGAATCCGTCGGCGGCGATGACGTGCTGGAAGAAGTGCCTGAGCGCACCTTCCGCCCGCGCCGCCAGTACAAGATCCAGGAGGTCATCAAGCGCCGCCAGGTGATGCTGGTGCAGGTCGTGAAGGAGGAGCGTGGCAACAAGGGCGCGGCGCTGACGACCTATCTGTCGCTGGCCGGCCGCTACGCCGTGCTGATGCCGAACACGGCGCGCGGTGGCGGCATCAGCCGCAAGATCACCTCGGCGCAGGACCGCTCGCGGCTGAAGGAAGTGGTGCAGGACCTCGACGTGCCCGAGGGCATGGGCGTCATCCTGCGCACCGCCGGCGCCAACCGCACCAAGCCCGAGATCAAGCGCGACTTCGAATATCTGCTGCGGCTGTGGGAAACGGTCCGCGACATGACCCTGAAGTCGCAGGCCCCGACCCTGGTCTACGAGGAAGGCTCGCTGATCAAGCGCTCGCTGCGCGACCTCTATAACAAGGAGATCGACGAGATCCTGGTGGCCGGCGAAGCCGGCTACCGCGAGGCGCACGACTTCATGAAGATGCTGATGCCGACCAACGTCCGGGCGGTGAAGCAGTATCGCGACGGCCAGCCGCTGTTCTCGCGCATGGGCGTCGAAAGCCAGCTCGACGCGATGTTCTCGCCGACCGTCCAGCTGCGTTCGGGCGGCTATATCGTGCTCAACCAGACCGAGGCGCTGGTCTCGATCGACGTGAACTCCGGCCGCGCTACGCGCGAGCATCACATCGAGGACACCGCGCTCAAGACCAATATGGAGGCCGCCGAGGAAGTGGCGCGCCAGCTCCGGCTGCGCGACCTCGCCGGGCTGATCGTCATCGACTTCATCGACATGGACGAGAAGCGCAACAACCGCTCCGTCGAGCGCAAGCTGTCCGACTGCCTGCGGCAGGATCGCGCGCGCATCCAGGTCGGCCGCATCTCGCATTTCGGTCTGCTGGAGATGTCGCGCCAGCGCATCCGCGCCAGCGTGCTGGAAAGCTCGACCGAGCCGTGCGCGCATTGCGGCGGCACGGGCCACGTGCGCTCGGTATCCTCGGTGGCGCTGCAGCTCTTGCGCAGCCTCGAAGAGACGCTGATGAAGGGCGCGACCCACAACCTCGTGGTCCGCACCCGCACCGAGGTGGCGCTCTACGTGCTCAACCACAAGCGCGGCCATTTGCGCGACCTCGAGAACAGCTTCAAGGTGTCGCTCGCGGTCATCGCCGATCCGACTGTGAGCGGCCAGCAATCCTTCATCATCGATCGCGGCGAGCAGGTGCATACGCTGGAGGCCGCCAAGGCGCTGCTCGCGGCGCAGGCCTCCGCGCCGCCGCTGGTGGCCGAGGAAGTCTTCGACGACGAGGAGACGTTCGACATCGAGACGGAATCCGAGGTCGAGACCGAGGAGACCGAAGGCCTGTCCGAGGATGCGGCCGACGGCAGCGCTGCCGAAGGCGAGCGGGACGGCGCGCGCCGCAAGCGGCGACGGCGCCGGCGCGGCCGCGGCGGCGAGACCCGCGAGGGCACGCTGCCTGAAGGAACGGCCGGACTGCAGCCCGCAGAGCCGGGCCTTGCCGCCGAGCAGTCAGCCGAGGACTCCGACGGCGAAGACGACGAGTCGGAGGAACAGCCTGCGTTCGCCCAAGGCGAGCAGACGGATCAGCCTGGCGGCGAGCGGCGTCCGCGCCGGCGTGGACGCCGCGGCGGTCGCCGTCGGCGCGGTGGCGCGGAAGAAGGTCTCGCCGCGTCAATCGGCGACGAGCTAGCGCCGGCTTCGGCATCGGAGGCAGAAGCCGCCGTGGCCGATTTCGACGGCAATGGCGCTTCCCGCCACGACGAGGAAGAGCCGGCCGAACCCGCGGCGCCGGTCCATGCGGCGGCCGCAGCCGAGGCCGATGAGCCCATCGCTGACGCCTCCGTGCCCGTGCCCCAGGCTGCTCCTCGACAACCCGAAGTGCAGCAGACCGAGGCTCCGAAGACGGAATCCGAGAAGACCCCGCGCCGTTCGACGGTTCGCGAGAAGGTCAGCTTCCTCACCGAGCCCAGGCCCGAGAGCGCGGTTTCGGCCGTCAACGTCGCCGAGAGCAGCGCGCCCGCTCCGGCTGTCGACGTCGCTGCGTCCGAGCCGGTTGCCACCGAGCCGGCGGCCACCGATTCCTCGTCCCCTGCGGCCCCGCGCCGGGCCGGCTGGTGGTCCCGCCGTTTCGGTGGCGGGCAGTAAGCCCCCCGCTTTCCGACGCTTCAATGCAAAGCGCCCGGCCAGATGGCCGGGCGTTTTCATATGACGTTCTTCCATGGCACCGAATGCGCCGACCGGCGCCGACTTCATGACGATGGCGATGACGCCGAACACCGCATGCGCCGTATCGTCGATCACGTCCCGCGGCCGCTGACTGCGCTCGCCGCGCGCCATCAGCGCGAAGCCGAACGGGATCGCGAACAGCTGCACCTGCAGGATGTCGCCGCGCGCCAGCGCGCCGACGCCCTGCCCGCCCTACGCGAGCCAGCGGGCGATCCGGGAGACGGCCTCGCGCATGTCCTCGGCCGAACGCGCATAGGAAAAGCGCACGAAGCTGCGGCCGTGGATCGGATCGAAGTCGACGCCGGGCGTGGCCGCAACATGGGTCTCCTCCAGCATCCGCTTGGCGAAGTCGAAGCTGTCGGAGGTGAAGTCGGACACGTCGGCATAGAGGTAGAACGCGCCGTCGGCGGGCAGAAAGCGGGTCAGGCCGGCCTTCGGGAAACCCTCGATCAGGATGCGGCGGTTCTCCTGATAACCGTGCTTGATAGCCTCCATTTCGGTCCGGCCGTCGAACGCCGCTTCCGCAGCGATCTGCGACAGGGTCGGAACCGAAATCGCGAGGTTCTGCTGCAGACGTTCGATCGGCCGCGCCAGCGCATCCGGCACCACCATCCAGCCGATGCGCCAGCCGGTCATGCAGAAGTACTTCGAGAACGAGTTGATGATCAGAGCCTCGCTCGACAGCTCCGCCGCCGTCACCGCCGGAAACGCGTAGTCCAGACCATGATAGATCTCGTCGGAGATGAAGCGGATGCCGGCGTCGCGTGCGGCTGCGATGACGCCGCCCAGCGCCTCACGCGACATCATGGTGCCGGTCGGATTGGCGGGACTTGCCACCAGCACGCCCTTCAGCGGCGTCTTGCGGTGAACGGCAAGCAGCGCCTCGCCGGTCAGGGCGTGGCGGTTCTCCGCCGTGGTCTCGATCAGCACCGGCTCGCAGCCCAGCGCCGTCAGGATGTGGCGATAGGGCGGATAGCCAGGCACGGTCACGGCCACGCGATCGCCGGGCTCGAACATCGCCAGGAACGCCAGGATGAATCCGGCCGAAGATCCCGTCGTGATCACGATCCGCGCCGGATCGATCTCGCAAGCGTGCGTCTCGCGATAGTGCCGCGCGATTCGCTGTCGCAGCGACAGCAGGCCGAGCGCCGAGGTGTAATCGATGCGTGCCTGATCGAGCGCAGCGTGCGCGGCCGCGATGGCCGCTCGCGGCGCAGGCGCCGCAGGTTGGCCGACCTCCATGTGGATGACATGTCCGCCGCCCGCCTCGATCCGCTCGGCCGCAGCCATCACGTCCATCACCATGAACGGCGGAACATTGCTGCGCGCGGACGGCGCCGTCAGGTTGGCGATCCGCTGTTCCAATGTCGGTATCACTGTCGCATCCACCATCGATATCTGCTATTGACCCCGGCTGTTCGGACCCGCTCCGTGAACCGGTCGAGGTCAACCCATGGGCCTCATTCGCCGCAGATGAGCCGCATTCCGCCGTTTGGTGGGCAATAGCCCGTCTCGAGCCTCGCGCCAATTGCAAAGATCGCCTGATGTCGCTCCGTATCGTGCTTCGCAAGAAACTGTCCGGCGGGCTTGCCGCGGTCGTCGCTGCGGCCGTGACGCTGGCGCCGCTCGCGCCTGCGTCGGCGCAGCAAGGCAAGGGACCGCCGATCCTGCGCGACACCGAGACCGAGGTGCTGCTGCGTGAATATACGCGGCCGATCCTGCGCGTCGCCGGACTCGAAAGGCAGAACATCCAGATGGTCATCATCAACGATGCGTCCTTCAACGCGTTCGTTGCCGACGGCCGCCGCATCTTCGTCAATTACGGCGCGATCCTTCAGTCGGAAAATCCGAACCAGCTGATCGGCGTTCTCGCGCACGAGACCGGCCATCTCGCCGGCGGCCATCTCGCCAAGCTGCGCCAGCAGCTCGCCACCGCCCAGACCCAGATGATCATCGCCACCATTCTCGGCGCCGGCGCCCTCGCCGTCGGCGCGCGCGGCGGCGGCAGCGGCCTCGCCAATGCCGGCGCCGCGACGCTGTCCGCGCCGGGCGAGGTCATCCGCCGCTCGCTGTTGTCGTATCAGCGCCAGCAGGAGGAGAACGCCGACCGTGCGGGGGTGAAATTCCTCACTGCGGCAGCGCAATCGCCGAAGGGCATGTACGAGACGTTCAAGCGCTTCACCAATGAGAGCCTGTTCGCCGCGCGTGGCGCCGACCCCTATCTGCAATCACATCCGATGCCGGCCGATCGCGTCGAGGCGCTCGAGGGCCTTGCGCGCCAGAGCCCCTATTGGGACAAGAAGGACGACCCCGCGCTGCAGCTCCGCCACGACATGGTCCGGGCCAAGATCTCGGCCTTCATGGAACGGCCGGACACGGTGGCACGGCGATATCCCTTGTCGGACACCAGCCTGCCCGCCCGCTACGCCAGGGCAATCTCCACCTACCTGCATGGCGACCTGCGCAGCGCCCTGAGCCAGATCGACGCCCTGATCCAGGTGCAACCCAACAACGCCTATTTCTACGAGGTCCGTGGCCAGGCCCTGCTGGAGGGCGGCCGTCCCACTGAGGCGATCGCCCCGCTGCGCAAGGCGGTGCACCTGTCCAATAACGCCCCGCTCATCGAGATGTTACTTGGTCAGGCCTTGGTGGCATCCGAGAACAAAGCCTACACTGACGAGGCGATCTCGATCCTGCGCGCGGCAGTCGCGCGCGAATCCGAGGCACCGCTCGGCTATTCCCAGCTCGCGATGGCTTATGGCCGCAAGGGCGACTATGCGGAGGCGGATCTCGCCTCGGCGCAGGCCGCCTTCCTGCGTGGCGACAACAAGACGGCGCGCGAGCTTGCCTCGCGTGCGAAAACCCGCTTCGCGGTGGGGTCGCCGGGCTGGGTCAAGGCCGACGACATCGTCACGGCAAAGCCGCTTTCCGGCCAGTAATGTGCCGGACAGCGGGGGTTGGCGCCCGTTGAAGTTTTGAATTACTGCTATCATCCGATCCAGAATATCAAGATACCGATCACGACCATCGACAAGGACCCGATCATTTGACCCAGAGGACCTCCTTCATGCCGTCAGTCCGCACGCTCATTCCCGCGATGTTGCTCGCGCTCTCGCTCTGCGGCGTGCCTCAGCTCGCGTCGGCGGAGAGCTTCTCCGACAGCCAGCGTGGCGAGATCGAGACGATCGTTCGAAACTACCTGATCGCGCATCCCGAGGTGCTCGAAGAGGCGATGGCCGAGCTGCAGAAGCGCCAGACGGCGGCCGAGGCGGCCAAGCACGAGGCCAGCATCAGCAAGAACGCCGAGACGATCTTCAACTCGCCGCGCGGTGTCGTGCTCGGCAACAAGGATGGCGACGTCACCTTCGTCGAGTTCTTCGATTACAATTGCGGCTACTGCAAGCGCGCGATGGCCGACATGATGGACCTGATGAAGAGCGACCCGAAGCTGAAGGTCGTGCTCAAGGAATTTCCGGTGCTGAGCCAGGGCTCCGTCGAGGCCGCGCAGGTCGCGGTTGCCGTTCGGATGCAGGCCCCGCAGAAATATCTCGACTTCCACCAGAAGCTGCTCGGCGGCCGCGGCCAGGCCGACAAGGCCCACGCGCTCGCGGTGGCCAAGGAACTCGGCCTCGACATGGCCCGCGTCGAGAAGGACATGGCAAGCCCCGAGGCCAAGGCGACGATCGAGGAGAACTTCAAGCTCGCCGAGGAGATGGGCATGAACGGCACGCCGAGCTACGTGATCGGCAAGCAGGTCGTGATCGGCGCCGTCGGCGTCGAGGGCCTGCGCGAGAAGATCAGCACGGCCCGCTGCGGCAAGGCGAGCTGCTGAGCATATCTGTCAAAGCGTCTCGCCATCACGAGATCAATCGAAGGCCGGCTGTATCAGCCGGCCTTCTGCTTTTGCCGTGAGCCGGTGAAGAAGCAAGAGACCGGTGGCGCCGCCGCCCTCGCCTATCCCGTCAGCTTCATGCCGAGCCGGGTTCGAAGTGCCTCGCGGATGTGGCCGCGTGCAATCGCCTCGGCCCGATCGGGATCGCGGATCGCGATCGCCTCGATTAGCTCACCATGCTCGGCCGCGGCCGTTGCCTGACGTCCTTCGGCCGCAAACGTTGTGGTTCCCAGCAGCGCTGTCGCCACATGCATGTCCTCGAGGGCGGCATCGAGATAGCGGTTGCGCGCGGCGCGCTGGATCGCACCGTGCATCAGCCGATTCAGCCGCGCGAGCTCGACGGCGTCGCCCTCCCCGCTGACGAAGCGCGCATGAATGTCGCGCAGCGCCGCGATCTCGGCCAGCACGGCATACTGTGCCGCGAGCCGGGCCGCAGCGCCTTCGAGAATCTCCCGCATCGCGTACAGCTCGAGGATTTCATTCTCGTCGAGACTTCGCACGATCAGGCCGCGGCCACCAGCCGGCTGCACCCACCCCTTGGCCACCAGCTTGCCGAAGGCCTCACGGACCGGCGTGCGGCTGACGTTCAGCTTCTGGGCGACCTCGTCCTCACGCAGTCGATCGCCGGAGCGATAGAGGCCGTTCTCCAGCGCATGGCACAGCGCACGAAATACCGCCTCGCCGAGAGAGACGTTGTCACGATCGATGGTGAGCGATGGCGATTCCGAGGACATGGGGTCACTGTCTCACAACCTTGTTCCGAACAACAGTATCTCTTGCATGTGTTCGTATACAATAGTATACGAACACATGCCTCCGCAGCCGGCACTTCAGCACTGTCCATCATCGCTAGGCCGACGGCTGGCATGCCGATGGCGTGGCTGTGCGGACGCACGCCGATCCAGGGCCTGCCGCCTTGCGTTCGCAAGGGCCTGCGATGACTGATCAGAGCGATATCGTCGACTATCCCCTGACCTACGACGTCGTCGTGGCCGGCGGCGGCAACGCGGCCCTCTGCGCCGCCATTGCAGCACGGCGCGCCGGGGCCTCGGTCATCGTGCTGGAGGCCGCCTCGAAGTTCTATCGCGGCGGCAATACGCGCCACACCCGCAACATGCGCTGCGCCCATGACGCGGCGACCGCAACGTTGAGCGGCCCCTACACCGAGGACGAGTTCTGGGACGATCTCCTGCGCGTCACCGAAGGCCAGACCAACGAGCAACTGGCGCGCCTGATGATCCGCGAATCCAAGGACATGCTCGACTGGATCGTCGAACAAGGCGTGCGCTTCCAGCCCTCGCTCGGCGGAACGCTGAGCTTAGGGCGGACCAACTCGTTCTTCCTCGGCGGCGGCCGGGCCATGCTCAATGCTCTGTATCTGACCGCCGAGCGCCTCGGCGTCGACGTGCGCTACGAGGCCGAGGTGGTGGGGCTGCAGATGGACGACGGCCGCTTCCGCGCGGCGATCGTGCAGCACGGCAACGGCAGGATGCGCATCGGCGGCAAGGCGCTGGTGGCGGCCGCAGGCGGCTTCGAATCCAACATCGACAAGCTAGTCGAGGGCTGGGGTGAGATCGCCCGTAACTTCCTGATCCGCGGCACGCCTAACAATCGCGGCGCGGTGCTGGACATGCTGCTCGGCGCCGGCGTCGACAGTATCGGCGACCCGACCCAATGCCATGCGGTGGCGATCGATGCGCGGGCGCCCAAATATGACGGCGGCATCATCACGCGGCTCGACTGCGTCGTGTTCGGCATCGTCGTCAACAACAACGCTGAGCGATTCTACGACGAAGGCGAGGATGTCTGGCCGAAGCGTTACGCCATCTGGGGCCGCCTGGTCGCGACCCAGCCGAACCAGATTGCCTACATCATCTTCGACGCGAAATCGGCGAACCTGTTCATGCCATCGCTCTACCCCGCGATCGAGGCGGCCAGCATCACCGAGCTCGCCGGCAAGCTCGACCTCGATCCCGACAAGCTGACCACCACCGTCGCGCAATTCAACGCATCGGTGCGCGACGGCAGCTTCAATCCCGACATCCTGGACGATTGTCGCACCGAGAACTTGGCGCCGCCCAAATCGCATTGGGCGCGCCGTCTCGATTCAGCGCCCTTCTACGCCTATCCGGTCCGGCCCGGCATCACCTTCACCTACCTCGGCGTGCGCGTCGATCAAGCGGCAAGGATGATGATGAAGGCCGGCGGGCCAGCCGACAACATGTACGCCGCAGGCGAGATCATGGCCGGCAACGTGCTCGGCCGCGGCTATGCCGCGGGCATCGGCATGACGATCGGCAGCGTATTCGGCCGCATCGCGGGCCGGGGAGCAGCGACACATGCAGCGCAGTGAGGCGTTGACCGAGGCGGATCGGCTGATGACGATCTGCAATTCCTGCCGCTATTGCGAGGGCCTCTGCGCCGTGTTTCCGGCCATGGAGATGCGCCGCGCCTTCACCGGCGGCGACCTCAACTATCTCGCCAATCTCTGCCATGCCTGCGGCGCCTGCTACGTCGACTGCCAATTCTCGCCGCCGCACGAATTCGACGTTCGCGTCCCGTCCGTTCTGGCCCGGGTGCGGCACGAGAGCTACGCCGACTATGCCTGGCCGCCCGCGCTGGCGCCGCTGTTCAGGCGCAACGGCCTTGCCATATCGCTCATCGCGGTCATCAGCATGGCCGCGTTCGTCCTCGGCTTCGTGGCCTTCAACGATCCCGCCGCGCTGTTTGCAAGCCGGCACGGCCCGGGATCGTTCTACGCGCTCATGCCTCACAACACGATGGCGCTGTTGTTCGGCGCCGCCTTCCTGTGGGCCATCATCGCCATCATCATGGGCGCTCGGGCCTTCTGGAATGACATCGGCGAACCGAGCTCGACCCTGACGCGCTCACGTCCGCTGCTGCGCGCCGTTCGCGACGCAGGCAGCCTGCGCTATCTCGATGGCGGCGGCGTCGGCTGCTACAACGAGGATGAGCGGCCGCGCGACACCCGGCGGTTCTATCACCATCTGACGTTCTGGGGCTTCGTGCTCTGCTTCGCATCGACCAGCGTCGCGACGCTCTATCACTATCTTCTGCACCGCGAGGCGCCCTATCCGTTGTGGGATCTGCCTGTCGTGCTCGGCACGCTCGGCGGATTAGGCATCGTGGTCGGTCCGCTCGGACTCTACGCCGCCAAGCGCAGGCGTGAGCCGGCGATGATGGACGGCGGCAGCCGCGGCATGGATGTCGCGTTCTTGGCGATGCTCGTCCTCACCGGCGCGACCGGGCTCGCTCTCCTCGTGCTTCGCGAGACCAGCACGATGGGCGTGCTGCTCGTGGTCCATCTCGGTGCGGTGTTCGCGATCTTCGTCACGATGCCCTATGGCAAGTTCGTGCACGGCCTCTATCGATTCTTGGCGCTCCTCCGCTACGCGCGCGAACGTCACGGCGCGTAGCTCCGTGCGAGGTCGCCGTCAACGCACAACTGATCGCCGTCGTCATGCAGCATTCATGACCCTGAGCATCCGTTCATAAAGTTGCGATCTGCGACATTTTTCCGGAACGATCGGAGACGCACGGAACGACTCCTACCTCCTGCCGTTGTCGGCGCGGGCAGTGCCAATACGAGGAGGATAGAGGATGACCAATCGCTTGATGGTATCAGTTGCTGCAATCGCGCTCCTGGCGGGTGCAGGTTTTGCTCATGCGCAGAGCGCCGGCGGTGCGGGCGGGGCAGTTGGACAGTCCGGCGGCATGAACGCGCCCGGCGGCACGATGCATCGCGACAGCGCCTCGCCTGCGGCCGGCGGCGCGTCCGACATGCGCTCCAGCCAGTCGGATCAGAAGTCTGGTGCGACCAAGGGCCAGCGCGCCGAGGAAGGCATGAAGGGTCCGACTGCCAAGGGCGCGACCTCCGAGAGCGACAAGGCGGGCTCCAAGAGCATGAAGGCCGAGAGCCGCGACAGCAAGAGCGGCACCAGCACGAACGCCGAAACCAAGACCGGCAGCGACCGGTCGCAGACCACCACCGGACTGGCCGGCGCCGGCGCCAAGCTCACGACCGAGCAGCGCACCAAGATCACCAGCGTGATCCGCAGCCAGCGCGTCGAGCCGGTGACCAACGTGAACTTCAACATCTCGGTCGGCACCCGGGTGCCGCGCGACGTTCACTTCCACCGGCTCCCGGCCGAAGTCGTGACGATCTATCCGGAATGGCGCGGATATGACTTCATCCTGGTTCGTGAGCAGATCATCGTAATCGATCCTCGCACGCACGAGATCGTCGCAGTTCTCGACGCCTGATCCCGACCAGGCAGGCGATGAGGACATGGGGCGGGCAGCAATGCCCGCCCCATTCTATTGCGCAAATCTATTGCACAAAGAGCACGCAAGGGCGATCACACGCAGCCCGTGTAGCCCGGTGGACAAACCTGGTTAATCAGCGATTTCGCACACTTAAGACGGTTTTTTCGTGTGACGGACCAAGCCTCGAACGGCCGGCCTGGCTGCCGAAAGGCTTCCCCTTGGCGGCTTTGTTACCTATAACGCCGCCCACTGCCGCCACACCGCCGGGATGGGAATGGCCGACGCCGCTCACAACACGATCTATGTCCTCAACGGACCCAACCTCAACCTGTTGGGCACCCGCGAGCCGGAGACCTATGGCCACGCCACCCTCGCCGACGTGGAACGGCTCTGCGTCGAGACGGCTGCCCGCTTCGGCCTGGTGGCGGAGTGCCGGCAGTCCAACCATGAGGGCGTGCTGGTCGACTCCATCCATGAGGCCCGCAGCCGCGGTGTGGTCGGAATCATCCTCAATGCCGGCGCCTACTCTCATACCTCCATTGCCCTGCATGACGCGCTGATGGGGGTGAAGATCCCCACCGTTGAAGTGCACATCAGCAACATCCACGCTCGCGAGAGCTTTCGGCACCATTCTTTCACCGCGAAGGCGGCGTTTGCCTCGATCTGCGGCTTCGGCATCGACGGCTACCGGCTCGCGATCACTGGCCTCGCCGCCAAGATCGGCGCCAAAGCCGATACGCAGACCGACATCTAGCGCAAGCCTGACGTCACAGTCCTCACGCCACCCAACGTTCCGGATCAGATCATGGCGCCCCAGCCCGACGACAAGACCATCGCGAAATCCGAAGACAGCCAGCTCATTCGCGAGCTCGCAGCGCTGCTGGATGAGACCAGCCTGACCGAGATCGAGCTGGAGCGTGCCGGCCTTCGCATCCGCGTTGCCCGCAACGTGACCGTTGCGGCGGCCGTCCATTCGTCCATCGGAGCGGTCGCCGCTGGCGTTCCCCTGGTCGCAGCTGCGACGGCGGCAGCCGCCGGCGCGGACCTGTCCAAACATCCCGGCGTGGTGCCCTCGCCCATGGTCGGCACCGCCTATTGGGCGCCCGAGCCCGGCGCCAAGCCGTTCGTCGAGGTCGGCTCCAAGGTGTCGGTCGGTCAGACCCTGATGATCATCGAGGCGATGAAGACGATGAACCAGATTCCGTCACCGCGCGCCGGGACGGTGACGCAGATCCTGGTCGAGGACGGCCAGCCCGTTGAGTTCGGCGAGCCGCTGGTGATCATTGAATAATTGCGAGTAGCGAATGGCGAATAGCGAATAGCCGTCCGTTCCCTATTCGCTACTCCCTATTCGCTACTCGCCACTCGCGCCCGAGGCACCATGTTCGACAAGATCCTCATCGCCAATCGCGGCGAAATCGCCCTTCGCATCCTCAGGGCCTGCAAGGAGCTCGGCATCTCCACCGTCGCGGTGCATTCCACCGCCGACGCCGATGCCATGCATGTCCGCCTCGCCGACGAAAGCGTGTGCATCGGCCCGCCGCCGTCGAAGGACAGCTATCTCAACATCCCCGCGCTGCTCGCCGCCTGTGAGATCACCGGCGCCGACGCCGTGCATCCCGGCTACGGCTTCCTCTCGGAGAACGCGCGCTTCGCCGAGATCCTCGCCGACCACAACCTGCACTTCATCGGACCCAAGGCGGAACACATCCGCCTGATGGGCGACAAGATCGAGGCCAAGAAGACCGCCAAGCGGCTGGGCATTCCGGTCGTTCCCGGCTCCGACGGTGCGGTGACGCCCGACCAGGACGCGATGGCGATCGCCAAGGAGATCGGCTTTCCGGTGCTGGTCAAGGCGGCCGCCGGCGGCGGCGGCCGCGGCATGAAGGTCGCCCACACCGAGGCGGACCTGCAACTGGCGCTGACCACCGCGGCCAACGAGGCCAAATCCGCGTTCGGCGACGCTTCGGTCTATCTCGAGAAGTATCTGCAGAAGCCCCGCCACATCGAGATCCAGGTGCTCGGCGATGGCCGCGGCGGCGCGATCCATCTCGGCGAGCGCGACTGCTCGCTGCAGCGGCGCCACCAGAAGGTCTGGGAGGAAGGCCCCTCGCCGGTGCTCGACCCGGCCAGCCGCGCCAAGATCGGCGAGACCGTCGCCAAGGCGATGCAGGAGCTGAAATATATCGGCGTCGGCACCGTCGAATTCCTCTATGAGGACGGCGAGTTCTACTTCATCGAGATGAACACCCGCATCCAGGTCGAGCATCCCGTCACCGAGATGATCACCGGCATCGACCTCGTGCTGGAGCAGATCCGCATCGCGGCCGGCGGCGACCTGCCGATGACCCAGGACCAGGTTGTCATCAACGGCCACTCCATCGAGTGCCGCGTCAATGCGGAAAATCCCGTCACCTTCCGGCCATCGCCGGGCAAGATCCTGCAGTACCATCCGCCGGGCGGCCTCGGCGTCCGCATCGATTCGGCGGTCTATCAGGGCTACGTGATCCCGCCCTATTACGACTCGCTGGTCGGCAAGCTGATCGTCCACGGCAAGACCCGGGTCGAGTGCCTGATGCGGCTGCGGCGGGCGCTGGACGAGATGGTCGTCGACGGCATCGAGACCACCCTGCCGCTGTTCCGGGCGTTGGTGCGCGAGCCCGCCATCATCGATGGCGACTACCACATCCACTGGCTCGAGCAGTATCTCGCCGGCCAGAACGCGGACTGAGCAGCACCTGAAGAATCCCGCGGCCCGGCGGGAACTCTTCGGTCTGCACGACGTTCTGCTCTGTCGGCGGTTCCGCTGAGGGGGCAGGTATTTCAATCGGCATGCGAGTGAGCGGTGGCGCCTGAGATCAGACAGAGGCGCACGCTAGGACAAATCCTGCTGTTTTCGGCGGGATTCCTGGTGCTGGTCGTCGTCAGCACGGCCTCGGTGCTGCTGGTCAACAAGGCCCGCAGAGACAGCGCCTGGGTGGTGCACACCATCGAGGCGGAGAACCAGATCAATGCGCTGCTGCTCGAGGTCCGCCGCGCCGAGAGCGGCGCCCGCGCCTACCTGCTGACCCAGGGCCCGGATTTTCTCAGAGATCACGAAGCCGCCGTTGCCGCGATCCCGCCCGTGCTCGACAAGCTTGCGACGCTCCTCGCCGACAACCAGGCTCAGGTGGCGAACCTCGCCAGATTGCGCAGCATCATCGAGACCCGATTGGCGCAATTCGACCGGGAGAAGGCTCTCGTCGCGTCCGGCGATCTTCCCAGTGCGGTGGCCCTGGTGCGCGATGCCGCATCGATCGACAGCAGCACGACCATGCGTACCACCGCCGAGGCGATGCGCACCGAGGAGGAACGCCTGCTGGCGGTGCGAACCACCAATGCCGACGAAAGCCAGCAGCTCGCGACCATCGTCACTGTCGCCGGTTCGGCGCTGGTCGTCCTGCTCGCCGTCATCTCGCTGCTCCTTGTGCGCCGCTCGACCAGCGCCCGCGACGAGGCCGAGGCCAAGCTGCGCGAGAGCAACCTCAACCTCGAAGCCACCGTCGACGAGCGCACCGCCGACCTGCGCGAGGCCAATGAGGAGATCCAGCGCTTCGCCTACATTGTGAGCCACGATCTGCGCTCGCCGCTCGTCAACATCATGGGCTTCACCAGCGAGCTCGACGAGCTGCGCAGCGACATCTTCCGGCGCATCGCGGCGCTCGCGCGCGCGGTGTCCGACGCGCCGCCGCCCGCCGAAGGCACCGAGCCGGAGCTGGAAGGCGCCGACAAGCAGCTCTCGGAGGATTTCTCCGAGGCGCTGGGCTTCATCAAGTCCTCGATCGCAAAAATGGACCGGCTCATCACCGCCATCCTCAATTTGACCCGCGAAGGCCGCCGCGAGTTCGTGCCGGTGCGCATCGACACCCGCGAGCTGATCGAGGGCATCGTCTCGACGCTCGCGCATCAGGCTGCGGAAACCAACACCACCATCCGCGTGGAGCCGCTGCCCGCCATCGTCAGCGACCGCCTTGCGCTGGAGCAGATCTTCTCCAACCTGATCGACAACGCGATCAAATATCTGAAGCCCGGCGTTGCCGGTGACATCGCCATTCGCGCCCGCACCAAGCTCGGTTTCGCCATCTTCGAGATCACGGACAATGGCCGGGGGATTGATCCCAAGGATCACCAACGTATCTTTGATCTGTTCCGCCGCGCCGGGACCCAGGACCGTCCGGGTCAGGGGATTGGATTGGCCCATGTGCGCGCGCTGGTGCGCCGGCTCGGCGGAACCATGTCGGTCGCGTCGGAGCTCGACCAGGGCAGCACGTTCACCATCACGCTCCCGATCAACTGGAACGCCTCAACCCGGAACTCAGACCGATGACCATGCCCGTGACGATCATCATGATCGAGGACGACGAAGGCCACGCCCGCCTGATCGAGCGCAACATCCGCCGCTCGGGAGTCAACAACGAGATCAAGCCGTTCACCAACGGTACAGATGCCGTGAAGTATCTGCTGGGTGCTGACGGCACCGGCCTCGATCACAAGGGGCAAGCATTGCTGATCCTGCTGGACCTGAACCTGCCGGACATGACCGGCATCGACATCCTCAAGATGGTCAAGCAGAACAGCTTCCTGAAGAGCGCGCCCGTGGTCATCCTGACCACGACCGACGACTCGCAGGAGATCAAGCGCTGCTACGAGCTCGGCTGCAACGTCTACATCACCAAGCCGGTCAACTACGAAAGCTTCGCCAACGCCATTCGCCAGCTCGGCCTGTTCTTCTCCGTCATCCAGGTTCCGCCCGCCGCATGAGCTCCGCCGCCCCCACGCTGCTCTACATCGACGACGACGCGGCGCTGGCGCGGCTGGTCGAGCGCGGGCTCAAGCGATTGGGCTTCACGGTGGAACACGCCGCCGACGGCAGCGCGGGCTTGCAGCGGCTGGAGCGCGGCGGGATCGACGTCGTTGCGCTCGACCAGTACATGCCCGGCTTCGACGGGCTCGAGACGCTGGAGCGCATCATGGCGCTGCCCGAACCGCCGCCGGTGGTGTTCGTCACCGCCTCGCAGGATTCCAAGATCGCGGTCACGGCCCTGAAGGCGGGCGCAGCCGACTACCTCGTCAAGGACGTGCAGGGCGAGTTCATTCCGCTGCTGCAGGTCGCGGCCGAAGGCGCGGTGCGGCAGGCACGGCTGCAGAAGGCCCGCGACGAGGCGGAGGCGGAAGTCCGGGCCTCACGCGACCGCTACGCGGCGCTGGCGGCGGAGCGCGAGGTCCTGCTGCGCGAGGTCAATCATCGCGTCGGCAATTCGCTCCAGATCATCGCCTCGCTGCTGCATCTTCAGGCCAACTCCAGCACCCAGGACGACGTCAAGGCCGCGCTCACCAATGCGATGGGCCGCGTCGCCGCCGTGGCGCAGGTGCACCGCCGGCTCTACACGTCTCAGGATCTCAAGAGCGTGCTGCTCAACCAGTATCTGGATTCGCTGCTCGACGACCTGCGCCGCTCGGCCGAGGGCAACCGGATGTCGCGGCTGACCCTGAAGGCGGAGCCGGTCGAGATCGACCCGGATCGCGCGGTCGCGATCGGCATCGTCGTCAACGAGCTGGTCATGAACGCGGTCAAATACGCCTACCCCGATGGGCCGGGCCCGATCCATGTCGAGCTGAAGCTTGCAGGCGAGGACATCGTGCTGTCGATTGCCGACGACGGCGTCGGCCTCAACGCAACCAGCGATCCGCGCTCGACCGGAATGGGCCAGCGCATCGTCAGCGCCATGGCGACCAAGCTCGATGCCACCGTCGGCCCCGATCCGAGCCATGCCGGCACCAAGATCGTGGTCCGCTTCCGCCTCGAAAAAGATGCTCCCAAGCCCGCGGCTGCTGGGGTCGGCTGAGCCGAGGCAGGCGGCACGCGACCATCGCGCACCTGACGTCGGCCTGCTATGCTGATCCCATGAATACGCGCGACTCTGCAGCGTCCGAGATCACGCCCGAGGTGCTGCTGCGTGCCTATGCCTGCGGCATCTTCCCGATGGCCGAAAGCGCCGACGACCCGACCTTGTTCTGGGTCGAGCCGGAGCTGCGCGGCGTCATTCCGCTCGACGGCTTTCGCGTCGCCTCGCGCCTTGCGCGCACGGTCCGATCGGACATCTTCACCGTGACCGTGAACCAGGCCTTCAAGGCGGTGATGGATGGCTGCGCCGAGCCGCAGCCCGGCCGCGAGGACACCTGGATCAACAAGCGTATCCGCGAGCTCTACAGCGGCCTCCACGCGCTCGGCCATTGCCACAGCGTCGAATGCTGGCAGGATGGCGAGCTGGTGGGCGGCCTCTACGGCGTCAGCCTGGGCCGCGCCTTCTTCGGCGAGAGCATGTTTCATCGCACCCGCGACGCCTCGAAGGTCGCGCTGGTGCATCTCGTCGCGCGGCTGATCGCAGGCGGCTTCGAGTTGCTCGACACCCAATACGTCACCGAGCACCTCAAGACCTTCGGCGCCGTCGAGATCCCGCGCCGTCGCTACACCGTGCTGCTCGAAAAGGCCCTGAGGGGACCGGCCGCCAATTTCGCCAGGCTGGCGGTCGATCGGCCGATGCCGGGTACCGAAGCATTGTCGATCATCGCCGCGCGCGGCTGAGACCCGCTATCTGAACACTCCGCCGAACGGTCCGCCCGCCTGGGGCGGCGGCGGCGGTGGCGGCACCTGCTGGGTCTGATATTGCTGCGGCGGCGATGGCGGCCTGGGAGCCGCCTGCCTCTGCTGCGGCGGCCGCTTCTGTGCCGGCTGCGCCGTGGGCGCGGGCTTCTGATCGGGGGCTGCGCTGACCACCGTGGTCTGCGGCTCTTTGCAGTCGACCAGCCAGATATCGTAGATCGGGTGCTCGACGCCGTGCAAGCCGGGGCTGGCCGCGAACATCCAGCCCGAGAAGATGCGCTTCACCTCGCCCTGCAAGGTGATCTCGTCGACCTCCACGAACGCGTCGGTGTTGGCGGCCTCCGTGGCCGGCCTCGTGTAGCAGGCGTCGGTCTTCACCCGGAGCGCGCCGAACTGCACGGTCTCGCCGATGTCCTCGTCGAAATTGATGATGCGGCCGGTGATCTTGTCGAGCCCGGAGAAGCTCGCCTTCTTGTTCACGATCTTCTGCGCCGGCGGCTCGGTCACGACCTCGTCGCCCGGCTGGATGGTGGCCGGCGTCTGCGGCACCGCGCCGTTCGGCGGGATCGCCGCATTCTGGGGGGCGCCGCGTGCCGGTGCCTGCCGCTGACCGGGCGCAGCCTGGCCGGGCGGCGGCACGGCCGCGACCGGGGGATTGTTCTGCGGCAGGATCGTCGTTCCCGGCGGCGGCGCCAGCGGCTGGGATTGGACCGGGCCCGGCAGGGCGGCGCCCTGCCCTGGCGGCGGACGGGTCGGCGCCGGCAGCACCCGACCCTGCGGCAGCTCCGGGACCTCCTCCTCTTCCTCGGGAGGCGGAATCGGCTCGCCACGGCGCGGAATGTTGCCCGGCGGGCGCGGAACGGGATCGGAGAAAATGGTACCGATCTGCGCGCGCGCCGGCACGGACAGCGTGAGGGATGTGGCGGCCAGCAATGCCACGATACCGGTCAGGACGATTGTTCGGTGCATCTCGCGCGGCTTTATCAGGCGAATCGGGGTTCGGGACAATCAAATCGCGTCATGACCCATCCGCCGCTCTCGATCAGCCCTCCCGTTAACATGTCGAATACGGCGGGGGAAGGGCGAGCTGCCAGCGCTCCGCGTGCTGGTCAGCCGGTCCATCCAATGAGATAGTCGTGATCAAGAGCCGGATCGGAACCGGCGTCAAAGGGAAGGAAACCGATGTCTGAATCGATCCGTCTCGACGGCAGGGTGGCCGTCGTTACCGGCGCGGCCGGCGTCATCGGCGCCGCGACCATGCGGCTGCTGGCCGCACGCGGTGCCCGCATCGTCGCGGTGGACCGGCGCGAGGCCGATCTCGCCGCCGCGACGGCCGCCCTGCCCGCAAGCGCCGAGGCGCTCGCCGTGGCCGCCGACGTCACCGACGAGGACCAGGTCGCGGCTTATGTGCGACAAGCGTGCGATCGGTTCGGCACCATCGACGTGTTCTTCAACAACGCCGGCATCGAAGGCGAGATCAAGCCGATCACCGCGTATCCGCTGGAGGCGTTCCGTCGCGTGCTCGACGTCAACGTCGTCGGCGTCTTCCTCGGCCTCAAGCACGTGCTTCCGGTGATGCTGAAGCAGAACCGCGGCTCGATCATCAACACCGCCTCGATCGCCGGCCTGATCGGCTCGCCGCAGATCGCCGTCTACAGCGCCAGCAAGCACGCGGTCATCGGCTTGACCAAGAGCGCGTCCTGGGAGTGCACCGGGACTAATGTGCGTGTGAACTGCATCTGCCCCGGGCTGATCGAGAGCCGCATGCTGAGCGCGATCATCGAAGGGCGCAGCGGCGCCGCGGTTCCGGCCGACAAGGTGGTCGATCGCGTCCCCGCACGCCGACTCGGCCAGGGCGCAGAGGTCGCCTCGATCGTCGCCTTCCTCGCCTCCGACGATGCCAGCTACGTCTCCGGCGCCGCCTACACCGTCGATGGTGGCCGCACCGCCGCTTGACGTCCCCTCAACGCACAGGTCGATTGCAATGCCCGTTCAGCTCGATGCCGATGCCGCCGCCGTCTACAAGGCGTTCCAGGAGGGCGGTCGGCCGGCCTATGAGACGCTGACACCGCAGGAGGCGCGGGACTACTATCTGGCCGCGCGCGTCGTGAGCAATCCCGAGCCGCCCGAGCTTGCGGACGTCAAGGACCTCGCCATCCCTGCCCCGCATGGCGCAATCCCGGCACGGCTCTATCGGCCAAGGGCGGTGCGGCAGACCAACGGTCTTGCGCCGGGATTGGTGTTCTATCACGGCGGCGGCTGGGTGATCGGCAATCTGGATTCGCATGACGTGGTATGCCGCGCGCTGGCGCACGAAGGCGAACTGATCGTGATCTCGGTCGACTACCGCCTCGCGCCCGAGCACAAGTTTCCGGCGGCGGTCGACGACGCCGTCGCGGCCATACGATGGATCGCCGACAATGCCGCCGCGCTCGGCATCGATGCCGCCAGGCTCAGCGTCGGCGGCGATTCCGCTGGCGGCAATCTCGCCGCCGTCGTCGCACTCTCGGCGCGTGACGGCAACGGCCCGAAGCTCTCAGGCCAGGTGCTGATCTATCCGGCCACCGACTTCACGATGAGCCATCCCTCCCACAGCGAGCCCGAGACCAGCGTGCTGCTGACGCATTCGGTCATCCGCTGGTTTCGCGACCATTATCTCAACAGCGTCGCCGACATTCACGATTGGCGGGCCTCGCCGGCGAAGGCGGGAAGCCTGGTGGGGCTACCGCCCGCTTATGTGCTCACCGCCGGCGCCGATCCGCTGCGCGACGAAGGCGACGACTACGCGCGGCGCCTGCGCGAGGCCGGCGTGGCGGTGACCTACCGAACGCATCCCGGCCAGTTCCACGGCTTCTTCACGATGGGCAAGCTGTTGGACCAGGCCAATGTCGCGGCGCGCGACATCGGCGTCTGGCTGAAGCAGCTCGACCGGCCCGGCGGCATCTGAGCGTTGCCGCGCTGAGCTCAGAACGCAACGACCCGCGAGTTCGCGGGTCGTGCTCACATGCGGCCGAAGTCGTCTCGTGTGAGATCGGCTTGCTCGCCTCGAGCAGCAGCTACATCCCGTGCAAGCCGGCCAGGACGACTGGGCAGCTCACATCTCATTCCTCGCAGCAGGAGACTCCCGCATGAAGACCGTGAACCTCGCCGACAAGCTGAGCCAATTCTCAGGCCATTGGGACCCGCACGTGATCGCGGACTACAACGAAAATGACGTGATGGTCGTGAAGTTCATGGGAGAATTCCCGTTCCACAAGCATGACACGACGGATGACTTCTTCCTGGTCCTGGAAGGCGAGATGGAGATGGACATTCAGGGGCAGCCTTCGCGGACGGTGAAGGCCGGCGAGTTGTTCGTCGTCCCCAAAGGGGTCGTCCACCGGCCGCGCGCGGCCAAAGAGGTCAAGGTGCTCCTGATCGAACCCAAAGGCGAACCGAACTCCGGCGACTCCGACCGGGTGCCCGCGCCCAAGCCGCGCATCTGACTCGCCAGAAGACGTCAGAGCTTCGGGACTCCGCGAGCTTGAGATATCATCCAGAGCGGACAGGTGAGCAGGATAAACATGGAGCCAACTCTGGAGATTGCGCTGGCTTGGTTCAAGCCCGAAGAGTGGGACGATATCAGGCGGATCTGTCCAGATCTGCACGACACCTACGAAGAATGGCTGGCCAGCGCTCAGGAGGTCATCGACACGATCGGCAGTCGCCCGGACGAGCGGATCGTGAAAGTGATCCCGACCGCGGTCGAGCTTCGGAAATGGCAACGCGCGACCGGGCGCCAAGTCGATGGCAGGGTTCGCTCACAGCTTGCCGCCAGGGGCGCGCGCAAGATCCGCACCGAGCCCCCACAGCCGGCTCCCGAGCCCCGTTCTGGCTCAGAAGGCGGTCGCTGACGCTTGTCGCTCAGTTCGCTCAGGCGGGCCACGGCAAGTTCTGAGGGCGCAACGGCCGCCCATGCAGCGGACGAAGCGGAACATCGCCGAAATGTCCGCTGTTTTTGCGCTGCAACCGAGATAGTGTCCCCTCGCCCGCAAGGACGGCTTGTGGCCGTCTGGCAGGCCCCTCCTCCGATAGGATCGCCCCGATGTTCGACCGCTTGACCCGCCAGCCCGATGATCCCCTGCTCGCTCTGATCGGCATCTTCAAAGCCGATCCGAGGCCGGACAAGGTCGATCTCGGCGTCGGCGTCTATCGCGACGAGGCCGGCCATTCGCCGATCTTCCGCGCTGTGAAAGCTGCGGAGCGCATCATCTGGGAGAGCCAGGACAGCAAGAGCTATGTGGCGCCGGAAGGCGACCAGCGCTTCCTCGACCTGTTGTGGTCGCTCGTCGGCGGCCCCGCGCCATCGGTCCATGCCGCAGGCGTGCAGACTCCGGGCGGCTCGGGCGCGCTCCGCCTCGCCGCCGATCTGATCCGGCAGGCCGGCACCGGCAAGATCTGGCTCGGCCTGCCGAGCTGGCCCAATCACGCCGGCATCTTCGCCGCGGCGGGGCTCGAGGTCGAGACCTATCCATACTTCGACGTGCCATCGCAGACCCTGCAGCTCGACAGCATGCTCGACGCGCTGCGGCGCGCTCAGCCGGGCGATGCCGTCCTGATCCATGCCTGCTGCCATAACCCGAGCGGCGCTCCCCTCAGCGCCGACGACTGGACGCGGATCACCGCCATGATCACAGCGCGCGGCCTCGTGCCGCTGATCGATTCCGCCTATCAGGGCTTCGGCGCCGGCATCGACGGCGATGCGGCCGGTCTGCGGATGCTGATCGCGGCCGCCCCCGAAGCGCTCGTCGCAGTGTCCTGCTCGAAGTCGTTCGGACTCTATCGTGAGCGCACTGGTGCTCTTTACGCCGTCGCGGCATCGCAGGCGGCGGCCGACACCGCGCGCTCCAATCTCGTCGCGATCGCGCGCACCAGCTATTCGATGCCACCGGACCATGGCTCGGCGATCGTGAAGACCATTCTCGGCAGCCCCGATCTGCGCCGCGACTGGGCCGAGGAGTTGGAGTCGATGCGGCTGCGCCTAGCGACGCTGCGCCGCTCCTTTGCCGAGGCGCTCGGCGGCCGCTGGTCGAACACCGTCGCCATCGGCGTGCAGGAAGGCATGTTCTCGCTGCTGCCACTTACCCCGGCGGAGGTGCTGACCCTGCGTGAGAAGAGCGGCGTCTACATGCCCACCTCGGGCCGCATCAATGTCGCCGGCCTGAAGCTGTCAGACGTGACGCGCGTCGCCGGCCTGTTCAAGTCGCTTTGAGCGAGCGCGGGCGAGGAACGACAGCGTGACCGAGATCGTCCAGGAACGGCACAAGCTCTACGAAGACGCAATGGCCCTGACGCTCGGCACGCTGTTCGTGTCGCTCGGCATGCTCATCTACAGCAAGACGGTGCTGCTGGTCGGCAGCACCGCCGGCCTGTCGTTGCTGCTGAGCTATGTCAGCGGCTACGGCTTCGGCTTGAGCTTCTTCCTGCTCAACCTGCCCTTCTACGTGCTGGCCGTGAAGCGCATGGGCTGGCCGTTCACGATCCGCACCTTCCTGGCGGTCGGGCTTGTGGCGCTGTTCTCGCGCCTGACGACGTCCTGGGTGGAGATTGCGTGGATCGAGCCGATCTATGCCACCATCATCGGCGCCGGCCTGACCGGCACAGGGCTGCTGATGCTGTTCCGCCATCGCACGGGCCTCGGCGGCATCAACATCCTGGCGCTGTATCTGCAGGAGCACTGGAAGATCAGGGCCGGCTACTTCCAGCTCGCGGTCGACGTCCTGATCATGATCGCCGCCTTTTTCGTCATCCCCGTGAACCGGCTGGCGCTGTCGATCATCGGCATCGTGATCGTCAACGTCATCATCGCGATCAACCACAAGCCGGGGCGCTACATGGCGCTGAGCTGAACGGCCGAGCTCCAACCGCAAGGTCGATCTGCGCTCGGATAGCCCCCACCGTGACACGCGCCGGATGCCGCATGGGTGCGCTGCACCTTGCCAGACGGCGCATTCCGTGGGATGAAAGCTCTGGTATGCCAGCAACCGAGGCAATGGGTTACCGCCTCCGTCCGCCCCTGCGGGGCGCCTGACGGACTCTTCGGTGCGGCTGGATCGCCAACAAGAAACGCGAACGCAAAATCTCGAACCGATCTCTGGGGACGACCAAGGTATGGCACGCAACATTCTGATTCTCGGGGCTTCCTACGGCTCCCTCCTCGGCACCAAGCTGCTGATGGCCGGCCACAACGTGACGCTGGTCTGCCGCAAGAAGACCGCCGAGCTGATCAACCGCGACGGCACGGAGGTCCGCATCAAGCTGCGCGACGAGCCGGCGCATCGCTCGATCTTCTCGCGCGACCTGCCGGGCAAGCTCGACGCGGCCACGCCGGATAGCGTCGACCTGTCGCGCTACGACCTGGTTGGTCTTGCGATGCAGGAGCCGCAATACACCAACCACACCATTCGCGTGCTGATGGTGAAGATCGCCGAGGCCGGGCTGCCGTGCCTGTCGATCATGAACATGCCGCCGCTGCCCTATCTCAAGCGCATCCCGGCGCTCGCCAACGTCGACCTCGACGAGGCCTACACCAACCCCGCGGTGTGGGAACGCTTCACGCCCGGGCTGGTCACGCTGTGCTCGCCGGATCCGCAGGCCTTCCGTCCGCCGGAGGAAGCCGCCAACGTGCTGCATGTCGGCCTGCCGACCAACTTCAAGGCCGCCGCCTTCGAGGACGAAAAGCACAATGCGCTGCTGCGTGAGCTGGAGCGCGACATCGACGCGGTCAGGCTCGACGGCCAGGACGTGCCGGTGAAGCTGAAGGTGTTCGACTCGCTGTTCGTGCCGCTGGCGAAGTGGTCGATGCTGCTCACCGGCAACTATCGCTGCATCACGCGCGGCGAGCCGCAGGCGATCCGTGATGCCGTTCATGGCAATCTCGCCCAGTCGAAATCGATCTACGAGCACGTCGATGCCATCGCGCGCAAGCTCGGCGCAGATCCGAGCGACCAGGTGCCGTTCGAAAAATACGCCAAGGCGGCCGAGAGCCTGCTCAAGCCGTCGTCGGCCGCGCGCGCCGTCGCCGCGGGCGCGCCGTTCATCGAGCGCGTCGACCTTCTGGTGAAGCTGATCTCGCAGCAGCTCGGCATGCCCAATGCCGAGATCGACCAGACGGTGCAGACCGTCGACTTCAAGCTCAACGAGAAGATCGTGGTCGGCGGCTCCAGCGCGCAGTGATGAGCAGGCGCCGACATCGTCCGTAACCAGATGTGACTTTGCATGAACGCGCGGCCAACGCATGGTTCGCGCGTTCATTGAATCACAGCGTTCGGAATGAAGATGCCGTCCTTCGGGCCTCTCGCTTTTCCTCTGCAGGCCCTGAGCTGGCTCGGCAATCAGGGCACCCGCGCCATCGTCGCGGTGCTGCTGCTGGCGATCGCCGTGCCGCCGCTCGGCGAGCTGGCGCGACCCTACGTCACGCACGCGATCTTCCTGCTGCTCTGCATCTCGTTCATGCGCGTCGACGTCGCGATGCTAACAGCGCATCTGCGCCGCCCGCTGCTGGTGGTGGCCGCGACGGCCTGGACCACGATCGCCGTGCCGGCGCTGGTCGGCTCGATCGGGCGCATCACGGGCGTCGATGCCACAGCGCCCGACCTGTATCTCGCGCTGATGCTGCAGGGGACGGCCTCGCCGATGATGGCCTCGCCCGCGCTCGCCGCGCTGATGGGGCTCGACGCGACACTCGTTCTCATCACGCTGGTGACCTCGACCGCGCTGGTGCCGCTGACGGCACCGCTGTTCGCCTATGTGTTCCTGGGCGAGACGCTGTCACTGTCTCCGGCCGCGCTCGGGCTGAAGCTCGCCGCCATCCTTGCGGGCGCGCTGGCTGCGGCCGCCGCGATCCGCCTTGCCTTCGGCATCGATACGATCCGCCGCCATCGCGCGCCGATCGACGGCTTCAACGTCCTCATCCTGTTCGTGTTCGCCTCCGCCATCATGGCTCATTTCCTGGCCGACCTGGCCGCGAGCCCGTTCCGCATGCTGGGACTGGCGCTGCTCGCCTTCGCCGTGTTCTTGCTGTTGCTTGGTACCACGATGCTGCTGTTTCGCGGCGCGGGCCGCGAACGCGCCATGGCGCTCGGCATGATGGTGTCGCTGCGCAACATGGGGCTGATGCTGGCGGCGACCGAGGGCGCGATCCCGGGCACCACCTGGCTGTATTTCGCGATGAGCCAGTTCCCGATTCACCTTGCCCCGCAGTTGCTGCGGCCGCTCGCCGAGCGCCTGCGTCCCAAGGCGCTTCCATCTGGCGGGACCGATCACGGCTTGACCAGCCCTGCATCGGAATGAGGCAAAGCAGCAACGGCATGCGGCCGCTTCGGCATGACGCGACGGCCAGCCGCTTACTATCAAGGCCGACATGGTTGTTGCTGGCGTGCAAGGCCGGCGCTACGCTCCGTGCCTGTTGGTGCAGGAGGATTATGTGACCACGTCAGACGATCAGAAAATTTCCGAAGACCGCCGCGATGCGCTGCGCTACGCGCTCGCCATCGGCTCCGGTGCCGCGCTCGCGTCCGCCATGACGACGACGCCCGCCTCGGCGCAAGCGGCCGACAACACGCTCGACCGCGTCCGCGCCAACAAGGTGCTGCGCATCGCCGTGCTGCCGGGCGAGCTGCCCTATTTCAACAAGGACCTCGCCTCCGGCACGTGGTCGGGCTTCTCGATCGAGATGGCCAACGACATCGCCAAGCTGCTCGACGTGAAGCTCGAATATGTCGAGTCGACCTACGGCAATTCGGTGCTCGACCTGCAGGCCGGCAAGATCGATCTCGGCTTCGCGCTGAACCCGACGCCGCAGCGCGCGCTGGTCATCGACTTCTGCGGCACGGTGTTCCCGCATCCGTTCGGCGCCATGCTGAAGAAGGGCATGGAAGCGAAGACCTGGGCCGACATCAACAAGCCGGAAGTGAAGATCGCCGTCGACGTCGGCTCGGCCAACGAGGCGGTGGCGCGCCGTTTTGCGCCGAACGCGACCATCAAGTCGCTGAAGTCGCGCGACGAGGTGATGCTGGAGATGGCCTCGGGCCGCGTCGACGTCGTCGTCAACGCGCTGATCCTGGGCCTCACCGCAATCGCCAAGAACCCCAATCTCGGCACCTACAAGATCCTGCAGTCGCCCTCGGTCGCGATCCCCTCCAGCATGGGCGTGCGCCGCGAGGCCGACAAGCGCTGGCGCGACTTCCTCGCGGTGTGGATCGACTACAACCGCGGCATCGGCCAGATGCGCGAATGGTTCGTCAAGGGCCTGGGGCTGGCCGGCGTCAAGGCCGAGGACGTGCCGGTCGAGGTGAATATCTAAGCGAAGCTACGCTCTCTCCTAGCGTCATTGCGAGGAGCGCAGCGACGAAGCAATCCAGGACCGCGCGTGCCGCCCTGGATTGCTACGCTTCGCTCGCAATGACGGAGGCATTCGATGATGTATCGCCTCACGCCTTGTCGTACGTCATGCCGCGCTCGAAGCGGCGGCCGAGCAGCGTCGCCGGAAACAGGATCGCGAAATAGATCAGCGCGATGATGGTGTAGACCTCGAGCGGCCGGTAGGTGTCGGCGTTGATCAGCGTCGCGTTGTAGACGAGATCCGGCACCGCGATCACCGACACCAGCGAGGTGTTCTTCAACTGCGTCACCGACTGGTTGACATAAGGTGCCAGCATCGGCTTCAGCGCCTGCGGCAGGATCACGAGCCGCATCATCCGCCACGGACGCAAGCCGAGCGCGCGTGCCGCATCCCACTGCCCGCGCGGCACGCTCTCGATGCTGCCGCGCACGATCTCGGCATAGAACGCCCCGGCATAGAGCGACAGCACGGTGACGGCGGCGACATGCGCCGGAATGTTGATGCCGATCACCACCGGGAATGCGTAGTAGAACCAAATGATCTGCACCAGCAGCGGCGTGCAGCGGAACAGCTCGATATAGCCGATCAGCAGCCAGTCGATCACGACCGGACGGCGCAGCCTGACGATGCCGACGACGAGCCCGATCACCGAGCCGAGCAGGATGGTGCCGAGCGTGTACGCCATGGTCCAGCCGAGCCCCACCCAGAACAGATGGCTGTACTTGGCGAGGATGGCGAAATCCCAGGTATAGTTCATCGCAGCTCCGGCGTGACGCGGTCGCGGCCCCTCACAGATACCGGCTCGGAGCAAAGGCGGAGGCGTCGAACGACGGCGTCTCGCCCGCGATCATCGCGGCGATCGCCGCGCCCGTGGCCGGCCCCGTGGTGAAGCCGATGTGCTGATTGCCGAATGCAAGCCACAGGCCGGAATGGCGCGGCGCCGGCCCGATCATCGGCAGCGAGTCCGGCAAGGTCGGCCGCGCGCCGCGCCAGGGCTGGGCCACGGCCTCGCCGAACTCGACCACGCCGCGCGCCAGCGGCACCACCTGTTCGAGCTGGGCGAAATTCGACGGCGCATCTCGATCGGTCAGCTCGACGCCGGAGGTGACGCGCACGCCGTTCTCCATCGGCGTCATCAGGAAGCTGCCTTCGGCGTCGTGGATCGGACGGTGCAGCATGCGCGCCGGATTGGGTGTGAACTCCTGGTGATAGCCGCGCTCGAACGCCATCGGCACGCGGTAGCCGAGCGACCTGAGAATGTCCGACGACCACGGCCCGAGCGCGACCACGACCTGGCGGGCGCGAATCTCGCCGTCGCCGAGCACGACACGCCAGCCGTCACCGTCGGACAGCACCGCCCTGATCTCGGACTGCCGCAGCACGCCGCCCGTGCCCTCGAACATGCGCGCATAGGCCTTGGTGACGTTGCCGGGAGAATCGACCGACGCCGTCTGGCTATGAAGCAGGCCGACCTTGTAGACCGGCAGCAAATTCGGCTCGAGCGCCGAAATGCCCTGGCGGTCGAGCAGCTCGCTCTTGATGCCGTATTCGGCCAGGAACGCCTGCTCGGCCTTGGCGGCTGCGATCGCATCGCTGCGCCACGCCTTGAGCCAGCCAGTCTCGCGGATGCGCTGCGGTTCGCCAGACCGGACGATCCAGTCGCGATGCAGCGTCAGCGAAGCGCCGATCAGGCCATGCAGCGCGGTCGCGCGCGGCTTGACGCGGGACTCCACGGCATTGGCGAGGAAGCGCAGCACCCATTCGAGGTTGCGCAGAGTCCACGATGGATCCCAGCGCACGGCCGCGCTCCGATTGCGGAGATAGGACGGCAGCGCTGAGAACAGCGAGGGCTTGTTGAGCGGAAGGATCGAACCGGAGGAGAGAATGCCGGCATTGCCGTACGATGTCTCCTCGCCCGGCGCCTTGCGGTCGACCAGCACCACCGAGAGCCCGCGCTCCCGGATGGCGTAGGCGGAGGAGACGCCGACGATCCCCGCTCCCAGCACGACCACGTCGGCTGTCTGCTGCACACGCTCCATCGTCTCTCGATCCATCTGCTGCTTACATCAGGGTCAGGCCGCCATCGACCGGCAGCACCGCGCCGGTGACGTGGCCGGCGTCTTTCGACAGCAAGAAGGCGACAGCCGCGGCGATGTCGTCGGGCTCGGCGAGGCGCTGTTGCGGATTGGCAGACGCCGCCGTCTGCCACGCGGCCGGATCGAGCGAGCCGAGCCGTCCCGCATCCTTGCGCGTATAGCCGGGCACGACGACATTCGCCGTGCCGCCGCACGCAGCCAGCTCGATGGCCAGACATTTCACCAGCGCTTCCAGCGCCGCCTTGGCGGCGGCCGAGGCCGGGAAGATGCCGCCCGGCACGAAGCGGTGCGCGACGAAGCTGGAGATCGCGACCACGCGCGCATGGGTGCTCTGCACGAGGTCCGGGAGCGCGGCGCTGGCAAGCTCATGAAAGGCCGCCGGCATCACTGCGAGCGAGCGGTCGAGCCCGTCGCGCGGCAGATCGCGAAAGCTGCGGCGGTCGGCAAAGCCAGCGGCATGCACCACCGCGTCGATCCGGCCGAAACGCGTTCGTGCCGCAGCCGCCAAACCGGTGGCAACGCCCTGCCTGGCCAGGTCACCGCAATGAAACTCGGCTTCGGCGCCGGCCTCCCGGCACGCGGCGGCGACGTCCCGCAGACGCGCGAGACCCGGTTCGTCAGCCCCCTGCCCGTGCAGCATCACGGCCTGCCCCGGCGCGGCCAGGCGGCGCGCCACGGCAGCGCCGATGCCGGCCCCGCTGCCGGTGATGATGGTGACACGCATCGCGCCCTGGTCTGCCCCTCGTTTCGCGGGGCGGACTATAGGTCCCGGACCTGCCGATGCCAACACGCGGACGGACATGCGCCGATGTCCGCCGCGCGGGACTGCCTGTTACCTCAGACGTTCGGAGCCGTCCGAGCGAAGCTGATAAAATCAGTTGCTCAGCATTTGGCGCCGACGCTGCACGTCTTGGTCGACTGGGAGATCGTGCCGCCGGCCGTGCGGCATGCGGCGGCATTGGCGTTCACGCAGGCCACCTTCACCGACGTGCAGCCCGCATGATCGTTCTTCACACATTGCGTCTCGCTATAGGTGCTCAGCACGCTGCCGCCCTTCTTGCAGACGCACATTCCGGTGAGTTCGGCCTTCGCCGCAAAAGCGCTGTCGAGACCGCCGACCGCGGCAGCAACGAATAAAATCAGGTAAAGCAATACGCGCATCGTATCCTCCATGAACAGTGGCAATGCCCTCACTATGAGCGCTTCCTGCATATTGCACAACTTTAAATTGTTTCAATAGCCGACGAGGATCTCTGCCCGCGGCTCCTCGTCCACTGATGCAGGTCAGGTGGTGACGCGTGCCGCGCGCCGCAGGGCCTGCGGCGGCTGACCGAAGGCGCGAATGAAGGCGCGACGCATCCGCTCAGGATCGCGAAAGCCGGTCGCTTCCGCCACCAGCTCGATCGGCTGATGCGAGGCCTGCACCCGATCGCGCGCCACTTCCAGCCGCAGACGCTCGATCGCCTTCGACGGCGTGGTGCCGGTCTCGGCGACGAAGGCGCGGGTGAAATGCCGCGTGCTCATGCCGGCACGCTCGGCGAGATCGTCGACGGTCAGCGGGGCATCGAGGTGCTCCCGCGCCCAGGTGAGCAGATCCGCAAAACGGCCGCTCGGCGCCTTCAGCTCCAGCAGCGAGGAGAACTGCGACTGCCCACCGCTGCGGCGATGATATAGTACGAGCTGCCGTGCCGTCTTCTGCGCGATCTCCTCGCCGTGGTCGTCGGCGACCATGGCAAGCGCGAGATCGATGCCGGCAGTGATCCCAGCCGAGCTCCAGACATTGCCGTCGCGGACATAGATGCTGTCAGGCTCGAGCTTCACATGGGGGTAGGCGCGCAGGAACTGCCGCGTGCGCTGCCAATGCGTCGTCGCGCGCCGCCCGTCCAGCAGGCCCGCTTCGGCCAGCATGAAGGCGCCGGAGCAGATGCTGGCAAGACGAGTGCCGCGCTGCGCGACCTTACGGACGAAGTTCAGCGTGCATGCGTTGCGGCTCGCCGCTTCGACGCCCTCGCCGCCGGCGATCAGCAGCGTGGTCAGCGCCGACACCGGACCGAATTTGCGCGCCAACATCTCGGCCCCCGACGACGACCGCACGGGTCCGGGCGTGGCAGCGACGACCCTGATCGATGGCGCGGCGCGCGCATAGCGCGAAGCGATCTCGAACACCGAGATCGGCCCGGCGGCGTCGAGCAACTGAAAATCGGGATAGATGAGCACGCCGATCATGGTGGATGGCTCCGTGATCTCAAGTCTGAGGTCCCAAGCCTGAGATCCCAAGTCTGAGTGCCCAGGTGTGAAATCCCAAGTCTGTCCGGAAACGAGGGAACTTTGGCATATCAGCCATCCAGCGGACCATGCAGAATGACGGCCGTCAAGCACCAGACCTGCGAGCACCGCCATGGCCCAACCGCTCTCGATCGCTCTCGTCCTGTTTCCACATCTGACCCAGCTCGATCTCACCGGTCCGGTGCAGGTGTTCTCCAGCGTGCCCGGCGCGACGCTACATCTGGCGTGGAAGAGGATCGAGCCCATTCCGACAGACTCGGTTCTCACTCTGATGCCGACCACGACCTTCGCCGACTGTCCGCAGGCGGACGTGATCTGCGTTCCCGGCGGCTTCGGCGTCGACGCCATCCTCGATGACGACGAGGTCATCGGCTTCATCCGCCGCCTGGCCGAAAAGGCCAGGTACGTCACGTCGGTCTGCACAGGCTCGCTCGCGCTCGGCGCCGCCGGCCTGCTGGATGGCTATCGCGCGGCGACCCATTGGAGCGCGCGCGAGTGCCTGCCGCTGTTCGGCGCGACCGTCAGCACCGAGCGCGTCTGCATCGACCGCAACCGGATCACCGGCGGCGGCGTCACGGCCGGCATCGACTTCGCGCTGACCCTGGTGGCGCAGTTGGTCGATCGTCAGACGGCGGAGGCGATCCAGCTCCGGCTCGAATATAATCCGGCGCCCCCTTTCACCGCCGGTTCCCCCGACACGGCACCGCCCGAAGTGGTGTCACGCATGCTGGAGCGGATCGCACCTTCCCGGAAGCGGCGGATTGCGGCGGCGGAGCATGCGGCGGCCGCCCTCAGGACCAACCCGACGTAGCGCAGGCTTGGCAGGCTCCCGAAAGCAAAAAGAGGCCGCCCGGAGCTGGGGACGGCCTCTTCCGATCGGATCATCTTGAACGAAATCGAATCAGCTGCCAGGAGTCCAGGGCTGATAATCACCGGTGGCCTTTGGCCTGCGACCGCTGGCCAAGGTCGAGCCGGCCGGGCGATACGCCAGAGCAGTCCCCGTCAGGTTCGGCTGATGCGGCTTTTCCCACTCGCGCGGCTTGTAGCTGTCCTGAGTCGGCGGCACGTCGACCATGTGATGCATCCAGGCGTGCCATTCGGGCGGAATGCGGCTGGCTTCGGCCAGGCCGTTGTAGATCACCCACCTGCGCTCGAAATGCAGCACCGGATCGATCTTGCCGCCGGCGGTCCGGTAATAGCGGTTGCCTTGTGCATCCTGCCCCACGAGCTCGCCGAACCGCCAGGTCCACAATTGCGTGCCGAAAGTCTGGCCGTTCCACCACGTGAAGAGCTTGAGAAAGAACTGTTTCATGGGCTTGGGGCCGGTTCTGTGAAGGTCCCGGCTCTGATGCCACCCCGCCCGCATCTTGTCCAGTGTTGCACCGCCTCCGCCCGCGACGATGTATCGGTTCGCGGCGGGGAACGACATCCGCGGCCTGCGGTTAGGTCATTTTCCCCTGATGGAGCGATAGCGATGACCAGACTGAAGACATGGAGCACTGCGGCGGCAGTGGCGCTGATTCTGCCGCTGGCGGCAGCGACGACGAGCTCTGCCCAGGGTCCCGGCGGCGGCGGTCGTGGTCCGGGCGGTGGTGGTGCCGCCATCGGCGGTGGCGGGGGCGGTGGCGGTGGCGCGGCTATCGGTGGTGGCGGCGGCGGCGCCGGCGGACGCGGCGGCTTTGCGGCCGGCCCGGGTGGCGGCGGCATGAGCGGCGGCAGCTTCGCCGGACGCGCAGCCGTTGGCGGCGCAGCCCTGGCGGGTCGCGGCCCGGCGGCCGGCGCCAACGTCGCCGTCAACACTGGTGGCGGCCGCGGCAACTGGAGCGGCGGCAATTGGAGTGGCGGCGGCTGGCAGGGCGGTCACCGTGGCGGCTGGCATCGCCGCGGCGGCGGCTTCTGGCCGGGTGTCGGCGTTGGCGTCGGGATCGGATTGGGTAGCAGCTATGCCTACTACAATGATCCGTATTATTACGGGCCCGACTATTACTCCGACTACTCGTACTATGACGACTCCGCGCCTGTCGCCGTCATCGGAACCGAAGGCGTCGACCCGAGCTATTGCGCACGCCGGTACCGCTCGTATGATCCGGCTTCGGGAACCTATCTCGGCTATGACGGTTTTCGCCATCCATGCCCGTAAGAGTCTGACGTAGTAGCTGCGACAATAAGGCGGCGAGGCCATGCTCGCCGCCTTTTTCGCGCCGCATTGTTGTTTGTTCTGTGTCTGAAGCGCCACGTTGCAGGCTGATTTTCGCCCATATTCCAAAATGTGCCCCGCGACATGCAGATGATCCGCCCGTTCCGGTCCAATATCGTTTGAGCTCGTGATTCTGCCCGTACGGGCCGTTTCGCAGGCTGGGTTGATATCTCTCGATGGGCACATGGATTTTCGCGGGACTCGCGCAGTGCAAACGCCGCGGGTGAGCGGCTTGGGCCTGCCACCCGCGGACGCGCCAGGAACTTCGAACAAGGAGGCGCGCCTTGCCGACATATCTTCACTGCTTGGACGCAGCTGCATCGCAACTCGGATGCATGTGGCCGGCCGCGGTGATCCCCGGCCCAGCTGGCGGACATGTCGATGATTGAGAAACGCAGATGACCTATCAGCGCCTCGCATTGGGGCTCGGTCTTGGAACGCTGCTGGCGATCGGCGCTGCGTCCACGGCGCTCGACATCAAGTCGCGCCACGACGCGGCCTGGGTGAATTCCTCGCTCGACATCCTGCAGAAGACCTCCGATCTGCGCCTGCTGCTCCGCGAAGCGGAAGCGACCTCTCGCGGCTACGCGCTCATCGCTGACGATCAGTTCAGGACGGAGTTTGCCGATGTCAGCACGAGAATCCCGGTCGCCATGGCCGAGCTGCGGCGCGCCGTGGCCGACAATCCCGAACCGCTGGAGCTTCTGACCGAGACCGAAGCCCTGATTGCCCGCAGGGTCGAGCTCGCTGCGGAGCTGATCCGGTTGCGCGCCGCCTCGGATCGTGCGGGGCTCGAAGCGCTCAGAAGCCGCGCCGAAGGCCCGGCGACCATGAGCGAGATCACGGCCCATCTCGACCGTTTCGTTGCCGATCAGCGCAAGCTGCTGACGCAGCGTTCGATGACGTCGAAGGCCACCGGATCGCTGCTGCTCACGATCGACCTGTGCGGCCTCGCGCTGCTGCTGATCATCGCCTTCTACCTCATCCGGCGGACGTATCTGCACGATCGTGCGCTGCGCGCGTCCCTGGTCCGCTCCGAAGCCGAGGCCATCTCGCTGGCGGAAAAGGCCGAGCAGCAGCATCTCGACCTGATCGCCGCCCATGAGAGGCTGCGCCATTCCGCCGACATCCTGCAGAGCACGTTCAACAGCATGGCAGAGGGCGTGCTCGTCATCGATGCCGCGGACACCGTGGTATTCTCGAACCCCGCGGTCGAACATCTGCTCGGCTACAGCCCGGGAAAGAATCTGACCGACGTCCGCGCGCACCTCCGCGTCTACGAAAGCGACGGCGTGACGCCGGTCGCCGCGCACGACCTGCCGACGCCGCGAGCCTTGCGGGGCGAGAGCTTCGACCGCCGCGAGCTGATCGTCTACCGGCCCGACCGGGACGAGACGCTGCGGCTGATGATCTCCGGCCGCCCGCTGCGCGACGCCGCCGGCGGCATTACCGGCGCGGCGATGGTCTATCACGACATCACTACGGCGCACGAGACCGAGCGGCTGCTGCAGCAGGCGCAGAAGCTGGATGCAATCGGCAAGCTCACCGGCGGCGTCGCACACGACTTCAACAACATGCTGACGATCATTACCGGCACCATCGAGACGCTGGCCGACGAGGTGAAAGACCGCCCCGCCGCCGCGGCGACCGCCGCGCTGATCGGACAGGCGGCAGACCGCTGCACCGAGCTGATCCGGCATCTGCTCGCCTTCGCCCGCAAGCAGCCGCTGCATCCGCGCGACAGCGACGTCAACAGCACGATCCTCGACATCGCAAAGCTGCTGCGTCCGACGCTTGGCGAGCAGATCGAGATCAACTCGATCCTCGAAGAGGAGACGCTGATCACGCATATCGACTCGGCGCAGCTCGCCAACTCGCTGGTCAACATGGCGATCAACGCCCGCGACGCGATGCCCAATGGCGGCAAGCTGCTGCTGGAATCGCGCCGGGTGGAGCTCGATGAGGCCTATGCCTCAGCCAACGCCGGCGCGACTCCCGGATCCTATGTCATGGTCGCCGTCAGCGACACGGGTACTGGCATGTCGCCGGAGGTCCGCGACCGCGCCTTCGAGCCCTTCTTCACGACGAAGGAAGCCAGCAAGGGCTCCGGCCTCGGCCTCAGCATGGTCTATGGCTTCGTCAAGCAATCCGGCGGCCACATCAAGATCTACAGCGAGGAAGGACGGGGCACCACGATCCGGCTCTACATCCCCACACCCAAGGGACAGGCTGCGAGCCCCGCTCCGCCCGAGCCGCCGCCGCCGCGCGGCGAGGAGACGATCTTCATCGTCGAGGACGATCCACTGGTGCAGGATTTCGTCGTCACGCAGTTGCAGAGCCTCGGCTACAAGACCATCACCGCATCGACCGGAGTCGAGGCGCTGGCCAAGATCCACTCCGGCCAAAGCTTCGATCTCCTCTTCACCGACGTCATCATGCCCGGCGGCGTCAACGGCAAGGAGCTCGCCGAGGAGGCGCTGCGGCAGCGACCCGGCACCAAGGTGCTGTACACGTCCGGCTATACCGACAATGCGATGGTCGAGCACGGCCGCCTCGACCAGGCGGCGCTGCTGCTCACCAAGCCCTATCGCAAGTCGGAGCTCGCCAAGATGGTGCGGCTCGCGCTGGCCGGCGCCGCCGCGGACGCCTTGGCCGATGATGCCTTGGCCGAGAACGCCTTTTCCGAGGAGGCGCCGACGCGCGCTCACTTCTCCTGACTTGACCATCGCGCGGATTGGAACTGCAATCATCACGGAGCTCGGCGCCACAAATTCCGATGGAGACCTACCCCATGCAATTGGCAGGACGCGACGCGCTGCTTACAACTCACGACATTGGCTGACCGAACTATTCGCCATACACGATAGGGCAAGTCATAGTCACGATGCTGCTTGATCGACCGAGCGCATCCCGCGCCATTGGAAGCCACCGATGATCCGCCAGCGCGTGGTCATCAGGCTCGGCCTTGGAACTCTGCTCGCGATCGGCGCCGCGTCGACGGGGCTGGACATCAAGGCGCGCAACGATACCGCCCTGGTCGAGCACACGATGGAGGTGCTGGAGAAATCCTCCGAGCTCCGCGTCCTGCTGCGGCAGGCAGAAGCGGCCTCGCGCGGCTTCGCATTGTCCGGAGCCGACCGGTTCATCACCGAGCTTCGGGAGACGAGCGGACTTATCCCTGCGGCCTGGGCGGACCTGCAGGGGCTCGTCCGGGATAATTCCTCGCAGCGCGAGCGGCTGCGATCGATTGACGGCATCGTGCAGCGGCGCATCCAGCTTGCCGGCGAGCTGATCCGTCGTCACGCGGCGAACGATCGCGACGGCCTGCAGGCGGCGGCGGCGAGCGCAGCCGGTCCGGCGGCGATGACGACGATGAACCAGGCGCTCGACGCCTTCACCGACGACGAGCGCCGGCTGCTGGCGGACCGTGCCACGATCTCGCGACGGACCGGATCCTGGCTGCTGGCGATCGACCTCGCCGGCGTCGGGCTGCTGCTCCTGATGTCGGCCTATCTCGTCCGGCGCGCTCAACTTTCCGACCGGGCGCTGCGCTCGTCCCTCACCCGGTCGCAGGAGACCGCGACCTCGCTGGAAGCCCAGGCCGTGCAGCAGCGCGGCGATCTCGCCGCCGCCTATGACGGGCTGCGCCGCTTCTCCGCCATTCTCACAAACACCTTCAACAGCATGGCCGAGGGCGTCCTCGTCGTCGATCCCGAAGGCACGATCATGCTGTCGAACCAGGCGGTGGGACGTTTCTTGGGAACGAATGTGGGCGAGACCTTCGTCGAGATGCTGGCCGCAAACGAGTTCTACGAGAGCGACGCCGTCACCCGCATCGTCGACGAGGAGCTCCCGATCGCGTGCGCCTTGCGCGGGCTGTCGTTCGACCGCCGCGAGGTCGTGGTCAAGCCGACCGACGGCCGGCCGCAGTTTCGCCTGATGGTCAGCGGGCGGCCGCTGCGCAATTCCGCAGGCGCGATCAGCGGCGCGGCGCTGGTGTATCACGACGTCACCGACGTGCATGAGACCGAGCGCCTGCTGCAGCAGGCGCAGAAGCTCGATGCCATCGGCAAGCTCACCGGCGGCGTCGCGCACGACTTCAACAACATGCTGACGATCATCACCGGGTCGATCGAGGTCCTGATCGACGCGGTGCAGGACCGGCCGGCGGCGGCCGAGTTCGCAGCCCTGATCGGCAGGGCCACCGATCGCTGCACCGAGCTCATCCGGCATCTGCTCGCCTTCGCCCGCAAGCAGCCGCTACGTCCGCGCGACATCGACGTCAACGCCACGGTGGAGGACATCGCCAAGCTGCTGCGGCCGACCCTCGGCGAGCAGGTCGAGATCAGGACCGTTCTTGCCGACGAGGATCTCATCGCTCATGTCGATTCCGCGCAGCTCGCGAACGCGCTGGTCAACATGGCGATCAACGCGCGCGATGCGATGCCCGACGGCGGCAGGCTGCGCCTGGAGACGATGAAGACCGCGCTCGACGAGGCCGACGCAGCCGCCAATCCCGGCATCGTGCCCGGCTCCTACGTCATGGTCGCGGTCAGCGACACCGGCAGCGGCATGCCGCGGGAGGTGAAGGACCGCGCCTTCGAGCCGTTCTTCACCACCAAGGATGCCGGCAAGGGCTCCGGTCTCGGCCTCAGCATGGTCTATGGCTTCGTCAGGCAGTCCGGCGGCCACCTCAAGCTTCAGAGCGAGCAGAACCGCGGCACGACGATCCGGCTCTATCTGCCGGCGGCTCAGGCGGTGCAGCAGATCGAGCCGGAGCACGAGCAGGCGCTGCCGCATGGCCGCGAGACGATCCTGGTGGTCGAGGACGATCCGCTGGTGCGCGACTTCGTGCTCGCCCAGTTGCAGGGCCTCGGCTACACCACCCTCGTCGCCTCGCAGGCCACGGAGGCGCTGGCCATCGCCGCGCAGAGCCAGCCCTTCGACCTGCTGTTCACCGACGTCATCATGCCCGGCGGCATCAGCGGCCGGCAGCTGGCCGAAACCATGATGACGACGCGCCCCGCGCTCCGGGTGCTCTACACCTCCGGCTATACCGACGATGCGATCGCCGAGAACCGGCAGCTTGTGCCGGGCGCGCTGCTGCTGACCAAGCCCTATCGCCGCGCCGAGCTCGCGCAGACGGTGCGGCAGGCGCTGAACGGCAGGCCGGCTGACGCTAGCCGCGGGTCGCCATCGCCACCGCAGCCAGCGTGAAGGCCAACGCGGCCACCTGCCCTGCCCCGAGCGGCTCGCGCAGCGCGATCGCGGAGGCCAAGACACCGATCACCGGCACCGCCATGGTGCCGATCGCCGCGACGGAAGCCGGCAGCCGCGACAGCGCCGCGAACCACGCGACATAGGCGACGCAGAACTGGATCACGGTGGAATAGAACATCAGCGCCCAGTCGAGCTGGTCGAGCTTCGTCCAGTCGGAGTGCTCGACCGCGAATCCGACGATCACGATCGGCACGCAGCCGATGCCGATCTGCCAGGCCGCCGCCGACAGCGGCGGCAGCCTGATCGGGAGCTTCTTGGCCATGACCGTGCCGAGCGCGAAGCCGAACGCGCCGCCGAGCACCATCAGGATGCCCGGCAGCTTGTCGCGGCTGGCGGTGAGCCCGTTGCTGCCCATGATCGAGGCCAGCCCCGCGAAGGCCAGCACCAGCGCGAGCACGCGCAAGAGCGTCGGCCGCTCGCCCAGGATCGGCCACGCCAGCAGCGAGGCCCACACCGGCATGGTGTAGGCGATCAGCGCCGCCTCGCTGGCCGGCAGCCACAGCAGCGCCAGCCCCATCAGCACCATCCAGGCGGTGACGTTGAGCATCCCGGCCAGGATGAGCCGCGGCCAGACCTCGCGCGGCACGTCAAGGCTCTGGCTGCGGATGACGGCCAGCAGCGCCAACAGCAGCGCGCCGACCACCCCGGTGGTGCCGCGCAGGGTCAGGGGCGGCAGCACGCCGACCAGGTGCTTGGTGACCGGCCAGTTGAAGCCCCAGCCAAGCGAGGTGATGGCGAGGAACATCAGCCCGGCGGGCGTGATCCGCCCGCTGGCCACTGGCTTGTCTGTCATGGAATCACCGGCGCCGTCCGTGGGACGATGAGCTTGCCGGCGTTTTTCCGGCCACACCAGGGATTGTGGGGCATGCCTGCCCCGCGAACGCTCCGTAGGCGCCCGTGAGTCCCGCCGATGCAAGCAAAACACGCCGTCCGCACGCGAATAAATCTGCCCCTGTGAACAGCGGGACGAAGCCCTGTGGACAGCGCTCCGGGCAAATTTTTTCGGTTTCGAATCCGCGAGGACTCGCCGATAGTTACGGCCATCACGGTACCGGCACGCGCCCTGGTTTTCCCGTACTTTCCCCCATATTTAGTGTTTGGTTAGGGAACCCCCACTAGTCCTTGACGGGGGAAGCGGAGTCGTCCTAGCTTCCGGCCCGGTTCGGCGCACAGTCAGTTTCGGGTCTGGCCGGCCGCTTCCCAGCAGGGTTCGAGGACAATCACGCTCTTTGGCCAGCCGGCCCGGCGTGCGGGGCCTCGTCTGTCCCAAGCTGGGACGGTGGCAACCGGTGTCCCCTTAAGGGAACCCCACTAGATATGGGGGCTCCCCTGCGGTGATGACGGAGCCGGATGGCGGGCGTGATGCGTTGAGAGCGTGATGCGTTGAGACGTCGGCGCGGGCAGCGGACGGGCTGCACGGGCCGGCGAGGAAAGACGGGGCGAGACGCCGGTCAACGGCGCAAGGCCTTCGCCTTCGAGGCTGAACAGATGCGGACCGGGCAACCGGTTGAACTGCGGCGGCAGACGAATTTTCCGGCAGCGTCCGGGGACTTCCAGCCGTCGCCCTTGGATGCAATGATCCCGGCCGCCAAGCGCGGTCCGGCAAGAACTATTGGGGCTCGCGATGCGGATTGAACGGCGCAACACCACCGAAGGACAGTCGCCCTATGCAGGGATCGACTTCCGCCTGACCACGTCCGAGATCAAGAATCCGGATGGCTCCGTGGTGTTCCGGCTCGAGAATGTCGAGGTGCCCGAGTTCTGGTCGCAGGTCGCCTCCGACGTGCTGGCGCAGAAGTATTTCCGCAAGGCGGGCGTCGCCGCACGCCTGAAGAAGGTCGAGGAAGAGACCGTGCCGTCCTGGCTGTGGCGCTCGGTGCCGGACACCGAGGCGCTGGCCGCTCTCCCTGAGAACGAGCGCTACGGCAGCGAGCGCTCGGCCAAGCAGGTGTTCGACCGCCTGGCCGGCTGCTGGACCTATTGGGGCTGGAAAGGCAGCTACTTCTCGTCGGAGGAGGACGCGGTCGCGTTCTATGACGAGCTGCGCTTCATGCTCGCCAAGCAGATGGTCGCGCCGAACTCGCCGCAATGGTTCAACACCGGCCTCCATTGGGCCTACGGCATCGACGGCCCCGGCCAGGGCCACTATTACGTCGACTACAAGACCGGCAAGCTGACCAAGTCGAAATCGTCCTACGAGCATCCGCAGCCGCACGCCTGCTTCATCCAGGGCGTCGAGGACGACCTCGTCAATGACGGCGGCATCATGGACCTGTGGGTGCGCGAGGCGCGCCTGTTCAAATACGGCTCCGGCACCGGCTCCAACTTCTCGCGGCTGCGCGGCGAAGGCGAGAGGCTGTCGGGCGGCGGCCGCTCGTCCGGCCTGATGAGCTTCCTCAAGATCGGCGACCGCGCCGCCGGCGCGATCAAGTCGGGCGGCACCACCCGCCGCGCCGCCAAGATGGTGGTGGTCGACGCCGACCATCCGGACATCGAGGCCTATATCGACTGGAAGGTGAAGGAGGAGCAGAAGGTCGCCGCGCTGGTCACCGGCTCCAAGATCAACCAGAAGCACCTCAAGGCCGTGATGAAGGCCTGCGTCAATTGCGAGGGCTCCGGCGACGACTGCTTCGATCCCGAGAAGAACCCTGCCCTGCGCCGCGAGATCAAGCTCGCGCGCCGCGCGCTGGTGCCCGACAACTACATCAAGCGGGTCATCCAGTTCGCCAAGCAGGGCTACAAGGACATCGACTTCCCGATCTACGACACGGACTGGGATTCTGAGGCGTATCTGACCGTCTCCGGCCAGAACTCCAACAACTCGGTGTCGCTGAAGGACGACTTCCTGCGCGCGGTCGAGACCGACGGCGACTGGAATCTGATCGGCCGCACCAACAAGAAGGTCGTCAAGACGCTGAAGGCCAGGGACCTCTGGGAGAAGATCGGCCACGCCGCCTGGGCCAGCGCCGATCCCGGCCTGCACTTCAACACCACGATGAACGATTGGCACACCTGCAAGGCGTCCGGCGACATCCGCGCGTCCAATCCGTGCTCGGAATACATGTTCCTGGACGACACGGCGTGCAACCTGGCCTCGGCCAACCTGCTGACCTTCTACAACACGGAAACGAAGCACTTCGACGTCGGCGCCTATGAGCATCTCTGCCGGCTCTGGACGGTCGTGCTCGAGATCTCCGTGCTGATGGCGCAGTTCCCGTCGAAGGCGATTGCCGAGCTGTCCTACGAGTTCCGCACGCTCGGCCTTGGCTACGCCAACATCGGCGGCCTCTTGATGACCATGGGCCTGCCCTACGACAGCAAGGAAGGCCGCGCGCTGTGCGGCGCGCTGTCGGCGATCATGACCGGCATTGCGTACAAGACCTCGGCCGAGATGGCCGGCGAGCTCGGCCCCTTCCCCGGCTACAAGAAGAACGCCGCACACATGCTGCGCGTCATCAAGAACCATCGCCGCGCCGCGCGCGGCGAGGCGACCGGCTATGAGGCGCTCTCGGTCGCGCCCGTGCCGCTCGATCACGCCCACTGCCCGCAGGTCTCGCTGGTCAGCCACGCCATCCAGGCCTGGGACGACGCGCTCGCGCTCGGCGAGACCAACGGCTATCGCAACGCCCAGGTCACCGTGGTCGCCCCCACCGGCACCATCGGCCTGGTGATGGATTGCGACACCACCGGCATCGAGCCTGATTTCGCGCTGGTGAAGTTCAAGAAGCTGGCCGGCGGCGGCTACTTCAAGATCATCAACCGCGCCGTGCCGGCGGCGTTGCGCGTGCTCGGCTATCGCGAGAGCGAGATCGCCGAGATCGAGGCCTATGCGGTCGGCCACGGCTCGCTGTCGAACGCCCCCGGCGTCAACGCCACCACCCTGAGGGCCAAGGGCTTTACCGACGAAGCCATCGCCAAGGTCGAGAAGGCGCTGCCGACCGCGTTCGACATCAAGTTCGTGTTCAACAAGTGGACGCTCGGCGAGGACTTCATCGTCAAGCAGCTCGGCGTCACCACTGATGCGATCGCCGCCCCCACCTTCGACCTGCTCACCGCGATCGGCTTCACCAAGCGCGAGATCGAGGCCGCCAACGTGCACATCTGCGGCGCGATGACGGTCGAGGGCGCCCCGCATCTGAAGGCGGAGCACTACGCGGTGTTCGATTGCGCCAACCCCTGCGGCAAGATCGGCAAGCGCTATCTCTCGGTCGAGAGCCACATCCGCATGATGGCGGCGGCGCAGCCGTTCATCTCGGGTGCGATCTCCAAGACCATCAACATGCCGAACGACGCCACGGTCGAGGACTGCAAGGCGGCGTATCTGCTGTCGTGGAAGCTTGCGCTGAAGGCCAACGCGCTCTACCGCGACGGCTCGAAGCTGTCGCAGCCGCTCAACTCGCAGCTCATCGCCGACGACGAGGACGAGGACGATGCGGTCGAGTCCTTCTACGAGAAGCCGATGGCCGCGCGCGCCACGCAGGTTTCGGAGAAGATCGTCGAGAAGCTGGTCGAGCGCATCGTCGTGATGCGCGAGCGCGAGAAGATGCCGGATCGCCGCAAGGGCTACACCCAGAAGGCGGTCGTCGGCGGCCACAAGGTGTACCTGCGCACCGGCGAGTATGATGACGGCCGCCTCGGCGAGATCTTCATCGACATGCACAAGGAGGGCGCGGCGCTGCGCTCCTTCATCAACAACTTCGCCATCGCGGTGTCGCTGGGTCTTCAATACGGCGTGCCGCTGGAGGAGTATGTCGACGCCTTCACCTTCACCCGCTTCGAGCCGGCCGGCCCGGTGCAGGGCAACGACAGCATCAAATACGCGACGTCGATCCTCGACTACGTGTTCCGCGAGCTCGCCGTCAGCTACATGTCGCGCTTCGACCTCGCCCATGTCGACCCCTCCGAGAGCAACTTTGACGCGCTCGGCCGCGGCGTCGACGAAGGCAAGCCGTCGGAGGACGGGAGCCAGCAGGCCACGAAGTACGTGTCGCGCGGCCTGACCCGCTCCCGCACCGACAATCTCGTCGTGATGCGCGGCGGCTCCTCGTCACCCTCCCCTGCAGGGGGAGGGTCGATCGGAAGCGCAGCTTCCGATCGGGGTGGGGTGACTGTCACCGCCCTCTCCCATGCCCGCGCCGGCGACGCCATCGACGGCGCCGTCGCCCTGAAGCAGGAGCCGCAGCACGACCTCTCGCCGACCGAGAAGCTCGAGGCCCTGCAATGGAGCAAGGCCGGTACGGCGAACACGCAAGTCGCCTCCAAGGCCGAACGCCGCGCCGAAGCCAAGGCCAAGGGCTACGAAGGCGAGATGTGCTCGGAGTGCGGCAACTTCACCCTGGTGCGGAATGGCACCTGTATGAAGTGCGATACGTGCGGAAGCACGACGGGGTGTTCTTAATACAAGGCACCGCCTGCTGCTCAGCGCAGCAGATAACGTATGAATGACAACAAGAGTTTGCGGCGAGCCCTGAGCTTCGCCGCAAGCTGCTAAGACGAACGAAAAGTGAATCAACGTATCCGACTAGCAATATGCAATGGCAAGCAATGGCGAGCGTTACGTCCTTCCCATAACCCGCGGAGATCCAGCCAAGGTACTGGCGGCGACAAATCATTTGTCGGACGGAGCCTTGGTCTTTCGACAGGAGAGCCAATATGGCTACCAATCCTCCCAAGGGTGACGGCCACCGCAACGGTGCCGTTCGCGATCGTTCGCAGGTCTACAATCCCAAGACCGAAAACTGGACCAAACGCGATTCTGACACTGGTCGCTTCATTGACCAGAAGGCTGACGACAAGCCGTTCAAGGGGGTTCGGAAAGAGAAGTGAAACATCTCGCGGGCGACTCGATAAAGCAGCACCATCGGATGGGTTTGGCGAAAGGCTAAGCCCATCCCAGTATCCGGGAATGACTATCTAATCCAGCGAGCATAGGCACTATCATTTCGGTCACTCACGTCCGCTCATATGACGATACGATGCGGTCGCTCTGGCCAAACGACGTATGCGCGGCTGGGAAGTATTCGACGAAGATCTTTCGGTCGATGTACAACTACCTAACTAACCGCGCCTGCATGACGCCGACGCACAGCCTATTCCGTACGAGAACCACCTAGCACAAAGGATTCGACGACAGCAAGGAGTTCTAATGGACGACGAGAACGACGATCGCAAGGTCACACGTCGCTCTAATGACGAGTGTCGGCGAATAGCTGAACGGACGAAGCACTATTACGGCATCGGAAGAACGTGGCCAGTAAATGTTGGCCGCATTCTTCGTTCTGGAAAAATATTGACTCTCCGTGGCGAGAGGCCGCTTGTGTACCGGGTCGTCCCTGATCATGTTCTGGGATCAAAGGATGCAAGAACGGAACTGATCAAAGGCTCTGTAATAATAACCGCAAAACAGTCAGTCGACTCTACCATTATATGGGGTGATCGGCGGACGCGGATGACCATGTCGCATGAGCTTGGTCATGGGGTGATGCATGCCGAAGAAGGCACGGTTGACCATCGCGCGACCGGCGCCACCGGCACAACCACCATTTCCAAGATGAACGCTTCGGAATCGGCCGAACACCAGGCAAAGATCTTCGCTTCAGCATTTCTGATCGACGATCAGCGCGCGGCAGAACTCGCCAATCCAACGGAGATCGCTCTAGAGTTTCTAGTCAGCATCTCAGCTGCAGAAATCTGTTTCGAGCGCCTTCAAGCAAAGCGCGAACGAGAAGCTGCATCTGCAAGGATTATGGAAGGAAGTAAAGCGTTTCAGACTTTGGTGAACAAATCGAAAGAGAGGAACCACTATTTGCAAGCCTTGTGCCCTTCTTGCAGGCGTCAAACGCTACTTCCTCTGGCAACAAAAGTCGGATGCAATGGAGAAGGCTGCGGATACATCGGCGACCACCCAGAAGACAACTAACACGCAATACGATCACGGCGCATCACGGCCGCATTACGCTTGACTTCGACTACCCGTCCTCACGCCCTGAAAACCCAACCGATGAAGGGGCTACGGTGACGCAGTCTTTTTAGGCTGAACGTCGCGGCGCTCGTCGGGAATGCCCTCCACGCAGCCCTTCAGGAATTACGCCGAATAGTCGTCGGAGTTACGGTGACGCTGCACTTTACTCGATCTGTTTGCGCTCGAACGCCCTCACCCACTCCCGCTGATCTTCCGTATCCGGCACGCGCACGCCGCGTGCGGCGGCGATCCGGTCGAAGGCCTCAGCTCCATGAATGCCCAGCCGAATCATTACACACGCTGCGATGACGGCCGAGCGGCCGATACCGGCCCGGCAATGGATCAGGACCGTCTCGCCCTCCGTCAGCCGCGCCGCGAGGCCCTCAGCAAGCGTAGGGCGGATTAGCGGAGCGTAATCCGCCGCTTGACCAGATCGGCGCGTTACGCTTCGCTAACGCGCCCTACGCACCGCGTCCTGGGCTCCACCTCCCTACCCCCCATGCACCTCCACATCTTCTCCGATCTCCACGCCGACATGGCCGACATCAAGATGTCTGCGAGGGGGCGGTGAACGGCTTTGCGCGCCTGCGCGAGATCGTGCCGGAGGACGTGCCGATCGTCATGGTGATGGGTAACCATGAATATTATCACCGCATCTACCCCGAGGAGCTCAAGCTGGCGCGGGCCGAGGCGGCGCGGTTCGGGGTGCATCTCTTGGAGAACGAAGCGGTCGTGATTTCGGGCGTGCGTTTTGCGGGTGCCACGCTGTGGACCGACTATGCGATCTTCGGCGCGGGCTCCGAGGTCCACACCATGGCCGTCTGCCGCGACCGGATGAACGACCATCGCCGCATCACCTGGCGCAAAGAGCCCTGGCTGCGCTTCCGGCCGCAGGAGGCGCTCGGCCTGCACCGACTTCCATGTTCGTGTTTGGCGAGACCGAGGCACTTGAACCCTGCCCGAACATCATACCGCGCCCCCTGTACGATCCCGGGATTTCACGGAGGACCGGAACGATCGCCGTCAAACGGAAGTTTGCTACGAACCCAACAACGAAGGAGGTTCGTTCATGAAGATGGCAATCGTTTTGACGGCGGCTCTGTTCGCCGCTTCGCCGGTGTTCTCCGCAGAGACCGGCGCTAGCTCGCACGGCGCGTCAAAGAATGCTCCCGGTCAACAGATGCAGCATAGCAAAAAGTCGACGGCGCCCGGCGCTTCAGAGTACGCGCCCGGTCACCAGAGCAACACCGCCGCCGGCCCGGGGCATTCGGAGAGCGCTCCCGGCCAGCGCATGACGACCACCGGCTCCAGCACGCATAGGAAGTAATGGGCGCGCGAACGGGATACGATCCCGCTTCCTGGCCCCCCTTTCGCGTGAAGACACAGAAAAGCCGTAAGCCTCTCAGTTCATCTTCCAGACATCCGAGGAGTCCCATGCGCAAAGCGATCTTCATCTTGGCAACATCGATTTCAACCGCACTGATCGTGCCCGCCAGCGCGTTGCCCCGCGCTCCCCTTCAGGTCGATCGCGGCGCATCTGATCTCATCGAGGTGAGAGGCGGTCATGGCCATGGTCATGGTCATGGCTGGGGCCGCGGAGGCGGTCACCGGGCCTTCGGCTGGAGTCGCGGCCGAAAGGTGGGTTGGCGCGGCCATCATTGTCCGCCGGGCCACTGGAAGAAGGGATGGTGCTGATCGGCTGACCACGCCACGCGCGCGGATGAGCGGATCGTGCTCCACCGCCCGGCGACGCTGCGGAGTCGTACCCACCGCGGCCCGGACGGGTGACATTGTTGGCACGCCGACGGCGGCGCTTTGCGCATCCCATCGACTCGTCGCGCTGAGCGATACAGCGCCCTCTCCCCTTGTCGGAGAGGGCATCTCCGTCCCGTCCACGGACTCGGTTGGGTGAGGGGTATCTCTCCGCAAACGACGCGCGTGGAGGCATACCGCTCACCCGACCGAGCTTGCCGACCTTCCTGACACGCCCTCTCCCACAAGGGGAGAGGGCGCATTCATGCGCGCCGCGCGTTTTCTTCCACGCACCGCGATGATCAGCGCGTAGCCCGGATGAGCGAAGCGACATCCGGGTTCATCACTGGCGGCGCATCAGACCCCGGATATCGCTTCGCTCATCCGGGCTACTTAGCGGAAGCACACCGACGTATCGCCCGGCACGACGGAATTACCCGGCATCGGCCGCAGCGGGGTCAGCTTGGGGTTGGCATTCGTCAGCCGCTTCGAATAGGAGCCCAGCGCGGCGTTCATGGTGTTGAGTCGGTCCTGGGCGTCGGTGCGCTGCAGCGGCAGTGTCACGACGCCGGACGCGTAGACCTCGGCGCGGGACCATTGCTGGCCCTGCACGATGCGGCCGACGAGGCGCGACTTCAAATCGGCGGCGCTGTCGCCGGCAGCGCTCTTGGCCCCGACGACGTTCGGCGGCAGCAGGCTGGGGTTGACGATCCAGCCGCGCGGCTTGGCAACGTTGTTGCCGAACAGGATCAGCTCGTCGAGCGTGTTGTTCAGCGCCACATAGTCGCGCAGCGGCAGGCTGGCGTCACCCGTGCCGGTCTCCTGGACGTGGCTCGCCAGATGCGGGCCGGTGGCGCAATAGGTGCCGAACGCGAGCTTCACGCCGGCGGAGCTCATGGCCATGTAGCTGCCGACGTCCGAGCCGCCCGGCGGCGACGGCGCGTCGTCGCCGCAGAAGGTGCCGTGCGAGGAGGCATCCTGCAAGGAGTGCAGATAGAGCCCGATCCGGGCGATCTGCACCGGCACCGGCGGCTTCCTGGGGTCGTCGAACAGCACGCCGGTGGTCCGGCTCTTGTCGTCCAGCCAGGACTTGAGCTGGGTGTAGTCGACGACGCCGTTGCTGTTGTCGAGCACCTTCGGTCCCGAGGTGATGTTGATGGCCGGCCCGATGGCGTAGTTCTCCAGCAGCGGCACGTTGCCGCTGATCGGCACGTTCGCCAGGCATTGCGGGCCGCTGAAGTTCGAGGAGCCGTTCGGCACCGTGTATCCGGCGGTGCACAGCAGGCCCGGGCCGTCGTCGGGCTTCATCGCCCATTGCCGGAGATCGTACAGCGTGCCCTGATAGACGCTGTCGATGGTCACGGGATAGCCGGGCGGCGGATAGTGGAACGGATACACCGCCTGCACGCCGCTGGCGCCGTGCACGTCGGTGCCCTGCCCGTTCGGTGAGAAGTTCAGGAGATAATGATAGAGCGGCCCGTCGGTCGTGTTGTTGGTGCGCTGGAAGCCGTTGAACTTGGCGGTGATGTAGCTGGCGCCCGAATTGGTCGATGTCGCCTGCCCGCCGCACTGGTCGATCGGCGCATATTGCGCGTAGTCGGAATTCTCGTTGTAGGCGGCGATCCAATAGGCGACGTCGGCGCGATAGCCGAGCGCCTGGGCGATGAAATAGGTCGAGTCGGCATGGACCATGCTGCGGCCGGGCGGGATGACGGCGAACTGCACCGCCTCCAGCAGGCAGCCGCGGTTGAGCGCTTCCGCCGGATTGCGGCACGCGCTGGCCGGCGCGAGACAATTCCTCAGACCGCCCTTTACGCGCGGGACGCAGATGTCCTCCAGGAACGCGTGCGCGGTGCGCGGCGTGGTCAGCCCCCAGCCGAGAACCGCCGATCCCACGACGACGGAGAGGGTCGAAAGTGCAATGCCAATGCGCATGGAAACTCCTTGGTCATTCGAAATGCAGCAGGCGGGGAGGTGAATAGATGGCAAAACGCCATCGTCCGGCCGGCCGGAGGTTGAAACGCTGATCTTGTCCGCGATGCGCGCATCACGGATTCGGCGAGCCCAATTTGATCCGATATCAAATAGATAATCAATCTATAGTTGTTGTCGCCATTCGTCTTCGACCGCACTGGCGGAGGCAATGACGGCCCATTCGCCAGAGCCGGTTTCCGGCGCGTAGGGTGGGCAAAGGCGCGCGCACCGCACGACGTTGTTAGGCCCAATATCTCACGCGCCGTGCCCACCGCCCACACCCTCCGGCACCGATGGTGGGCACGCGCCGCCTTGCGGCGGCGCTTTGCCCACCCTACGGTTCGCCGGCCGTTGTTACGAGCGGAGCGACGTGACGCTCAGCGCAAACCGCCGGTGACGTGCAGCGTCTCGCCGGTCACGTAGGACGCATCATCCGACGCAAAGAACGCGACCGCGGCGGCGATCTCCTCGGCCTTGCCGACACGGGCGAGCGGCGTGGTCGTTTCGATCCAGTTGCGCATGTCGCCCTCGTGCAGGCCGGCAGCGACGACGCCCTCGGTCACGATCATGCCGGGATTGATGGTGTTGACGCGGATCTTGCGCGGCGCGAGCTCCTTCGACAGCACCGACGAGATGGCATCGACGGCGGCCTTGGTCGCGGTGTAGACGGCGGTGTTCGGCGGCGTCAGGGTCGACACGCCGGAGGAGATGTTGACGATGCTGCCGCCGGCCGGATTGAAATGCCGCGCAGCCTCCTGCGACACCAGGAGCAGGCCGAGCACGTTGACGTCGAACTGGCTGTGGAAGTGCTCCGGCGTGATGCCGTCGAGCGGCGCGAACGCGTAGACGCCGGCATTGTTGACGAGGATGTCGATCGGGCCCAGCGCCTTGACGGTCTCGGCGACGACGGTCTTGACGTCACCGGGATTGGCGAGATTGCCGTGCACGGCCACCGCCTTGCCGCCCTTGCCGGTGATCGCGGCCACGACGCGGTCGGCGCCCTCGCGGCTGGAGCTGTAGTTGACGGCGACCGCGGCGCCTTCCGCGGCAAGTCTGGCGGCGATCTCCGCGCCGATCCCCTTGGATGCGCCGGTCACCAGCGCCACCTTGCCTTCGAATCTCCTGCTCATCCTGCTCTCCTTGCGCCGCGGCGCTCTGTTCAATAGTTCAGAACTAGTGAACTATTGAACGGGCGCAAGGCCGTCGCTATATGTTTTTTCATGGCGCCATTGTTTCATCCGTCGCGGGAGGACATCACGTTGGCCGGCGTGCTCTCGGCGCTCGCCGACCCGATGCGGCTGCGCATCGTCAAGAGCCTGATGCAGCAGAACGACTGCATGTCCTGCTCGGCGGCGGCGCCCTGCCCCGACATGGCCAAATCGACGCTCTCGAACCATTTCCGGATCCTGCGCGAGGCCGGCCTGATCCAGACCACGAAAAAGGGCGTCGAGCACCGCAACGTCGTGCGCGAGGCCGACCTCAACGCAAGGTTCCCGAAATTGTTGAAGACGATCGTCGGCTACGCGGAGTAGGCGTAGAAACGCAGGGTGGGCAAAGGCGCGCCCCTCACGTTGATATGGGACATGATGTATTCCGCGCCGTGCCCACCGGCCGCACCCGCCCGCCTTGATGGTGGGCACGCGCCGCCCGACGGCGCCGCTTTTCCCACCCTACGGTTGTCACTCATCGTCATTGCGAGCGCAGCGAAGCCATCCAGAGTCCTTGCTGAGCCCAGGATTGCTTAGCTGCGCTCGCGATGACGCAGACAGGAATGGCCCAGTCCTACTTCTCCTCCTCCATCGTCACCGCGACGGCGCCGATGGCCGACAGCCGCACCTTGTCGCCTTCGACGTCGGCGACGAGGCCCTTGTCGATGAAGTGATGATGCCCCTTGTGGCTGCCCTCGCCGCTGTCCTTCTTCGTCAGCTTGATGCGATTGCCTTCGACGTGGTCGACGGTGCCGACATGCACGCCGTCGGCGCCGATGATCTCCATGTGTTCCTTGATGTCCTGCATGATGAAGGGCTCCGTGTCCGATGTGGAAGCATTTTCAACCTGTGGCTCGGGGAAGTGTTCCGGAACGTACCTCCACGCGGACGCTGTCGTAGGGTGGGCAAAGCGACGCCGCGAGGCGGCGCGTGCCCACCATCGGTACCGGCGGATGCGGACGGTGGGCGCGGCGCGCGAAACATGCCGTCAGACAATGTCCAGCCGGGCGCCTTTGCCCACCCGACCGCCTCATCTGCCGTCATCGCGAGCGCAATGACGCCGGGAGAGGCCCGTGCGCGTCACCAGCCAATTCGTGTTTGGTCTCAAGCTGATTTGGCCTGTCCAGTCCTTCGGTGAAAAATAAATCACTTTCGCTTTTTCAAAAATCATGGTTGTCTACGCCCATCCCGGCCCGCCGAGAGGGGCGCATCGCGATCGTCACGAGACGTGGGCCGGAGATGCGGTGGCTGTGAGTGTGCCGCAGCGGGCTTGATGCCCGCCGACGAACGGCACGCTTGCGGACGTGAAGACGCGTGGTCCTGGCGCCCCGATGCTGGCGCCAAGTCCGAGGGGCTGATGATCCCGAGGGCGACGGTGGCTAAAAAGCCGGACACCGAGGAGATCGCGACATAAGCGTGAAAACCATCGCGCGGGGAATGCCGGGATGCCTCGGCTGAACCTGTGGTTCCTGCCGCCTGCATTTCTTTCGCAGGCGGGCCATGGGTGCGGCCAGCGCCCGGCATTCCCCGCGCCCTCTCTGCTTCGGAGGGCAAACCAAGAGCAAGACTCGGGCGCAATCTGCGTCGCGGGATCGTCAGCGCATATCGTGCGCCGAACTCATCCGCTCACGGGGCTGTTTGACAACGTTTCAGCGCATGTCCTGACGACGACGCAAGGCAGCGTCGCCGCCACGATGCAGGCACCGGCTTCAAGCCTTGCGCACGGTCCCGAGGAAGCCCTCGACCGCCACCCGGAAACGATCGGCATCGGTCGACATGCGGCGGACGGAGTCGACCATCGCAGCGCCCGCATTGCCGGTCTGGCGGTTGAGGGCTGCGACCGAGCCGATCGTGTCAGTCACGGCGCGCGTGCCCTGGGCGGCGTGCTGGAAGTTGCGCGAGATCTCGGTGGTCGCGGCGCGCTGCTCTTCGACCGCCGCGGCGATCGCCGTCATCTTCTCGTCGATGCTGGAGATGTTGTGGCTGATGGCGTGGATCGCCTCGACCGACTCGCCGGTGGCGGCCTGGATCTCGGCGATCTGCCGGGTGATGTCGTCGGTCGCGGTCGCCGTCTGCGCCGCGAGATTCTTAACCTCGCCGGCGACGACAGCGAAGCCGCGGCCGGCATCGCCGGCGCGCGCGGCCTCGATGGTCGCGTTGAGCGCCAGCAGGTTGGTCTGCGCGGCGATCGCGGTGATCATCTTGACCACCTCGCCGATGCGGTTGGCGGCGCGGTCGAGCATCTCGACCGTGGCGTTGGTCTGCGCCGCCTTCTCCACCGCCTGGCGCGCATCGGCCGCGGAGGCCTGCACCTGCGCGGCGATCTCGGAGACCGAGGCGGTCAGCTCCTCGGTGGCGGCGGCGATGGTCTCGAGATTGGTGGTCGCGGTCTCCGCAGCGCTGGCGACCGCGGCCGTCTGCTCGGTGGACTCATCGACCAGCTTGCGGACGTCGCCGGCGCTGGAATCGAGCTGGCCGGTCGAGTTGCCCATGCTGACGATGACCGCCTGCACGGTGTCGTCGAAGCTCTTGCAGGCGCTGTCGATCGCCTGCGAGCGCTCCAGCCGGCGGCCCTGGTCGAGCTCGCGCTCGCGCGACAGCTGCTCGGCGGTGGCGGCGCTCTCGCGCAGGCCCTCGAGGGCGGCAGCCATGGCGCCGAACTCGTCGGCATGAGCGAACTGCGGCACCGGCGTCTGGTAGTCGCGCTGGCCGATGCGCTGGATCGCCTGCATCAGGACGCCGACCGGGCGCATCAGGCGGACGCGCACCGCGCGCAGCGCCAGGCCGGCCACCACGAGCGCGGCGATGAAGGCGAGCGACTGTGCGATCAGGCTGCTCAGCGCCGCGGTCTTGATCTCCTCGGCACGGGCGATCGAGCCGTCGAGCGCGGTCATGCCGATCGCGATGATGCCGGCGAACGGGCCCTGGCAGAACGCGTTCCATTCCGGCGCCGGCATCGCCGGCTTGCCGCTGCCGTCAAACCCCTTGGCGAGCTGGTCCATGCGCTGATGCGCGGCCTCGACCTCGGCGCGCGAGGTCTTCACGGCGCCGGCGAGCGCGGTGCTGCCGCCCCCCGCCAGAAGGTCGTCGAGCCCGGACCAGCCGGCCGCGACGGTGCCGCGCCATTGCGCGATCGCGCCCTTCTGGGTGTCGTCGAGCGGCTTGGAGGCATTGATGTTGGGACGCAGCGCCGAGCATTGCAGGCCGTAGCGGTCGCGGACCTGCCAGGCCAGCCGCCGCGCCTGCACCATCTTGGCGATCGCCGGATCGGTCATCCAGGCGCGGTTGGAGACGGCGAGCGAGGCGGCGTTGGCGACGTCCAGCGTCTTGGTCATTGCCTCATACCAGGCCTGCGTACGCGCCAGCACGCGTTCGGCGCGCGGCTTCGCGGCCTCGTCGAACAGCAGCTTGAACTGCGGAACCGTGGCGTCCCAGCTCGACTTCAGCCTCGCCATGAGGTCGTCGCGCTCAGGCATGTCGACGCCGGCGAGCGCTGTGACGATGCCGTCATAGCCCTTGGCCTCGATGCCCTGATATTCGGTGAGCTTGGCGCGCGGATCGTCCTCGCTCAGCAGCACGCTCTGGATGTCGCCGCGGTGGGCACGCATGACGAGGACGTTCTGGAAGATCGCCTTGTCGGCCGCGGTCAGTTGCTCGGTCGCGACGCTCTCGCGATAGCGGCCCGCGGCACCGCTCATCAGGATCGCCGTGGACACCAGGATGCCCGCCGCCAGCACCGACAGCAGCACCATCAGCAGAGTACTCACCGACTTCTTCATCACGCACCGCCCCACACCGGAAAGTGGCAGGATGACGCTCTTGCACAAATTCTTCCTTAACCATGGACCGGCACACCGGCGGCCGAGGTAATCAGTTGCCGAATTCCCCTGCTCCACGACAACAAAAAATGCGCAAGCCGCAACGCGGCAGCCGTTGGCGCGCGCTGCGGCGCGATGCGAAGCGAATCGCAGGGCGTGGTGCGCAGTGGCTGAGCCGGACGGTGGGCGCGGCGCCGCGGTGGATCAAGATCACCTGCGGCGCCTTGGTGCTGCTCGTGACCTTCGCGCTGGTCAATCTGGCCTATCATGTCGTGCGCAAGCCGACCGAGCTGTTCGTGGTGACGGGTCATTCGCTCGACAAGGAGCCGGAGAAGACCTGGCGTCAATATGGCGCGCTGTTCCGTGAGAGCGCGACGCGATCGATCACGCCGCAGCTGCTCGCCGCCTTGGCGCAGACCGAGAGCTCGGGCAATCCGGTGGCGCGCACCTACTGGCGCTGGCGGTTCGCGTGGAATCCGTTTGCGCTCTATCAGCCGGCTTCCAGCGCCGTCGGCCTGTTCCAGATGACCGACGGCGCCTTTGCCGACGCCGCACGGTTCTGCATTCGGGATCACGAGGTGGTCAGCGACGGCTGCGGCTCGCCGAGCCTGTACGTTCGCGCCTGGCCGGCGCACGCGGTGGCGCTCACGGTGATCTCGCTCGACCGCCAAGTCGCCGCCGCGCTCGCACGGCAGCCCTCCGGCAAGCCGACCGCGCAGCAGCGGCAGGATCTCGCGGCCGTCATTCATCTGTGCGGCGCCGGGCCGGCGGCCGGATTCGTGCGCCGCGGCTTCAAGCCGGCGGATGACGAGCGCTGCGGCGACCATTCGGTCGCCGGCTATCTCGGCCGCGTCAATGCGATGAAGAAGCAGTTTCAGAAGCTCTCGGCAGCGGAGCGAAGTTAGCGCATGGCGCCCGCTCGGCAACATCGGCAGCCCGCCCGGTTCCGCGTTAAGCACGTCGGATTTGCGGGTGTGTGCAAGGCGCGCGCGTTAAGACATTGGCAACGAACTGCCGCGCATTTTCTCCCTCCCATTAGTACAGGAGTCACCATGTCAGAGATCGGCATTCCCGGCGCGCGCATCCGGTCCTTCATCGAGCGGATCGAGCACCTCGATGGCGAATTGGCGGAGCTGAACGAGCAGAAGAAGGAAGTGTTCGCCGAGGCCAAGGGCGAAGGCTTCGACGTCAAGATCCTGAAGGAGATCATCAAGCTCAGGAAGCAGGACCAGGACGAGCGGGACGAGCACGAGACGCTGCTCGATACCTACCTCCGGGCGATGGAAGCGGCCGAGACCGCGCCGGCCAGCAAAACCCCCGAGCGCAAGGCGGCGTGACACGCTGCCGACCGACGATGGCGGCGCGCTGCCGATCTGTGCCGCGCGCTGCCCTACCTCGGGATTTTTCTTGCCCGGTTCCGTCCGAGCCTCTAACGCTGCGCTACACTCCTGCCCGCGCCCGAGGATGAGATGACCGACGCAATGACCTGCCCGCAATGCCGCTCCGAGCACGCCTATCAGGACGGCGCGCTATGGGTCTGTCCGGAATGCGGCCATGAATGGAGCGGCGACGCCGCGGTCGCGGCAGCGTCCAGCGACGATGCCAGCATCCGCGACGCCAACGGCAACGTTCTGGCCGACGGTGACAGCGTCATCGTCATCAAGGACCTGAAAGTGAAGGGATCGTCCTCGGTGGTGAAGGGCGGCACCAAGGTGCGCAACATCCGCCTGCAAGAAGCGAGCGACGGCCACAACATCGCCTGCAAGATCGATGGCATCGGCCAGATGAACCTGAAGTCGGAGTTCGTGCGCAAGGCGTAGTTCCGAGTGCTCCCGGAACATTCGCGACGCTATGGCGTTCGGATCAACAACGGGAGGATGGCCATGCTGACGGACGACCAGATCGCGACGCTTTCGGATATCGGCCAGGCGATCGCCTTCTCGCCCGACCGGCACGACGAGCTCGATGGACTGATCCGCGAAGGCTATGTCGCCAAGGACGGCGACATCTACGAGCTGACGGCGAAGGGGCAGAAGATCCTGACCGATCGAGGTGCCGGATTGAACGAGGCCTGACGCCACGGACGACCGAAGGGCCCCGGCATCTGCATCAAGGCGTTGATATCAGCCCGCCAAATAAGACGGGCTTCCGACCGATTCTCGTGTCCTGGGCATCGGATGTTGGTCGCGCAAGTCTACGTGTTCGGCCCCGGCGTTCATCAAGGGACCGGCCGTCCAATGGCCACGAGCGCCGCAGGACTGCGCAGGCGGTGCCTGTTGTTTGGCACGGCAGACCCGGGCCAGCCTCGACCATCAGGCCGAAGGCTCCGCACACAAGCAAATCCGGAATTCATCGGCCCGCCCGCGCGGGTCCGTTGCCGAATGCTGCGTGATCCAAGCAGTGAATCCATCACGCTTCTGTAGCCGTGAAGTGACACCCGTAGCAATCCGTTCCGTAGGAGCACGGCCCAGATTCATAACTTGGCATGAACCCTGCTTTCTCGATCCTGACCGGGTCCCACTCTATGGAGGCAGAATCAACGTGCTCGTCACTCTCGTCGCAATGCTATGCAACGGCCAGCTCTGCATGGAGAAGGTCGTCACCAACAGCGAGATGTCCGGCATCACGATGACATCCTGCGCCGTCAGCGCGCAGATCGGAATCGCAGACTGGATGTCCAAGGGTCCCTATCACGAGTGGCGTCTGCAGAGTTACAAGTGTGTCGCCGGTAAGTACGTGCCGAAGACCAACGCCTGATCCGCTTTGCCCGTCCGGCTGGCGCCCGGCTATCCGGGACCGGCCGGCCGGGCGCAGGACCTCTGCGCTGCTGTCGAATGTTCGACCCCAGCCGCGTCGCATTCGGGACACGCGCAGCAAAGAGAATGCTGCCGTTCGCGTGCCAACGAGCCCGGAATCGGCGATTCGACCCGCAATGACGCTGGCCCGCTTCGTGCAATGCCCCTCGCGACAATGGGGGATGACGTCATGCCGTTCTACAGCTTCCATTGCGCAGCTTGCGCAGAGGATTTCGAGTTGCTGATCGGGATTTCTGAAAGGCCGGTCTGTCCGACCTGTGGCAGTCGCAAGCTGACCCGCCTGCCCTCGCTGCCGGCGCCGCCAGCGCGCAGCCCAGGCCTGATCAAGGCCGCGCGCAGCCAGGCAGCGCGCGAGGGGCATTTCAGCAACTACAGCCGCGCCGAACGGAAGAAGCGCTAACCCGGCAGCGGCGGCCGGCCCTCAGCCTCAGTCCGATGTGATCTGCACCTCGGGCACGTCATCCTCGGGATCGTCGATGTCGAGGCCGTCCTCCTCATCCAGATCGATCCCGGAGAGGCAGATGTCACCGTCATCGATCACGAGCTCGACCGGAGACAGCGTCCGGCCCTGGCAGGGCCCGATGAAGCATTGTCCGGTATCGAGGTCGAACTGCGCGCCATGCTCGCCACAGACGAGGAAATTGCCTTCCTCGTCCATGAACTCGCCAGGATGCTTGTCGAGGCGAGCGCCCTGATGTGGGCAGGCATTCTCGAAGCCGTAGAAATTGTTGCCCTTGCGCGTGACCAGGATCGGCCAGGGCTTGGCGCTGCCATCGGGCTCGCGGCGCTGGAGAACGAAGCCCCGCGCCGCGCCATCGTCCACCTCATAGGTCGCGCAGATCGCAAACAGCGTGCTCATCATCCGCCTCTTTTCGCCTCGCCCGGCGTTTGGCGCATCCGCGACATCGCAGGCGCGCTGAAGAGGCTCGCAGCAAGCAGCATGCCAGCCAGTAGTGCCCGACAGGCAGATCGCGGGCCTCAGGCCGGTGGCATGCCGAGGCGGCCGATGCCGGGAAATTTCAGCGCCGGCCGTCGCCAGCGCCGGCCGGCACGCCACCTTCACAATCCGGACACCACGCCAGCGCTGAAGACTCAGTGCCGGCGGAAACCACCGCCCGGACCGGAACGCCCGCCGCCGCCGCGAGGGCCGCTGACGCCGGCACGCGCAGCACCCATGGCGGGGCCGCCCCCGATATGCGCCAAACCGATTTGCGGCGAAGTCCCGATCATGCGCATGCCGCCCATCTGCGCGCGGGCGCTCTGCGGCGCACCGCCGCTCCGGCTCATCAGAGGCTGCACCATGGGTGGTGTTCCAGCTCGAGCGGGAGCACCAGCCACGGCTGGAGGTGCGGCGGGGCCGGCGGCAGTCGCAGGTGGCACACGACCTTGCATGCCCAGAGGCGGTCCGGATTGTTGGCCTGTGCCGGCGACCGCGCCCGCTCCGGCGCCAGGCTGGATCGTTCCGCCGGGACCACGACCCGGCATCCCCGGGGTCATGCCAGGCGGAGGCGGGTTTTGCGCCATGACCGGCGGATGGCGATGCCAGTAGCGGTTCCAGAACGCGTGCCGATGATACCAGGGCCGTCCGAAATAGAAGCTGCTCCAATAGGTGGTCAGCGTGAAGCCGACAGTCGGCACGTACTCGACATATTCGGGCAGGTAGACGTACTGCTCACGGTACAGATAGGCGAGCGTCCGCGCCGCGACCCAGCCGCGTTCGCCTCCGAAGCTGACATCGCACCACGCGCCGCCTTGAATACAGCCATGGATGGTGATCCGGGCCCCGGCCGGAATACGCTCGACGATGGGAAAACCCGGGCCAGGTCCTGCGCGCATGGCGGCCGCGGTGCGCACCAGGCCCGGCGCAGCCACCGCCAGCGAGGCGGGCGTGGCAATCAACAGCGCAGCAACGAGACACGTTCTGAGTTTCACCACGGACACCCTCCTGTCTGTTTGCCGGAACGAGCTCGGGCGCGAGACTCTCGCGCCCCGCATGCGCGGCTCCGGCATGCACTCGACAGGGATGGTTGCAGACTATCGCGGCAACCTCACGGCGCTCCGTTGTCGGAGAGGAGCTGCGCTGCTCCACCGAGAGCGCGGCGAAATGCTTCGTCGAACGTCACGCCACGGAATTGCCACCGATATTGCTTGCCCGCGCGATCGAGGCGCCATCGCGTGACCCACCCCAGTTCGGCGTCGTCCCAGGTGAGATCGCCGAAGAGCATGACCTCAGCTCCGGGAAACCATGACGCGACGGCCACGGGCTGGACATCGTTCAGCTTGGTCTTCTCAATAGCGGCGTTCGAGATCTCGGCGGCGCTTGGTAGAGCGATCTCGAGCCCACGCTTGACGGCAGCCTCGCGCAATGCGTCGCGCTGCAGATCGGACGTCCGGTCGTCGGATGCAACGAGGAACGTGCGGCCGCCTGCCGTCATCGCCACGATCACGGCAATCGACGGGCGCGGCCCCGGCCACGGCTTGACGTTCAAGCTCGCCAGCAACTGATCGATCCGCGCGCGATCGAATGACACGGTCAGGTCATACGGCCGGTCGCGCGTGCCCTGCTCGTCGTGCTTCGGCTTGCCCGACATCTGATCGTGATAATCGAAGCCGGTGACGAACTCCGCCGCCCGCGCCTCGAGTGGCGCGAGCCTTGCGTCGTTCCTAAGCTGAAATGCACCGGATACCTTGATCAGCACGTCCTCCAGACATGCTGCAAAGGCTGCCCGGCGATTGTCCTCGCCCTGACCGGTCACGACCGTCTGCGCCTGGTACAGGTCGGTCGAGGCCGCATTCGCAACAGTGCAGGCCCCGACCGTCATCATCACCCAGAGCCCGAGACGCCAAGCGCCCAGCCCGCGGAGAACACCGTACTGCTGCATCGCGCCCTCGATCTGGCTATGTCGGCTATTTCTGCCGATCGAGCTTGATGATCGTCGGTGTGGCGGCGTCGGACGTCGAGAACGTCACCCGATCGCCGGCGTGGATGTTCTCGATCATGGCGCTGTCCTTGACCTTGAACTCCTGGTCCGCTCCCGCCGTGTTGGCGCCGACGGTCCCGTTGGGAACGCGCTTGATCGCGATCGTGCCGTTGAGACGGTTGATCCCCGTGACCATGCCCGCCGTGCCCTGCTCCGCTGCGAGAGCGGGCAGAGTCCCCGCAAACAGGGCGACCGTCGCCAGAGTAATGCCAACTGCTCTCATCGCTGTTCTCCTGCCTTGCTTTTCGCGCCAAACAAAACACCACGAAATCTTTGGTTCCCGGAACCTTCAGCTTCGTCGCTGACGACCTTGGGCCGTTTGACGCACCGCAATCAATGTCGCTGCGCCGTGCAGCTTTTTTGTTGCCCCCAAGCACTACGCCTACATACAAGATCCTGATTGTCTCCGCCCTGCGGACGACGCGCGCTCGACCGAGCGCAATCGCGAACCTTCTTCGACCGACACGGCTCGGCCCCCCTCATGTAGTGATTTGCGCGGATTTGTCATCAGACCAGCGCGTGATCAAAGTTTTCCTGCACTCGCAGTATCGACGCCCTGTAACGTCGAATTCATCAATGCGTCAGGATGCACCTTGACAGCGCAGACAGCCGGGAGGACGATCACCCCGTCGTGCATTTCCGGTGGCCGCTCATCATGGTGCCGGTGATGTTCGAACGACAACAACCCGTCTGATTGCAGGGAGGTTCTATGACTCCACCTCCGTACCAGATCCGCTGAGTGCGACGGGACTCGCTTCGGACCATCGCATAGCGGCAAATCACGAACGGCACGCCGGGTCGCGGCTTAGTGGGCTGCATCAGCGAGGCATGGCCCCTTGCCCGCCCGGCGCTGTGCCGTCCATCTGGATCACTTCAGCGCGAGCATGGTAGCTATCATTCGGGAGCGGCGGCTCGAGACCCAACACTCGGGCTGATACTGCGCAACGCGAACATTGGAGCGTGTGATCAGCCGATCGCGTGCAGGGATCAGGTGACCAATGCCAGCCAATATATCGGCTCGCGGCATCGCCGCATTCCCAATGTCCCCGAAACGAAATCCATCATCGGCGGATGCGCGGCGGGCGCAGGCGTCACCCGCCGCCGACGCAATCTACCGCAGCTACTTGCTGTAATCGTAGAAGCCCTTGCCGGTCTTGCGGCCAAGCTGGCCTGCAGCCACCATTTCCTTCAGCAACGGCGCCGGACGATACTTCGGATCGTTGAAGCCGTTGTAGAACACCTCCATCACCGACAGCATCGTGTCGAGACCGATCAGATCCGCCAGCGCCAGCGGACCGATGGGGTGATTGCAGCCGAGCTTCATGCCCTCGTCGATGTCGGCGGCGGTCGCGATGCCTTCCGAATATGCGAAGATCGCCTCGTTGATCATCGGGCACAGGATGCGGTTCACGGCAAAGCCCGGGCTGTTCTTCGCGGTGATCGCAACCTTGCCGATCCGCTTGGCGAATTCGGCGGCGGCCGCATGGGTCGCATCCGAGGTCTGCAGGCCGCGGATCAGTTCGAGCAGCGCCATCATCGGCACCGGATTGAAGAAGTGCATGCCGATGAAGCGATCGGGCCGGTCGGTGGCGGTGGCGAGCTTGGTGATCGAGATGGAAGAGGTGTTGGTCGCGATCAGCGCCTCGGGCTTCAGGCCGGCACAGAGGTCCTTGAGGATCTTGAGCTTCAGCTCCTCGTTCTCCGTCGCTGCCTCGATGACCAGGTCACAGCTCGCCAGCTTCGCTTTGTCGGCAGTGCCGGTGATGAGCGACAACGCCCTGTCCTTGTCGGCGGCCGTCATCTTCTCCTTCTTGACCAGGCGGTCGAGGCTGGAACCCACGGTCGCGAGCCCGCGCGCCACCGCCTGCTCCGAGATGTCGACCATGACGACCGGAACGCCCGCGGCGGCGCAAACCTGCGCGATGCCGTTGCCCATGGTGCCTGCTCCGATGATGCCGACCGTCTGAATCATTGCCGCTTCCTCTCAGTCTCGTATCCGCGGGGACCGCCCCGTCCTGCGCCGTTGCTTAACAGGCTATCGCCCGGCCGGGTAGACCCAACACGACGAGCCAGACCGGGCCGGCTGCCCCACGGCTCGCCGGCGTCGGGAAGCGGACGCGTCACCCGAGGTTCGTCCGCATGCGCAGGAACGGATGCAACTTGCTCTGGTTGGTCTCGTGCTCGGCGAGATGAGCCGCGCCGGGCGCGGCAGCGGACCGCTGAACAGGAACCACTGACCGATACGCAGGCACGGGTGACCGGGCGGTCGACCCGCTGTCGCGTGTCACGCGTGAGCGCCACGCCAAATCCGTCGTCGTCATCGGAACGCCCGGTCAGGCCGACGGTTCTCCACGCAGCAACAGGCCGTGCCCAATCGAGGAGACCCCCGTGGCGACCGCCGAAACCACCCGACCTTCCCTGCAGCCGACGGCGCAGATCGCACGGCGTTCGATCCACCCGATGCTGGTGCCATTCCCTATCGTCTGCTTCATCGGAACGCTCGTCACCGACATCGCCTATTGGCGGACCGCCGAAATCATGTGGGCGGATATCTCCGCCTGGCTGCTGCTGGCCGGACCGATCATGGGCGTGCTGGCCGGCATCGCCGGCCTCATCGACTTCCTCGAATTGGACGCGGAGAAACGGAGGACGACATGGGACTGGCTCAATACGCCATCGTAGCAGTGGACGATCATTGGAGCGTGCTGCACGACGGCAACGCGCACGGCGACTATGCCACCAAGGAAGCAGCGTTCGAATCGGCGGCATCAGCCGCGACGCTTGCCATCAAGCAGGGTCATGAGGTGCACCTCAGCGTTCCGGGTAACGACCCCGATCGATCAAATAACTAATCAGCACGGCATCCTTGTTGTTGGGTCCAAAATGACCTCCAGGGATAGTGAACTGCACGGTAACGTGTGTTAGCGACGTCACAGGCTCGGCGCCGCACACTTCTGTCCAAAAGGAACAGGAGTTTCGCCATGAAGGTCAACCGGAACCGGCGCAAGCAGACAGCGTCGTTCGGCCAGCGGCTGCAGCAGGCTGCAACCGCTGCCCGCGAGGCGGCAGCGCGTCTTCCAGTAGGCCCTGAACGCGACATCATGCTGAAGAAGGCGATGCAGGCCGAGACGGCGGCGCATATCAGCGAGCTGTTGAGTGCGCCCGTGCTGCACGCCGCGGGGCGTTAGGACACTCGCCTCGTCATCTGTCGCGATTGCGAGAGGAACCCGAACGCCGGCACGATGCTTTGCTCTCGAGTTCTTGTCTCGGCGAGAGGACGATGATGGCCCGGGTCGTGGTCGGCACATCGGGATGGCATTACGGGTCCTGGCGCGGCGCCTTCTTTCCGCGGGGCCTTCTGATCAGGCACCAGCTGCCCTACTACGCCAGCCAGTTCGAGACCACCGAGCTGAATGGCGTGTTCTACCGGACGCCGACGGAAGCCGCCGTCCGCGGCTGGCGCGATCAGACCGGCCCCGATTTCGTTTTTGCCTGGAAGGCCTCCAAGTTCATCACGCATTGGAAGCGCCTGTCCGCGCGCTCGGTCAACAGCATTGCGCTGATGGAGAGCCGGCTGTCGCTGCTCGGCGACAAGGCCGGCCCCGTGCTGTTCCAGCTGCCGCCGCATTTCGAAGCGAATCCCGAGCGCCTCGAGTCCTTTCTGCCGCTGCTGCCGAGGCACCGGCGCTACAGTTTCGAATTCCGTCACCCGAGCTGGTACACGCCGGCCATCATGCGCCTGCTGAGGGACGCGAACATCTCGCTCTGCCTGTCGGACCATCACGACGCCCCGGCGCCGTGGAAGCGCACGGCCGATTTCGTCTATGTGCGCGGACACGGCCCCGACGGCCGCTACAAGGACAACTATACCGACGCAACGCTCGCGACCTGGGCCAAACGCATTCGCGCCTGGGCGACGCACGGGATCGACGTCTACGTCTATTTCGACAACGACCAGAAGAGCGCGGCGCCCGCCGACGCTTTGCGGCTGCGCCGGTTGCTCGCGGCGTCCCCTCACCGGACACACGGCGCGGCGCGCGCGAGGTCGACAGAACATCGTGGACATCTCTCGGTTTAGGCCGCAACCAACGAGAGGAACAACCCATGCGACGCACACTCAGCACGCTTGGCTGCCTGGTACTCGCCGGCCCTGCCCTCGCCCAATCAGTCTGCGAAAAGACCGGGGTGAATTCGGCGCTCGGCATTGCGCCGAGCACGGAGGACTTCGTCAAGCAGGTCGCCATCAGCCGGCATTGCTGCGCGACGCCGCGGTCTCCTTCTCGATCAGTCCCGCTGCATTGGTGAAATACGCCTCGACAGACATCGCCTGCGCGACTTTCGGAGGATTGCCGAGTTGATCAATGCTCGATTCGATCGCGTTCGCGATCGACCTCGATCCGGCCTTGCGCGCGATCGATGCTGGAGTACTCGGCCGCAGCCAGCGGGCGCTTGGCGCCGATCGCCGGGGCCCCGAGAATACAGGCAAGCGCCGTGACCGAGAGCATCGACAGCGCAAAGAGCTGACCGACTCGCATGATGCATTTCCAGTTGATTGTTTTGATCAACTTAGGAAGCGGAGCCTGAGGGGGTCTTAAGTCCGCGGACCTGGCGTGGCGCCAGATCGTCGCCACCACGCTTCGATTCCCGTAAATCAACGGGCTTCAACGGTGGTCCTCATCAGCTTTCATGAGAGTTCCACGACAGAGGCGCGAAGGGTTGGTCGGGATCGCGCGATGTTGCTCGTGCTTCGAGCATCGCTTGGGAGCACGGGCATCGCAAGAAGCCGCGGCAATCTCTCCGACTCCGGGCCCCGCCCTGATTCCTCATGCAAGTGTAGAAAGATCCAGCGGCCAACGCGGTACGATGCTAACATAAGTTATTGAAGTCGCACCACATGGAACCCCAATAAACTAACTCGGGGGAACCGCTCTTTGAGTCATCTGGTACGCAAGCTCGAGAATTTCGTCCGCCTCTCTGCGGCCGACCGCCTGATGCTCAACCGCGCTGCGGCTCAGCGGGTAAGGACCTTCGCGCCACGCACCGACATCGCGCGCGAAGGCGAGAAGCCCAAGGACGTGCATCTGATCCTGAACGGCTGGGCCTGCCGCTACAAGCAGCTCGAGGACGGCCGCCGCCAGATCGTCTCGTTCTTCCTGCCTGGCGATATCTGCGATCTCAACATCTTCATTCTGCGCGAGATGGACCATTCGATCGGCACCATTACGCCGGTGTCGATCGCCGATCTGCCGCGCGAGTTCTTCGACGAGATCAGCGCCGGTTATCCGCGCATTGCGACCGCATTCTGGTGGGAGACGCTGGTCAATGCCGCGATCCAGCGCGAATGGACCATGAATCTCGGGCAGCGCACCGCGTCCGAACGCATGGCGCACCTGTTGTGCGAACTGTTCTTCCGGCTGCGCCTGGCGGGTCTCGCCGACGACAGCAGCTGCAGCTTCCCGCTCACCCAGGCCGATCTCGCCGAGGCGACCGGCCTGTCGAAGGTCCACGTCAACCGCACGCTGCAGGAACTGCGCGCCAGCAACCTGATCGTGCTCAAGGGCAAGATGCTGGTACTTCCGGACCTCGAGCGCCTGATGAGCGCAGGCCTGTTCAACGCGAATTACTTGCATTTGGACCGCGAAGGCCGTCAGCTCGACGCGAATGAGTGAGAGGTTCGGAGCGGCGCTTGCGCTATGCTGACCGGCTCGGCACTCTGCCGGGGAAACGGCGATGGTCGAACAGCGCATGGTTGACGGACCCTTCGAGCAGGAGATCGTGCAGCGCCTCGGGCTGATGCCCAACCTGTTCAGGTCGGCGCCGTCAGCGCCTGAGGCGACCCGACAGCTCTGGCAGTTCGCCAAATCCGCCTATCTCGACACCCCGCTGCCGGCCCTGTTCAAGGAGCGGCTCGCCGTCCATCTGTCGCGCCTCAACCATTCGCCTTATTGTCTGACCCGGCATTTCGGTTTTCTGGTCGGATTGGGCAAGCCCGCGGGCGACTCGGCATCCCGCCCCGAGACGATCGATCGGGCGCGTCAACTGCTCGCGCGGCCGCTCGCGGATCCCGTGCGCACCGCGGCGGCGCTGGGCCGGCTTGAGATTCTCCAGCCCCCGCTCGACATCCCGGAGCCGGGCAGCGACGGCGAGGCGGACCTGTTCGAGGCAGCGTCGGTGCTGTTCATGCAAAGTGCTGATTCCGACCGCTCGCGGCGCGCGATCCGACACGCGTTCGGCAACACCAGGTTCGATCTGCTGGCGGCCTTCCTCGCCTATCTGCGCACAGCGCATTTCTGGGCCGATGCTCACCTGCTCACGATCGATTCCGATGTGCTTGCCCTCGCACAGGCCGATCCTGAGCTCGCCGTCTGCCTCGGCTGCAGCGAGCTGCCGGACGCTGGGCCGCCCGCACAGCAGCCGCATTCGAATGGCGGCGATGCCAGCGATCATCGACTGCGCCGCCTCCTCGAGATCGATTCGGTCGGCGTGCTGTTCTTCGATCATGCAGCCGGCACCCTGATCGACGCCAACGAGGCCTTCTTGGCGATGACAGGCTATTCGCGCCAGGAGATCAACAGCGGCGAGCTGACCTGGAAGAGCCTGACCCCCCCGGAATGGATGCGCACTTCGAGCGACCAGATCGAGCTGCTGCGGCAGACCGGCCGGCTCGGTCCCTATGAGAAGCAGTATTTTCGCAAGAACGGCGAACGCGCCTGGATGATGTTCGCCGGCCGTGACCTCGGCGACGGCACCCTCGTCGAGCTCGTGATGAACATCGACGACCGCAAGCGCACCGAGGCCGCGCTGCGCGACAGCGAGGCGCGCTTCCGCCAATTCGGCGAAGCGTCCTCCGACGTGGTGTGGATCCGCGATGCCGAGACCCTGCAATGGGAATATCTCAGCCCCGCATTCGAGACGATCTATGGCGTCCCGCGCACCGCTGTGCTCCGCGGCGACCATCTCGCATCGTGGACCGAGCTCATGCTGCCGGAGGACCGGCCCCGCGCCCTCGAGAGCCTGGAGCGCGCCCGGCGCGGCCAGCGCGACAGCCTGGACGTCCGTATCATCAGGCAGCCGGACGGCGTCACGCGCTGGCTGCGCATCCGTAGTTTTCCCATGGTCGACGAGGTGGGGCAGGTGCAGCGCATCGGCGGCATCACCCAGGACATCACGGCGCTGGTCTCGGCCTCCGAGCACCAGAAGCTGCTGCTCGCCGAGTTGCAGCACCGCGTCCGCAACATGCTCGCCGTGATCCGCTCGATCATCCGCCGCACGGGCGACTCGAGCGACAGTGTCGAGGATTTCGCCAGTCACCTCGAAGGCCGCATCACGGCGCTGTCGCGCATCCAGGCGGTCGTCACGCGCGATCCCCTCGCCGGTTTCGATCTGGCCGAGCTGATCGCCGATGAGCTGCGCGCCGGAGCCGCGCGCGAGGACAGGCAATTCTCGCTGTTGGGCCCCCAGGTGCGGCTGAAGCCGAAGGCGGCCGAGAGCATCGGGCTTGCCATGCACGAGCTCGCGACCAATGCGCTGAAATATGGCGCGCTGACGGTGCCGCGGGGCTTCATCAGGATCGAATGGCGGCTCGACAAGCACGACGCGGTCGACTGGCTGGTCATCGACTGGACCGAGACCGGCATGTCCGGACGCACGCTGAGTGCGCAGCGCCAGGGCTTTGGAACCGTGCTGCTGGAACAGATGCTGCCGTACGAGGTCGGTGCCCGCGTCGTGCGGCGCTTCGAGCCGAGCGGCCTCTGCTGCGAGATCCGGCTGCCCACCGACGACATTCTCAAGCGTTGACGGGCCGATCGAAGCTTCATTTCGCGGCACCGGTCGGCAACAATGGCCGGGATCTCGTCGGCGCGGAGAAACGCCGTCGGCATAGCCTTCGCGGTGCATTCGGGGTATGCTCCGCCTGCGGCCAGAGGTGGAGGTCGCATGGGTCGCGCAACCGCCATGTCTTCGCCTTGGTTTGGGCGGATATGACCAAGTGTCGATGAGATTGGGAATCGGCCGAGCGTCGACGCGACGGAACGATGATGGGACGTTCCTGAGCATGCGGCTCTGGCCAAGATGAATCACCGTGAACATGCAGGTGCGTGGGCACGAGGGACAACCGGTATCCAGGTTCTGTGCTGATGCGGCCGAGAGGCCGAGCGTCCTGTGGCGCCGTCGTCTTCCGACGTTGGTGTCACGAAGCGTAGGTACGATGCAGCGTGAGTACGCGGAGCATTGGTGCACGAGGGCGTTGGTTAGGACGACACATCGGTACAGAGCCGAGCGCCGCCTGCGAGGCGGACGACAACGGAGGACGGAGCGTCAATGCTTGCAACGACGACCAAAGACGGCGATCAGCAGCCTCATGCCATGATCGATCCCGAGATCGTGCTGGCGGCCCGCGCGGATCGCACCGCCGCCGAAGCGGACAGGCGCAGCTCGCAACGGCCTCCGGATGTCCCCTTGCCGAAGATCGACCCTGACTACAGGACGCAGGCGACGAGCGACCTCGCGGTCACCGGAGAGCGCAGCACGTTCGCCACCTGGGCCGTGCGCACCATTCTGGCGGTGCTGTTCGCCGTCGGCAGCGCGGTCGCCGCGGCCGCCTGGCAGAGCTATGGAGACCAAGCCCAGGAGATGATCGCGCATTGGATGCCGCGGATCACGCTGGCATCCAACGCCGACAAGGACGCCGCGGCACAGCCAGCCGCGACCGCGCCCCAGCAGACGGCCGCCGAAGCGCCGGCTGAGGCGCAGGAGCACGCAACGAGCGCGGTTGGCGCGACCGCATCGCAGGAGCAGTTGCTGCAATCGATGGCCCACGACCTCGCTGCCTTGAGCCAGCAGATCGGCGAGCTGAAGACGAGCCTCGCACAGTTGAAGGCCGGGCAGGAGCAGATGGTCCGCGACATGGCGCGGGTCGCCGAGGCCAAGCCCAGCGACAGGCCCGCCGAGCGGTCGAGCGAGCGGACCGCGGAAGCACGGTCGTTCGATCCGCGCGCCATCGAGCAGACGATCCGGCCGCGCCCGGCCCCACGCCCTGCGACCGCGGCCGTGACCCCAGCACTGCCTGGTGCAGCAGCTGTGCACCGGCCGCGCACGCCGCCGCCGGCCGCAGCCGGCATGGCTCCTCCGCCGCCTGCTCCGATGCCGCTGCCGTCGGCGCCGGTCGATCCGGACCAGCCCGTGGTGCGTCCGCCAATGCCTGTGCGCTGAGGGATCCGCACAGGCGCCCGCGCTGGTCCGCGCCGATCGACATGGCGGTGATCGATGTCGTCGATCTACTTGTCGCGACGCGGCTTTCCGAGCTAAGGAACTGCGCCTGACAATGCGCATCACCGAGGGGTTCATGAGCCTGACCGATCCGACCGTCCTGTCCGCCTCCGACCTCGCAGACCGCATCGCGATCCTGCGCGACAACATCCGCCAGATCACCGAGCAGGCCGCTTCGCAATCGGGTGCGGCCGACGAGGAGCGCAACGCCGACCGCCTCGCGCAGCAGAGCGAGGAGCTCGACGTTCTGCTCAAGGAGCAGGAGCGGCGGCTGAACAAATAGCCGGCCGGCCCCTTCGATCATTTCGCGCGTGCTGCACTGCGCTCGTTGTTGCCCGCGCGTCGCCCACAGGCTAGCCTCGCCGAAAACAAGCGGGAGGTAGCCAGAGGATGCGAAACGGTCTGCTTTACACGTCAACCCTTGCGGCATTGACCACTGCGGCATTGCTGGCGGCCCTGACACCGGGCAGCGCCGAGCCACGCCATATGTATACGACCATGGTGCTGGAGGCGTTCGCCACCAAGGTCGAATGTCCCGGCGTCGATGTCGTCTATCAGGATCTGGTCCAGAAGGCGCAGGACATGAAGATGCCTGACGGCACGACCGAGAAGGTGCGCAAGGCGATCGCCTACATGCACACCGGCGGCAAGATGGGCGAGAAGCAGGACGACGATCTGATGGCGGAGGTGGCCGTCGCCACGCAGGCCATCGATATGGATCAGCGCCGCCTCGGCATGACGAACTGGTGCGAGGAGCAGAAGAAGACGCTGGCCGGCTTCATCCGTCCCAAGGGCTGACCCCGGAGCGGCCTGGGGGCTGCCGACGGAGCGGAAAGACCGCACGGCACGTTTGCCGGCCATGGCCGAACGACGCGCCGTTCGTCGGTCTGCGCACCGCCATAGCGGGCACGGCACAGCCCCGCGTCGGGCAGGAACCCGGATGACCGCTGCCGCTTGGCCTTGCAGCTACGCAGCAGACATCCAGCCCGGAGCGAGCCATGCGCATCGAAACCGCTTTCCTGTTCGACCTCGACGGCACGCTCGTCGACAGCGTCTATCAGCATGTGCTCGCCTGGAAGACGGCGCTGGATGCCGAGAACATCGAGCTCTCGGTCTGGCGCATCCACCGCAAGATCGGCATGAGCGGCGGCCTGTTCACCAACCAGCTGCTGCGTGAGACGGGTTTTGCCATCGAGCCCGATCGGATCGAGCGGCTGCGGAAAGCGCATGCCGCGGCCTATCAGAAGCTCGGAGGCCAGGTCCGGCCCCTGCCCGGCGCACGCGAGCTGCTCGGCTTCTTGACCGATGCCGGCATCCCCTGGGCGATCGCGACCAGCGGGAGAATGGAAACGGCGGCCGTCAATCTCGCCGCGCTCGGCGTCGATCCCAAGACCAACGCTGTCGTGACACGCGACGAGGTCCGCTACGCCAAGCCTGATCCCGATCTGTTTCTCGCCGCCGCCGCCCGCCTCGACGCGCCGGTCGAGCGCGCGGTCGTGATCGGCGACAGCATCTGGGACATGCTCGCCGCAACCCGCTGCCGGGCGCTCGGCGTCGGCCTGTTGAGCGGCGGCTATGGTTCGGAGGAACTGCGCCAGTCCGGCGCCATCCGCGTCTACGAGGATCCGGCCGACCTGCTCGGCCACATCGACGAGGTCGGCGGCCGGCGCTAACTCAGCCGGTCAACTCTGCGGGCCCGACAGCGAGATGTCGCGTTCGGCGCGGAACACGTTGGCATAGAGGTTGGCGATCCACTGGCGCCCCGTCGATGTCATGTTGAGATAGCGGATCTCGGTCTGGATGTGCGGGGCGACGCTGTTCCAATAGAACTGCGGATAGCGGTTGACGATATCGGCCGGTGACTCATAGCCGAGCTGCCGGTTGATGCCGACCTCCTCGAACTCGTAATACAGCGCGTTGGCCTTGCGGATGTAGTTGGGGTCGCCGAGCTGTCCGATCAGGTCGGCGGCGCGCACGATCGACTGCTCCTCGTCGAACTGCTGGCCGGCGAGCGGCGGAAAGCGCGTGCCCTCGATGGCGCGGGCGATGCGGTCCTTGTCCAGCGGCGCCATGCCTTCGATGCGGTTGATCACGTACAGCTTCGAGCGGTCGACGTGATACGGCATCAGGCTGGCGTCGGAGGCGCCGCGCGGCAGGCAGATCTTGCGGCCGCCGCGATCGATGACGAAGCCGTCGACGTCGTCTTCCCTGAACAGGCCGCGGACATAACCGATGTCGTGAAGCAGGCAGGCCAGGATGACGTGGACGTAGTCGTCCGCCGTCATATGGCTGTGCAGCGCGCGGCCGCGCAGGATCTCGTGGCCGGCCAGCGTGACCAGCAAGGTGTGCTCGACGTTGTGATACAGCGCATCGCTGTTGCCGATGCATTCCAGCGCGATGCGCGCAGCCGCCGGAAGCATCTCCGTCAACTGGGTATGAGACGATCCGAAACGGCGGCGCATATAGGAGCTGAGGAAACGCTCCAACGCCGCTGCCGCGAGCTCCGGTAAGGTCATCATCGCCGCTGCCCCGCCTCAGACAGCCCAAACACAACGTCAAAAGACATAACGCCCGAAAACACAATCACGATAACGCGGCTCGCGGCACGACTGAGACGTCAGGACGACACGGCTCAGGACGGCCAGCTTCGCACGGACACGCGCGAGATCGGCCCCCCGGAGCGTTCGAGCACCTTGGCCGACGAGCATAGCCCAGGTTGCGGATATCGGCCACACCCGGACGAGCACACACCGGAAAACTGCGGGCCAAGCGACTGAATCTGACGCGATCGAGGTCGATCGCTAACGTCCCCGCACCGGCAGCGGCGGCCGCGGCGGTCGTGTCTCACCGCGATAGGCCGGTCGCCGCGATGGGGAACGGCGGGCCGGCGCGGCCGCCGGCGCATCGACCGACTGCAGATAGGTGCTCAAGGCCGACGCGGAGTCGTCGCTGCTGGTGTAGTGCTTCTGCAGGAACAAATAGAGCGTCAGGCGAAAGCGCCCCTTGGCGAGCCCACGAGCCGAGCGATGACAGGTGGCGCAGCTGTCCGCAAACAGCCGCGCGCCGGATTTGCCGGCATCGAGATCTTCCGCCTGTGCACTGCTGATGACAATCAGCAGCAGCGCGGCCGATCCAATAAACCCCAGCCGCGCCCCGGCGCGCCCGCGCGCGTGGACGCGCTCAGGCGACATCAGCCCGCGGGCTTTCCTCCGCCTGCACACCCAGCGCATCGAGATCGACCAGCGCCGGATCGTCCGGCATCGGCTCGCTCTGCTGCTGTCCGCCGCCATGGACGTGCATCAGCGTCTGCACCCGGCGCGCGTTGAGATAGTCGACGTGCTGATGCGCCAGCGCCAGCGGCAACAGGGCCTTCGGCAGCGCGGTCATGGTGAACGCGGCGACGCGCTTCACCTCCTCACCCTCACGCCAAGTCAGCGGACTCAGCGTGTAGATCATCTGACGGTCGGTCTCGGGCGCAGGCAGTTGCCTCACCTCGGGCGGCGCCAGCAGGGCCACATTGATGTTGCCGGCCCGCGTGCGGCTCGCGGCCGCGCGCAGCTCCCAGCAGATCAGCTCCGCGGCGGACAGCACCTCGCGTCGGATGTCATCGACATCGGACGCGAAGCGGCTGGCCTCGCTCAGCGCCGCACGGCCGCGCGTGACCGCATCGACGAGCGCCGCCGCACCGATCTCGAAGCGAGGAACCGCCTGCTCGATTGCGGTGGCGACGGCCTCGATGTCGTTGGCGGCGCGGTCGCGGTCGCGCTGTGCCACCGCGTCGGCGAAGGCGCGCTCCGCCAGGATGATCTGCTCGTCGCATTCGGCGACCGATGCGCGCAGCGCCTTGGCCTTCTGCTCGACCGCCTGCATCTTCGATTCGGCACGATCGAGCTGCCCGTTGCTGGCGCCGGCCTTGGCGAGCCGCTCCGCGGCGACGCGCTTCTCGTCCAGCGCCGCCTCGGCCACCCGGAGACGATCCGTCAGCCGCCGCCGCGCGGCCTGCTTGTCCTTCAGCGCACGCTCGAAGATCTCGACGGGGCTCAGCTCACGCTTGAAAAAGACCATGGCAATAATCCCTGGACGGCGGGCGCGCCGGCAACGTTGGTCAGCGGCGAATCCACTGCCGAATCATGTTGCCCGATTCTTGCGTGGAAAATGGGTCGGAAACCAGGATGAGATGCGGCACACGTTCCCCTTGACGAAACGTATCCACCGCCGGCTGCAGCCGGGCAGAGTCGAGCGAGGCCGCCGGAACGCGCGGCATATTCTGAAAATTGGGATCCGATGTCAGCTCTGATGGGGACCGCGCATCATCCTCATGGCGTCCGAGATGTGGCGCCATTCGCGGGCCTCCTCGGCCTCGCCACTGGCCTCGCATTGCTGCGCCTTCTGCGCAGCTTGTGCGACAGCCGAGGCGCCGTGCACCTCGAGCATCTGCCGGGCGATCGCGTGGATCTGGACTTCAGACATCATGTCGAGCTCCTGTCGCCGGATCGAATGGTCCGCGACAACTTTCTCTACACCGATGCGTTCCGTGAGCTGGATCACTGCACGTCCGGTTCCACCGGTTCAGACTGCGCCCCGTAATTTACCTTACGTGATCAATCCGATTTCGCGCACGCCGCCGCACTGTTACTTCTGACTGAGATTCGCCGGATGGCGATTTGAGGAGACGGACATGACGCAGGTCTTCTTCCACTGCTCCAATCCCGATGAGTTCCTCGTCGATCGGCGTGGAACCGCGGTCATCGATCTCGCCGAGGCCTGTGATCACGCCGAGCGCGTCATGCATTCGCTGATCTCCTCCGAAAGCGACGAGGATTGGCGCGACTGGGTGCTGCACATTTCCGACGATCTCGGCGAGGAAATCATCGCCATGCCGTTCGCGTCGGTGCTCGGCCCGATGCATTGAACGGAGCTGCGCGCCCTGCCGCGGCGCTGAGACATTGTGTCCGCATTAGGGTTACTGGCTCCCTCACAGGTTCCGCTCCTCGCATTCTTATCGCCACATTTGTCCGCCATTTCGGCGCTGATGCGACGGAGGGGACATCTCATGACCAGACTGCTGGCGACCGCGGCCTTGGCGCTGACACTGACGGCATCGGCGGCGATGGCCGACGAGCACCGCGGCGGCGATGCCGCACTGGGCGCCTTGTCGGGCGCCGTCGTATTCGGACCGGTGGGAGCCGTTGCTGGCGCCGTCGTCGGCTATACCGCAGGTCCTTCGATCGCGCGCTCCTGGGGCTTCCGCCGCTCGCGTGCGGCCCGGTCGCAGCAGGTCCGGCGTCCAGTCAGGGACAGCCAGGCTGCGATGACCGAGCCTCAGCAGCAGCCGCAGGCCGCGCCGCGCAGCGCACCACCGCCTGCACGGACCATTGCTGTCGCTCCGCCGGCGCCGCGCGGCCCGGTGGCGCCGCCGGTGCAGACACTCGAGTAGACGCGCTGGTAAATCAGTAGCCGCGGGCGCGATCGACGACGTTCAGCAACGTCTCTCCGCGCAGCAGACGCCGCGCATTCTCCGCCACCTGCTGCGCGATCACCTGCCAGGAGGCGATCGCCGCCATGTGCGGCGTCACCAGTACGCCAGGCTCGCGCCACAGCGCATGGTCCGCGGGCAATGGCTCATGCTCGAAGACGTCGAGCACGGCGCCGCGCAGATGGCCGCTGCGGAGCAGCGCGACCAGATCCTCCGTCACCAGATGCTCGCCACGGCTGCACAGGATCAGCGCGGCACCCTTGGGTAGCCGGCCCAGACGCCCGGCATTGAGCAGGCCCACGGTCGAGGCCGTCAGCGGCAGCAGCGAGACCAGGATCTCCGTCTCACCCAGGAAGTCGTCGAGCGCATCGGCGCCGCTGTAGGTCCGCACGCCGGCGAGCGCCTTGGGCGAGCGCGACCACGCGCTCACCGCGAAGCCCAGCTCGACCAGACGGATCGCCGCCGCGGAGCCGAGTTCGCCGAGCCCGAGAATGCCGACCCGACGGTCCTTCGCGGCACGCTGCTCGTACCGACGCCACACGCCGTTGCGCGCATTGCTGACCACGCGATCGAAGTCGCGGTGGAAATACAGCGTCCCCCACAGCACGAACTCGGTCATGGCCGCGGAGATATCGGGATCGACGATCCGGCACAGCGGCACATCCGGCACGGTCGGATCGGACAGGATGTTGTCGACGCCCGCCGCGATCGAATGGATCAGCTTCAGCTTCGGCATCGTCGCGAGCGCGCCGGGCTCCGGCTTCCAGCACACCGCAAGCTCGGCATCGCGTGCCGCCGACTCCGGCCATGACGCGACGGTCACGCCCGGCAGCTCGCGCGCGAGCAGCGCCTGCATCGGATCCATCAGTCCGGGACGGCTGAGAAGCGCGACCGTGATCATGCCGGCCGCAGTCCGCACCATTGCGCGACGAACATCGCAATGGACAGCGTGGTCTTGCGCACGCTGTCGAGATCGACACGCTCGTCGAACGCGTGCGGACCGATGCCATAGGGCCCGTAGCACAGCGCCGGGATGCCATAGTCGACCTGATAGTAGCGGGTGTCGTTGACCGCCGTAGAGAGCCGCACGTCGAGCGGCTTCTCGAATACCCGTGCATGTACCTCGGCCAGCGCCGCCTCGGCGGCGCTGCCGGGCTCGCACACCGCAGGATCGGCCTGGAAGCCGCTCCACACCAGCTCGACCGGATTCTCCGACAGGAAGCTGTCTGCGGCCTGCGCCTTCGCGAGACACTGCTCGATGCCGGCCATGGCCTGCGCCGGCGTCTCGCCCGGCAGCACGCCGAGCCGGCAATCGAGGTCGCACCAGGCCGGCGTCGAGCTCGCCCAGTCGCCGCCCTTGATGATGCCGACGTTGAACTTGATCGGATCCTTGACCGCAGCGAACCAGGCGTTCGACTTGGCACGCGCGTTGATCTCTTTCGTGTGCTCCTGGAAGGCGCGGATCAGATGCATCGCCGAGAGGATCGCATTGGTGCCGGTCTCGGCATAGGCGACGTGCACCGGCGTGCCGCGCACGCGCAGCCGGAACCAGATCGCGCCAACCTGCGCGCGGGTCAGCGTGTGGCCGGTCGGCTCCGGGATCAGGCAGGCGTCGGCCGTATAGCCGCGCATCAGAGTCGAGAGCGCGCCGTTGCCCGTGCTCTCCTCCTCGGTCACGGTCTCCAGATGGATGCGCCCGTCCGGCACGAAGCCGGCGGCCTTGATGGCATCGAGCGCGAAGATCATCGCGGAGACACCGGCCTTCATGTCCTGCGCGCCGCGGCCGATCATCCAGCCGTCACGCACGATCGCCTCATAGGGCGGATCGTTCCAGAGATCGGTCGGGCCCTCGGGCACGACGTCGATGTGGCCCTGCAGGATCAGGCTGCGTCCCTTGCCCGCGCCGTCCAGCGTCGCCACCACCTGCTTGGAGCCGTCGAGTGCGATGCTGTCCATCGGCGCCGCCTTGGGATGGCGCATCAGGTCGACGTCTTCAAGGCTGAAGCGGTCGACCTGATAGCCGCGGGTCTCGAACTCGCCGGCCAGCCAGTCCTGCACCGGCGCCTCTTCGCCGCGCAGGCTGCGGAACTGGACGAGTTGCTGCAGGAAGGCGACCTGCTTGGCGAAGTTGGCATCAACAGCGGCGGCGAGCCGCTCCATCACGTCATTCGGCACAGCCGCCGCAGCGTCAGTCACGTCTCAAACCTCCAGCCTTCCCATTCACCTCGGCCGCGCGTCAGGCGGCCAGGCACTTCTCCAGGATCGCGAGCCCTTCGTCCACGATCTCGTCGGACGCGGTCAGCGGCACCAGAATGCGGATGGTGCTCGCGGTGACGCCGCAGGACAACAGGATCAGTCCGTTCTCGTGTGCGACGCGGGTCACGCGCTTGGTCATCTCGGAATCCGGCTCGTCGCTGCCGCGCTGCTTCAGGATATCGAATGCAACCATCGCGCCAGGACCGCGCGGCCCGGAAACCGGAACCAGGTTGTTGGCGCGCGAGAAGCGCTCGATCGCCGCGCGCAATCGGTCGCCGATCGCATTGGCGCGGTCGAGCAGCTTCTCCTGCTCGAACACGTCGAGCACGGCGAGCGCCGCCGCGCAGGCCAGCGGATTGCCGCCGTAGGTGCCGCCGAGGCCGCCCGGCTCCGCGGCGTCCATGATCGCGGCACGTCCGATCACGCCGGACAGCGGCATGCCGCCGGCGAGACTCTTGGCGACGCAGATCAGGTCCGGCTGCACGTCGTAGTGCTCCATCGCGAACATCTTGCCGGTGCGGCCGAAGCCGGTCTGCACCTCGTCTGCGATCAGCACGATGCCATGGGCGTCGCAGATCCGGCGCAGGCCCCGCATCAGCTCCGGCGGCGCCTGGTGGAAACCGCCCTCGCCCTGCACCGGCTCGATGATGATGGCCGCGACCTGCGAGGCGTCGATGTCGGCCTTGAAGATGAAGTTGATGTAGGACAGCGTGTCCTCGACCGACACGCTGCTGCCGGCGATCGGGAACGGCGCGTGCCAGACCCCGGGCAGCGGCGGTCCGAAATGCTTCTTGTACGGCATCACCTTGCCGGTCATGGCGTTGGCGAGCGCGGTGCGGCCGTGGAAGGCGCCGGTGAAGGCGATGATGCCGCTGCGCCCCGTGGCCGCGCGCGCGATCTTGATCGCGTTCTCGGTCGCCTCCGCGCCGGTCGTCAGCAGGATCGACTTGGCCGGCCCCCAAATCGGCGCCAGCGCGTTGAGCCGTTCGCTCAGCCGCACATACGGCTCGTATTGCAGCACCTGGAAGCAGGTGTGGGTGAAGCGGTCGAGCTGCGCGCGGATCGCGGCAACGACATGCGGATGGCAGTGGCCGGTGTTGAGCACCGCGATGCCGCCGGCAAAGTCGACATAGCGCTTGCCCTCGACGTCCCACACCTCGCTGTTGAGGGCGCGGTCGGCAAACAGCGGCGTCGCATAGCTCACGCCCCTGACGACGGCCTCGTGTCGTCGCGCCAGCAGGTCTTCGTTCGCAGCCGAAATTGCAGCCGAAATTACAGCCATGGCTCAACTCCTCGTGGGAAAAATCGAGCAGAAGGCTACGCCGAGAGCCGTCGCGATCAATCAGCTTGTTCCCGATGACAAGTGCCTGCAATGCACCAGACCCAGCGGGATGAGCGCGCGGCTACGCGGCGAGCACCTTCTTCAGCCACGCCCGCAGCGCCACGATCGCGGGCTCGTCCCAGCGCTCCCGGAGCGCGACGAGCTGATAGGCTCCCATGTGGAGTGCCGAGGGGATCACCTCGACCAGCGCACCGCTGCGCAGATCATCGGCGACCAGCACCTCGTTGGCGAGCGCGACGCCCTGGCCGAAGCGGGCGGCTTCGATGGCGAGATGCGCGTGCCACAGCCGCTGCCCGCGCAACGTGACGGGCTCCCGATACCCCGCCAGCTCGAACCATTGCTCCCATTGCGCGGTGGACTCCTCGTGGATCAGCGAGGCCCTGGCGAGACCGGCGAGCGTCGCGATCGCCGGGAATCGCGCCAGATAGGCCGGGCTCGCGACAGGGAATACGCGTGGGCGCACCAGCTCCTCGGCGACCACGCCGCCGCCCCGGTCGATCGCCTCGGCATAGACGATCTCCGCATCCGCTTCGCCGCGCTGCAGGTCGGGGTGCGCCAGCGTCGGCTGCAGATTGATGTCCCAGTTGCGCGGCGGGCCGCTCAGCTCGGGCAGCCGCGCCAGCAGGCGGCGATTGGCGAGGCCTGGAATGCACCAGATGTTCAGGGTCGGACGCGCTGCGGGACGCACCGAAATTGTCGCGCGGGCGATGATGTCGAAGGCCTGGCTGACCTCGGCATGAAACTGGCGCCCGGCCTCGGTCAGCGCGAGGCCCCGCCCCTCGGCACGCACCAGCGCCACGCCCAGGCTGCGTTGCAGATTCTGCAGATGACGCGAGACCACGGTGTGGCTGACGGCGAGCTCGTCGCCTGCGGCGCGCACGCTGCCCTTGCGGCCGACGGCCTCGAAGGCACGCAGCGCGATCAGGGAGGGCAATCGAGGTCTCGTCATGCTCGCACAGTTCTCAGCCTGCGCGATCCCCCTCCCCGCCCTCAAGCGGGAACCGCCACGATCCGTCTGTCGCGCGGCTGATGTCGGAGCACCGGCTGCCTTGGCGGCGTCCGTTGACCGCACGAGGCGCTCCGGGCGGAGCGCCGCATCGCGGTCACGAGGGCGCTTGCGCGCGTCATGCCGCTCTTACCGTCAGCATCGGCGCAACGCCAGCCCAGAGAAAGCCACACTCGCGGGAGCGACCTCCGCGGACGTCTTAACGTGGCAAGCCGCGTCGCAAACGATCCTTAAGCCTGCGGCCATGGCAGCCCGCCATTTGTCAAAAAGTTTCCACAATTCGACTTTGAATCGGCAGTGCTTCGAGCAGGAGAACCCCCAAGATGCGGATCAGCCAAATGATCTCCGTCGGTTCGCTGGCAGCCCTCGTCGCGACGGCCGCCCCCGCACTGGCGAAAAGCTCCCAGACGCCCAAACCGGATGATCAGGCCACATCGTCCCTGCCGTGCCGCGCCTACCAGCAGGCTCCCGACGGGACATGGATGGAGCGGCCCTGTCAGGGCCAGGGCGCAAGCGCGCCGGCGGCGCGTCAGCGCGCGGTCACCAACGGGGCCGGCAGCGCGGAACAACGTTAGCGGACTTGGTTCGCGGACGTGTGGTTAGCGGACTTGGCACGAGAGCCGGAGCGCTTGCGCTCCGGCCTGCGCTGGTGCCGCGCTCAGTAGGGCGGCGCCCTGCGCGCCCGCTGCTCCCTGCCCGCCTCGACCCACCACAACAGATCGTCGGCAAAGCGCGGAAACGCGCGTTCCAGCGTCTGGCCGGAATCGCCGGTCGGCTTGCCGTCGGCAGATAGCGCCTGACCGATCGGGCCGACGGCAAGCGTGCTCGACACCACCACCATCCCCATCTCCGACAACGTGCCGTGCCACGCGGTGGCGGCGCGTGCCCCGGAGAGCCGGCCGGCGGAATAGCTCGCGATCGCCGCCGGACGCCAGAACCATTCCTCGAGAAAGTGGTCGGTGAGGTTCTTCAGTCCCGGCTGCACGCCCCAATTATATTCGCCGGTGACGAACACGAAGCCGTCGGCGGCACGGATATTGGCCGCAAGCTCGGCCATGGCCGCTGGTGCCTGGCCGGGCGGATATTCCTTGTACATGCGGTCGAGCATCGGGAGGCCGACCGCCCTGGCGTCGATCAGCTCGACGTCCTGGTCCCTGGCGCGCAACCCGTCCACGACGAATTGCGCGAGCCGGATGCCCATCCGGTCGGAGCGATAGGAGCCGTAGAGGACGAGGATGCGGAAGCTCATGGCGCGTCAACTCCTGGCCGGACGATCCGCGCCAGACTACCACGCCGCATTGCCATCGAGGTCACTATGGTCACGCCGCGGATCGATCGACCGGCGGCGCGTGGTTGGCGGAAACGAGGCTTGGCACGCTCAGCGCGTCACCGTGGCCGAAGCGGAGCGCTCGGATGGCCGGCCGAACACGCTGCGGCAACCGTCGCTGAGGCTGGCGCGCTGCTTCATCATGCAGGCAATGATGCGGTCGCGATCGGGAATCTCCGACGAGCACAGCCGGAACACGTCGCCGGTGCACAGCCGCCGCTGGTCGTCCTCCGTGAAGGCATGGCCCGCGCGCGGGTTGGCGACCATCGCCAGCGCAAGCCCTGCCATTGCCACATTCCAATTCCGCATCCTGAACAGATGAGTTCGCATCGCCGTCCCCAATTCGCCCGCTGTTTGTCCGGTTCACCCGCTGCTTTCGCTGATGTCGCGAAGCAGTTGCCGCCGCAGAATCAAATGATGACACGTCGCGGCGCGCCTTCAACAAGCGCTCTCGTTCCTGCACCACAATTTTGCGGCCTGTTGCATCTTCGACTCCTTTTGCGCTGCCGGAACCCGTGAGACGCCGCCAAATTGTCATTAGGCGAACGCAATCCGGCCCAGCCGCGCTCACACTCTCACGGCGTAGTGGCGGCGTGCTGATGGTGCTTCGGACCATCACGTGTCCCGAGTTTAGGTGTGGGAGTCAGGTTCATGGCGTACACGATGGTGGCTGAGCGGGAGCAGCAGACAATCCGCAAGCAGCGCGAAAGCGCCCTCATCGTTCTCGCCAACGCACAGGTGATGGAGGCGGAAGGCTGGCAGGTCGTCATCACCGACGAGGACGGCAACAGCCTGCCGCTCGCCGAGTTCGAAGCTGGCATCTCGCAGAAATTCTCGTCCTGGTACAAGGCCAAGCAGCGACCGGTGGTGCCCACCACCATCCCAGCCCCCAACCTGTTCTCGACGCCGGCCAATGACGACGCCGAGCCGGAGGCCATCGTAGCCGCCGAACTCGCCGCCGAGCAGGTCGAGACGGCCGAGGTCCAGGAGGCCGTGGTCCAGGAGATCGCCGAGGACGATTTCGAAACGGCCGAGACCGCCAACGCTCCGACAGCCGAGAAGGCCGAGCGCGAGGAGATCGCGCTCGACGCCGCCGAGATGGCCGACTGATACTGCCGCCGCGCCGCAGCATCAGCGAGAGTCATTCGCCGCCTTCGTAGAACCGCTCCAGCGGCAGCTCGACCTGGGCCTCGCCGATCCATTGACGCGCAATGATGTTGGACGGCCCCGCGCGTGCACCGCGGTATGCGCATGCGATCGGCCAGCGGTGTCGACCGTAGCCACAGCGACCGCCGCATCAAAGATCAAGCCAGCCGCAGACCTTGCGCCACGATCTTGCGTCCTTGGATGGCGCGGCTTCCTTGCGCGATTGGCCTGCGCCGGGCGACTAACAAATACGCTCGCATCGCGGCTCTCGGTCGAACAACGATCATCGCAACGAAGAAACCGGCTGCCCGCCGGGCAAATCAAGCGGCATTTCCATCTGACGGCGTCGCTCCAGAGGCTGAATCGACGAGAAGAGCGATGCGCGCAGAAGCGATTTTCAGCAGGCCCATCAAGCTGATTTGGCCTGTCCAGTCCCATCGTCAGAAATATTCCGCTTTTCCTAAATCGGATTCAGTGCTTTTGTCGTGCCATCTCTCGCTCGCAAGAGGGGCGTATCGCGGTCGTCACGGACGTGGAGCGGGAGGAGCGGTGGACGCGATGGCAGCGCAGCGCATCTTTGCGCCGACGAACGCTGATGTCGCGTACGGTCAAGTCGCGTGGTCCTGGCATCCCGACGCTGATGCCCCCACGGTGGCGCGCCCAAAGCGCGTTGTCGTGCACGGTGACCAGAAAGCCCGGCGCACCGGGGAGCGCGCGAAGCAGCCGTTAAGATCATCGCGCGGGGAATGCCGGTTGCCCGGTTGAACCTGTGGTCACTGCCGCCTGCTTTTTTTCTGCAGGCGGGCCATGGGTTGCGGCCAGCATCCCGGCATTCCCCGCGCCCTCTGCCGTGCGGAGGGCAAGACGAATGGAATCACTCGGACGCAGGATGCGTCGCGAGATCGCGAGATCATGGGTGGATGATGGCGGATGGTGGGAGGCTCTTGTTCGCGAGGCGCCTCGACACACACGTCATCACTCCGGGGCGCGCGGAGCGCGAGTCCGGATCCATATGCCGCAGCAGAACTTATGAAACGAGATGGAGTGACCAGCATGCCTCACATGCCCGCTCTGGATTATGGATGCCGGGCTCGCGCTACGCGCGCCCCGGCATGACGATGGAGCGAGGTCATGGCCCATCCCACGGCTGTCATGCCCCGCGCAGGCGGGGCATCCAGTACGCCGCGGCCTTTCGGTCGATCACTGCCGTCCCGGAATACTGGATCGCCCGGTCGAGCCGGGCGATGACGCCGAGCAGGAATTCTCAGCCAGGAAGGCCGCGCGAGGTCGTTGTCTCAAACGCGTCATCGTCTGCATCACAACAGCTTCGCGCTCACGAACAGCGTGCGCACGGCGTTGGTGGCCTGCACCGTCATGATCGCGTTGTCGGCCGCGGCCTGCAGCGCGGCCATGGCCTGGTCGTGCAGCGACTTGAACTCCATCCACTCGACGGCATTGAGGCTGGTGAGGAACTGATGGGCCTGCCCGACCGTCGAAATCACGACTGGCTTGCCGTTCACCTTGATGTTGAAGGTGGTACGCAGACGCGTTTCCGAGTTTGCGGGATCAATCATGGGGACCTTCCGGAAGATGCGACGGGCGTCACCGCCGAGGTCGCGCCGAGGCCCAGCAACAAAACGTCACTCGGTCTTTTGCGCGGTCCGCGTCGGGGTGCCAGCCTCAAGCCCGACGACGACAACGAGTCGGTTGAACTCGCCGTCATCATACGCCTTCAGGAAGCGATCGTAATTCTTGATCGAGACGCAGCCGTTCGAATCACCCTCCGGACCCAGCATATAGGGGTGGGTCAGCAATCCGCTCCGGCCCAGGGTCGATCCTTCCACCACGTTCATGCGCAGGGCGCGCACGCCGTGAAACGGTTTTTCGCGCGGCTTCAGGTCATAGGTGGCGGGTGGGGTCGCGCCAACCATGCGCTGATTGACGTGCTCTGGGTCGTCGCGCAGGCTGCCCATGCCGGAATGGGCCTCGAGCCCGATGCCGGACGGCAGATACACCATCCTGGCCTTGATGTCGTACACGGCGGTCTTGTCATAGCCGAGCGCGCCGAGATCGATCCCGGAGCGCACGATGCCGCTATCCGGACCGAGCGAGGCGAACTTGGTCGGGCTCGGCAACAGGTCGGACAGCTTCTGCAGGATGGAGCGATCGTCGACGCGTCCGACGGCTTCAGGCGCACTGGCCGAAACCAGGCTGGTCGGCAGGTTGGCGACGGACGGGCGCGGTCGCGGCAGCGGCACGCCCGGTGCAGGCATCGTGACGGTATTGCCCTCCGTCAGCATCGGCCGCCAATCGCTGTTGCTGGGGTCGCGTCCGCCCGAATCGCGCGCTTCCATGCCCTTGACCAGCGCGGCCCGGGCATCGAGCAGTTGGCGGTCGATCGCGCCGCGAAGGGCGAAACGGTCGAGCGCGCGAATCGCGTCTTTTTCCGAATAGGCCGTGGCCGAGGCAGAGGCCGGCGCGAAACGTGTCTCGAAGGTGATGGACGGCGCGCCGGCGGCCGGCAGCGCCGCGGTCGCAAGCGACGTCTCCTCGCTGTGGGCGCCGACCCATGCAGCCGCGCCCGCCGCGATCGCAAGTGCTGCAAGCACGAATGCGATCGCTTCGGAGCGCCCGAAGCGGCCTTGCGACAACAGAACGTCTACGCTTGCTTCACTGGAAGCCATCACGTCCCCGATATACCCCCTTTTTCGGACCACCCGGGAAAGGTGCCCGACCCCAAGGGGTACGATTCGACCCGTCATGACATAGGATGGCAAGAGTGCGGCATAATCTAGACAAACGCCAGCCCGGAGTGCCACGGCGCCCCAGGGGGATCGGGCCCGCCCTGGCGCCGCCATGTCTTCCCAGAACAAGAAATTACCTTTATCATTCAAATATTTGGAGCAGCCAATGAAGGCGGATTGTGATGCTCTCGGCCGATTTGTCGACGCACAGAATTCGATTTATTCGCGTGTGACCGCCGAACTTGCGGCCGGCGCCAAGCAAAGCCACTGGATGTGGTTCGTGTTTCCGCAGGTCGAAGGGCTCGGCCACTCCGCCATGGCCCAGCGCTACGCGATCCGCTCCCGTGCCGAGGCCGAGGCCTATCTGACGCATCCCCTGCTCGGCCCGCGACTGCTCGAATGCACCCGTCTGGTGCTCGCGGTGCAGGGCAAGTCGCTGCGCGACATTCTGGGTGTTCCGGACGATGCCAAATTCCGCTCCTGCATGACGCTGTTCGATTCGATCAGCCCGAACGGGATCTTCGCTCGGGCGCTCGATCGCTATTGCGACGGTGCGCGGGACCCGGCGACGCTCGCGTTTCTGCAGCACCGCACCGCATGAGCACACGGTTACCGCAGACGCGCATCTCGGCCTCATACGGCCGACACGGCAATGAACCAGCTCTGCCGTGCGGCCGGATTTCGGGTGACAAGCCCGAACAGGAAACTTGATCGCGCCAAGATTTGCGGCTCCCATCCGCCGCGTTGTTTGTCCCAAGGAGACACACTCATGAAGAAGTTTTTCCTGATTGCCGCGCTCGCGACCTTCGCCGCCGGATCTGCCTTCGCCCAAGATAGCTGTGAGACCAAGGCCGTGGGCAAGGACGGCAAAGTGCTGGCCGGCGCCGCCAAGACCTCGTTCATGAAGAAGTGCATGGCCGAGACCTGCGAAACCAAGGCGGTCGGCTCCGACGGCAAGAAGCTCTCCGGCGCGGCCAAGACCAGCTTCATGAAGAAGTGCGAGGCCGGCGGCTGACGCGCTGGCGGCTGACGACACTGGCGCCCCGCCATGATGCTTGGCGGGGCAAGCCATGCCGGCGGGGTCCAAGCCGTTCGACATCGAGGTGCTCGCCTCCCCGCGTCGTAGGACCGGCACACTGTTGAACCGAGGGGAACCCGCAGGACACCACTGCATGTCGCCCGCCCTGGCGGGCCCATGCGAGATCATCATGCTCACCGCATCCGCCCTGCTCTGGACCCGTGTCGCCGCCGGCATCTTCGGCTTTCTCGCCCTCAATTCCGGCTACGGACTCTGGCTTCAGCGCAAGAAGACCAGCGGCGGCCGCGACTGGCCGGTCGTCGAGGGGGAGATCGTGGCCTCGGCGGTGTCTGTCGCGGCGACGCATCGGTCCGCAGATGACACCGATGCCAAGCCTGACATCCGCTACCGTTACGAGGTGTTGGGCAAGAGCTACGAAGGTCGCCGCATCCGTTTCGGCAGCCCGAGCCGCGTCACGCGCCTGCAAGCCGACGAGATCGCCGGCAAATATCCGCAAGGCGCGAAGGTTCGCGTTTTTTACGATCCGAAACGCCCCTCGCAATCGGTGCTCGAGCCCACCAATGCCAGCGGCACGGCGGCGCTTGTGGCGCTGTTCGTCGTGCTGTCGGCCGTGACCGCCGTGTTGGTGGCGCATTCGCTCGCCGGCAAGGTGCTCACGACCGAGGCTGGCGTGCCGTTGTTCGCCTTCCTGATGCCGTTCGCCCTGTTCGGCTTCGGAGCCGTCGCACTCGCCTCCTATTGGAAGCTGCGGCAGGAGCGCCTGGCGAGCCGCTCCTGGCCGACTGCGCCGGGGCGCATCACGCGCTCCGGCGTGACGATGGAGATCACACGACGTGAGGACGATCGCGGACGAGAAACGGAAGAGGAGCGTTTCCGGGTCACGATCGAATACAGCTACACGGTGAATGGTCGCTCTTTCCACAGCACGCATTGGAACTGGGGCTGGACCGCGCTGCATTCCGACAGGTCGAGCGCTGAAGCCGTCGCCGCCCAATATCCGGTCAACACCGACGTCACCGTCTACTACGATCCGATACAACCCGAGACGGCCGTGCTCGATCCCACAAACAAGAGCGGCGTCGCGGCGCCGCTCTGGGTCGGCATCTTCCTGATCGCGATCGGCGCGCTGTTCCTGTACGTCTTCACCCACGTCCAGATGAGCTAGTCGGGGATGATGCGAACAAAGCGCAAGCAGAGCACGAGCGACGAGTATGGCCGCGTCGTCAGCTGCGCAGGCCCGGCGCTTCGTGGCCGCTGCGGGCGACATACTCGGTATAGCCGCCGCCATACTGATGGAGACCGTCAGTGGTCAGCTCGAGCACGCGGTTGGAGAGCGCGGCGAGGAAATGGCGGTCGTGCGAGACGAACAGCATGGTGCCCTCGAAGCTCGACAGGGCCGCGATCAGCATCTCCTTGGTCGCCATGTCCAGATGGTTGGTCGGCTCGTCCAGCACCAGGAAGTTCGGCGGATCGTAGAGCATCTTCGCCATCACCAGCCGCGCCTTCTCGCCCCCCGACAGCACCCGACATCTTTTCTCGACGTCGTCGCCGGAGAAGCCGAAGCAGCCGGCCAGCGCCCGCAAAGAGCCTTGACCAGCTTGCGGAAACGAATGCTCGAGCGACTCGAACACGGTTTCGTCGCCGTCCAGCAGGTCCATCGCATGCTGGGCGAAGTAGCCCATCTTGACGCTGCCGCCGATCGCCACCGAGCCGTCATCGGGCTCGGCGGTGCCGGCAACCAGCTTCAGCAAAGTCGACTTGCCGGCGCCGTTGACGCCCATCACGCACCAGCGCTCGCGGCGCCGGATCATGAAGTCCAGCCCGTCGTAGATGCGGCGGCTGCCATAGCTCTTGGACACGTTCTTCAGCGCCACCACATCCTCGCCCGAGCGCGGCGCGGGCAGAAAGTCGAACGCCACGGTCTGGCGCCGCTTCGGCGGCTCGACCCGCTCGATCTTGTCGAGCTTCTTGACCCTGCTCTGCACCTGCGCCGCGTGCGAGGCCCGCGCCTTGAAACGCTCGATGAACTTGATCTCCTTGGCGAGCATCGCCTGCTGGCGCTCATATTGCGCCTGCTGCTGCTTCTCGTTCAGCGCCCGCTGCTGCTCATAGAAGTCGTAGTCGCCGGAATAGGTCGTGAGCTGGCCGGCGTCGATCTCGATCACCTTGTTGATGATCCGGTTGATGAACTCGCGGTCGTGCGAGGTCATCAGCAGCGCGCCCTCGTAGCCCTTGAGGAAATGCTCCAGCCAGATCAGGCTCTCGAGATCGAGATGGTTGGACGGCTCGTCGAGCAGCATCACGTCGGGCCGCATCAGGAGAATGCGCGCCAGCGCGACGCGCATCTTCCAGCCGCCGGACAACAGGCCGACGTCCTTGTCCATCATCTCCTCGGAGAAGCCGAGGCCAGCCAGCGCCTCGCGGGCGCGGCTGTCGAGCGCGTAGCCGTCGAGCTCCTCGAACCGCGCCAGCACCTCGCCATAGCGCGCGATGATGTCGTCCATCTCGTCGGCACGGTCCGGATCGGCCATGCCGGCCTCGAGCTCCTTGAGCTCGGCCGCCACCGACGACACCGGCCCGGCGCCGTCCATGACCTCTGCCACCGCGCTGCGACCGGACATCTCGCCGACATCCTGGTTGAAATAGCCGATCGAGACGCCGCGATCGATCGAGACCTGTCCCTCGTCGGGCTGCTCGCGGCCTGAGATCATCCGGAACAGCGTCGTCTTGCCGGCCCCGTTCGGACCGACCAAGCCGATCTTCTCGCCGCGCTGAAGGGCGGCGGAGGCTTCGATGAAGAGAATCTGGTGGCCGACTTGCTTGGAGACGTTATCGAGGCGGATCATGAGGGCTCAGGCGGTGGACAGGTTGCCGCCGCTCTTAGTCGATGCGCGCCGCCGGTGGAAGGCGCAATTTTGCAGCGCAACTCACGCCTCGAGCGGAGCCGGTCAGCGGCCTTGAGGCCGAAAATCCTGGTTGCCGAACGGCTTGTCGGTCGGAATGCGGATCGCGACGTAGCCCCGATCCATCGACGCGTGGCATGCGTTGCATCCCGACGTCAATTCGGTCACGGCGGAAGCGAAGCGCTTGCCATCCTTGGTAGCGATGGCGTCCGAGATCGACTGGATCGGCTGGCCGAGCGTGGTGACGTTGTCCACCGGCAGGCCCGAATAGAAGACCGCAGCGTCAGTCAGGCTCTGCCTCAACTGGGCAAGCTCATAGGACGCGAGATCCCAATTCTTCGACTGTCCCGCGAACCAGAGCTTCGCGTGTCTGACCTGAATCAGATTCATGATGTCGCCGAGCCGCGGCAGATATTGTTCTGCATTCGACTGCGACTGCGCTGCAGCCAGGGAGATGGCCGAACAGGCGACCAGAACGCCTGAAACCCACTTGCGATAGCTCATTCCACACCCCGCTTCCAAACAAACCGCTGCGGAAAGACATACCGCTGCGATCGAAGCCGGACTTGCGATTGATCAAGGCCGAGGCCGCCTCCGATCGTTCGAGCCCGCCAGACGAATGATCCGCCGAAGCGGCTGCCTCGGCGGATCATCATATCAGCCCCCGGCCCCGGGGTGTTGTGTTCGGCGTCTTAGGCTGCGGCTTTCGCGCCGGTCGGAACCATCGCGATCGTCTTCAGGACCTGAGACGCGATCTGGTAGGGGTCGCCCTGGGAGTTCGGACGGCGGTCTTCCAGATAGCCCTTGTAGGCGTTGTTCACGAAGGAATGCGGCACGCGAATCGAGGCGCCGCGGTCGGCCACACCCCAGCTGAAGGTGTCGATCGAGGCGGTCTCGTGCTTGCCGGTCAGGCGCATGTGGTTGTCCGGACCGTACACCGCGATGTGGTCGGCACGAGCTTCCTTGAAGGCGTCCATCAGCTTCTCGAAATACTCCTTGCCGCCGACTTCGCGCATGTACTTGGTCGAGAAGTTGCAATGCATGCCCGAACCGTTCCAGTCGGTGTCGCCGAGCGGCTTGCAGTGGAACTCGATGTCGATGCCGTACTTTTCGGTCAGGCGCAGCATCAGGTAGCGGGCCATCCACATCTGGTCGGCAGCCGTGCGCGAGCCCTTGCCGAACACCTGGAATTCCCACTGGCCCTTCGCCACCTCGGCGTTGATGCCTTCGTGGTTGATGCCGGCCGCGAGGCAGAGGTCGAGATGCTCTTCGACGATCTTGCGGGCGACGTCGCCGACGTTCTTGAAGCCGACGCCGGTGTAGTACGGGCCCTGCGGGGCCGGATAGCCGTATTCCGGGAAGCCGAGCGGACGGCCGTCCTTATAGAAGAAGTACTCCTGCTCAAAGCCGAACCACGCGTCTGGATCGTCCAGGATGGTGGCGCGGGCGTTCGACGGATGCGGGGTCTTGCCGTCCGGCATCATCACTTCGCACATCACCAGCACACCGTTGGTGCGGGCGGCGTCGGGATACACGGCAACCGGCTTCAACACGCAGTCGGAGCTATGGCCTTCGGCCTGCATCGTCGACGAGCCGTCGAAGCCCCAAAGAGGCAGCTGTTCCAGGGTCGGAAAAGAGGAAAATTCCTTGATCTGTGTCTTGCCGCGCAAATTCGGCACCGGCTTGTAGCCGTCGAGCCAGATGTACTCGAGCTTGTATTTCGTCATTGAGCCTCTCTGTCTTATCGAAAGGTGGGAGCCCAGCAATCGAAGGCTCCCCGCTTACCCGGCCACGATCGGCCAGCGCACTCTTAAGCATGGAACGTGCCAAATCCCGCGACGTCCCGTCGCATGGACGGAGACCAATCGGGGCGGAGCCGGCGGCGGATTTTGCACGCCAGGGGTGCGGCAAAGCAGCGCGACCGGGATTGCACGGAGCGCATGGCGGAGAAAAGAGCCTGTCGAAAACCCGCTTGATTCCTTAGCATTTGCGGCGATGCGCAAGAGAGGCCGAGCAAGCCGTCAGCACCTCCCGGACATTTTCGAAAAGACTTGAGCTCCACTTCGCAACCTTTGGTCCAGCCCAAGTGTTGGTCAGCGGCGCGTTGCTGCGGAGGGAGCACAAGAAAAACTGCCTGCAAAACGCGCAACATGTGATTTCGTTTTGATCATGTTGCATTCCCTCCGGGCAGCACTGATATCGAGACTGGTCACCACAAGAGAACGAGTCGGGCGCAACCTGATGTGTGGCCCGCTGGAAGGAGACTGAGGAATGGACACAAATGTGGACGAGGGATCCGCCAGGATCTACCAATTTCCGCGCGGAGGGCGAGCGGGTCTTGCGCCCCGCCAATCCGGATCATCGCCCGCGCCGCTGATCGCGCCGTCGATCCAGCCGACGATCTACAGCGGCAGCTGGTATCATGACGAGGCGATCCAGGAAGCCAAGCCGGCGTGGGATCGCTGATGTCAGACCGTACCGTGACGCCATCACGCCTTTGCTGAAGGGTCGGACCGACAAGGTTCCGGCCCTTTTTCTTGCGCTGCCGTCTGCATGTCTCTCGCCGCTGCTGACGGTCGCCGGCGGACTCGACCTGCCGGGTCAAACAAGCCGCCGTCGTGACCCGTTTCATGGTCTTCCCTGTCCTGTCGAAGGGCTGTGCCTGCGGCATCGCGTCCGTCGATGAAACGGCGTTTCACATCGAAGCCCGCGTCCCCTAGAACAAGACGATGTCCGCCTATCCACTTCGCCATCTCGGCCTTCACGGCGCCAGCAACTTCAGAGATCTCGGCGGATATCCCAGCAGGGATGGCCAGCACGTGCGATGGCGGCGGCTGTTTCGGTCGAACCATCTCGGACAGCTGACCGAGCCCGACGTCGCGGTCCTGCGGGAGCTCGGCATTCGCGCAGCGTTCGATTTACGCGGTCGCAACGAGCGCGCGGCCGGCCTCTGCACGATCGCAGAGATCACCGTGCACTCCGAGCCGATCGAGCCGAGTGTCGTGCCGGCGCTGCGGGCCCTGGCGACAAGAGGACAGCTCACGACCGACCATGCCTTGGAGCTGATGCGCGAGTCCTACCGCAACTACATCCGCAACTACACGCCGCGCTTCCGCGCGCTGTTCCAGCATGTTCTCAATGAGGACGTCCCGTTGGTGATCCATTGCACGGCCGGCAAGGACCGCACCGGCGTGGCCTGCGCGCTGGTCCTACACGCGCTCGACGTTGCGGATGACGTCATCCTGGAAGATTACCTGCTCACGAACCAGCTCTATCGTCGCGAGACCGCGGCTCACCCAGATCTTCCCGCTGATGTCGTCCAGACGATCGGGATGGTCCAGGCGTCGTTCCTCGCAGCTGCGTTCGACGCCATGCGTGATGACTTCGGCGACGTCGACACCTACCTGCGCGACGGTCTCGGCATCGACGACGCAGCGCGGAAGACGTTACAGGAGCGCTATCTCACGCCGTAAGTCGGTGTGGCGCGAATACGCTTGAGCCCGATCAGGCCGCTTCGATATCGGCTGTCTCGGCGGCTTCCATCGCGTCGAGATCGGCAATCACCTCCTCGAATGCGGAAATCGCCTGCTGAACCGCCGCGATCTGCATCAATTCCCAACCGGTCACCGGACCTGCCCGGTTCTGCAGGGCGACCACCAGATCCCGCCGCTGCTCCTTCAGTTGCACCAGCGGTAAACCATGGTCCGGCAGATGTCTCATCATGTCAAAGCTCCAACGCCCCTCAAGCGGCATAGCGACAGGCTAGCGGGCTGCGCTGGCAATCCACTTACGAAAGTCCGGCAAATTTTATCGATCAGGCCAGCGCAACCGGCGCCGTCAGGATGGCGCTGGCCAAAACGTCGCTGATCTTCGCGGTGGCGGCTTCGCTCACATGCAAGCGGTCACCGTGCCCGTCGTCGAGCGCCGACAACGGAATCTGGCCGGCCTCATACCAGCTCTTCATCAAATTCCAGCGCCCGAAGAGGTTGACGTTGGCCGCAGACGTGACCTTCTCGATCCGTCGCTGAATGTCCTCGGCACGCGCCAGCCTGTTCGGCACCGTCACGATCGCAGCCGTGTATTGCAGGTCGATCACGATGACGTCGATGGCCAGCGCCGCCAGCCATCGAACGCCGACGCGCAGCGCTGCCTCGACGTCATCGGGACTGTAGACCTCGGGTCTGTAGGCGGCGTTGGTGCCGACCTGCCAGATGACGAGCGAGGGCTGCTCCGCAATCACGTCGCATTCGAAGCGCGAGAGCTGGTCCGGGGATTCCTGTCCGCCCACACCTCGATTGAGGACGTCGATCATGCAGCCGAAATTGGCCTTGCGCAGCGACTGCTCGATCCGGGCCGGGAAAGCGATAATTCCGTTGGTGCCCGCGGTGGAAGATGAGCCCAGCGCCACGATCCGGGTCTTGCGCTGCGCATCCAGACTCTGTCTGAAACGTCTGATCGGACGAGAAAAACTGGTGGGGACGTTAGGAAATTCGAGAGAGCCTGTCGCGGTCATGGTCACCTCTGACGAACCACGCCTTCTGATTGCAATTCCATGCCCCGGCCGCCCGGCCATTGCAACTCATCGGCAGGATCATAGTATAGCAAGCGGCGCTGTGGGGCGCGTCAACGGAGACCAGGGACGGAATGAACGGGGCAGTGATTGTCATAACGGGTGCGCAAGGGGCGCTCGGGCGCAGCGTGGCCGATCTCGCGCTCGCACGGGGCGCACATGTGGCCGGGATCGACCATGCCCAGGCCGAAATCCCGGCGAGTGACGACCGCATCGAGCTCGGAGGCGTCGATCTCTCCGACCCCGAGCAGGCAAAGGTCGCGATCGACTCCGTCGCCGCCCACTTCGGCACTCTGGATGCGCTGATCAACATCGCCGGCGCGTTCGCGTTCGAGACGACCGCCGATGGCGACGATTCCGTCTGGGAGACGATGCATGCGCGAAACCTGATGACCGCGCTGCACGCATCGCGCGCGGCTATACCGCATCTCGTCCGCTCCAGCACGGGCCGCATCGTCAACATCGGCGCCATGGGCGCGCTCCAGGCCAGTGCCGGCATGGGCCCCTATGCGGCCTCCAAGTCGGGAGTGCATCGCCTGACGGAAGCGCTCGCGGCCGAATGGAAGGGCAAGATCACCGTCAACGCCGTCCTGCCGTCGACGATCGATACGCCGGCCAACCGCGCCAGCATGCCCAAGGCCGATTTCGACAAATGGGTGACGCCGCAGGAACTCGCAGAGGTCATTCTGTTTCTAGCCAGCGACGCCGCGAGCGGTGTGACCGGCGCACTGATACCGGTTATCGGCCGGGTGTAGCGAAGCCAGCCGGCCACCCCGACTTGGCGCTGACATCACGGGACTCGGCGGGCTAGACTCGCGCGCGCTCTGAGTCGCACACATCGGACGGCCCCTTGGAAACCGCGCTCTACCTTCCCGTCAAACGCTTCCTCGAAAACCTCGGCTTCTCGGTCAAAGGGGAAGTCGGCGGCTGTGACGTGGTGGCGCTCAAGGGCGACGACCCGCCGGTGGTGGTCGTCTGCGAGCTGAAGCAGGTCTTCAACTTGGAACTGCTGCTGCAGGCGGTCGACCGGGCCGGTGCCTGCGACGAGGTCTGGATCGCGGCGAAGCTGTCAGCACGCGGCAAGGGCCGCGAGAGCGACGCACGCTATCGCAATCTGTGCCGCCGGCTCGGCTTCGGCATGCTGACCGTGACCTCAGCCGGAGACATCGAAGTGCTGGTGCAGCCGCCCACCACCGCGCCGCGCAAGAATCCCAAGAAGCGTTCGCGTCTTGTGATCGAGCATCAGCGGCGCAAGGGCGACCCCGTCGCGGGCGGCTCGACCCGCGCACCCATCATGACGGCCTATCGGCAGCAGGCGCTGGCCTGCGCTTCGGCGCTGTCGGACGGGCCGAGACGCGTCCGCGACCTCCGCGCGGACATTCCGGATGCGCCGAAGATCTTGCAGCGTAACGTCTATGGCTGGTTCGACCGCGCCGAGCGCGGCGTCTATGTCCTCACGAAAGCCGGGCTCGCGGCCTTGCACCGCTGGCCCCAGGATATCCACATGACGCAGGCAGCGTTGCCCGATCGCGACATGGTGAACGCATAGCTGGGCTGCCTCGCGGAATATATATTGCAATGCAACAATCCTGCTTCTAGGTATCCGGGACGATTCACGAGGCCCCCATGAGCGAAGATTGGAACACCAAGTACGGTCCGCGTCGCGTCAGGCGTGATCCCCCGACTCTGGAGGAGGCGATCTTCGCTGCGTCAGGGATCACCGACGACGTCCAGGCCCAGGCCGAGATCGCGTCGGCGCTGATGGGTCTGCCGCTCGAGCAGGTGCTCCCCGAGGTCAAGAAGGCAGTCCGCGTTGCCGCGCGCACCAACACGCGCGTCATCACGGCCGATCAGGGCACGCAGCAGCGTGCCGTCGTGGTCGAGCGCCGTACCGTGCGCCGCTTCAATTTCGACAAGCGCACCGGCACCTGAACGCCGCCCTCCGGGGCGCATCGGCCAATGCAATCAAACGAAAAGGCGCGGCAGCGGTGATCGCTGTCGCGCCTTTGTCGTCGCAGCAACGGCTCGGCTCAGGCGGCGCGCTTGTCGCCGTACATCCGGGTCACGAGCTTCCAGCAGGCGCGATTGAGGGTGAAGAACGCCCGCGCTGCCGCGATCGGTGCTTCGATCACGAGCTTCGCCAGCTCATCCTGGGGCTGCTCGGTCAGATCGATCGTGCCGGTCGATTCGCCGTGACGGAACGCCAGATGCGCACCGAACTTGGCTGCCAGCGCCCGCATCGCATGGTTCTGCGATCCGGTCGTCACGCGAAGCTTGCGATAGCCCTTCCACCGCGCCTCCGAGATCACGCGCTGGAATAGCAGGCTGCCGACCCCACGGCGACGCACGCAAGCCTCCACGCTGAACGCAATCTCCGGAAGCCCGTCCTCGGACTGCTCCGGCGGATGCAACTCGGCGGCGCCGCGCACCAGGCCGTTTTCCATGTAGGCGACGACGATCGTGCCGTCGGCCGCACAGCGGGCCGCGTAGCGCTCGATGAAACTGTCATCGAGGAAGCCGTTGAATCGATCGTGCCGGCTTTCCGCATCGAGCCGCAACAGATGATCGCGCAGCAACGGCAGTTCCTCGTGCTGGCTGAGCGTCCGCACATAGCCGAAGCCCGGCCGGGGACGAAAAGTATCTACCTGTGACACTGCCTGAGACTCCTCTCGAGAGCCCTCGCACAGACGTCTTTCCCTAGACAGGAGCTATATTGTGCATCGCAACATTCATTTCAAGCCCCATGCTCTACGGAGAGAACATGCGGCCATGCAAGGATGGCGTGAGTTAACGATTCGTTTGTGTACGAATCATCACAGCACGAGCTGAGTCTGGGTCACGATCGCGACCAGACGCCCGTCCTCGGTTTCCACCCGGGTCTGCCATACCTGGGTGCGGCGGCCGCGATGCACGGGCGTGGCGGTTGCCGTCACCACAGTCCCCTCCTTGGCGCCGCCGATGAAGTTGGTCTTGCTCTCGATCGTCGTGGTGCCCTTGGCATCCTGCGGCAGGTTGATCACGGTCGCGGCCGCGCCGACCGAATCCGCAAGCGCCATGACCGCGCCGCCATGGATGGTGTGATGCAGGGTGCAGAGATCCGGCCGCACCTGCATCTGCGCCACGACGCGATCGGCACTGGCCTCGGTGAAGGTGACACCCTTCAGGTCCGCGAACGGCATCTTCATCGCATTGATCTTGTCGAGTGGCGTCATGCCTTCCCTCCCCCGTTTGATCGGACGACCCGTCTCCGCGAGTCGAGCGCCGCATCTGGATGCGCCGGGCTTCGAACCCGAAGCAATGACCTGAAAGGTCATTGCTTCAGTCCGATCGTACCGCCGCTCAGGCCTTCTCGACCCCGCACCACTCCGCGATGAACAACGCCATGGTCTTGGTGGCCCGGCGCAGCGAGTCGAGCTCGACATATTCGTTGAAGCCGTGCATCGCGGCGCCGGTCGCGCCGAAGCAGAGACTGGGGATGTTGTAGTTGAGCCCGTAGAAGCGGGTATCCGTGAGCGCCGTGAAGACGAGATCCTGGACCTCGCCGCCGTACACGGCGGTGAAGGCCTTGCCGAACGCCGCCTCCGGCTCAGCCGAATTGGTCAACTCGTAGCCCTCGGACAGAAAGCCAGACCACTCGACCACTGGCGGGTTGTTGGAGAGAAAGCGGTGATCGCGCGAAGCCGCGGCGACGCAGGCGAGGATCTCGTTCTGGCAGTCCTTGACCGACCAGCCCGGCAGGATGGCGATGCGGCAATCGACGTCGCACCAGGCCGGCACGCTCGAGGCCCAGTCGCCGCCTTTGATGATGCCCGGATTGAAGTTGATCGGATGATTGAGCGTCTTGAAATGACGGTCGCTCTTGGCGCGCTTGTTCCAGTCCGCCTCGAGCTTCTCCAACGCATGGATCAGATGATAGCTCGCCTGGATCGCATTGGCGCCGACGCCGGCCTCGAACACATGCGCCGGGAAGCCGCGCACCTTCAGGCGGAACCAGATCACGCCCACCTGCGAACGCACCATCTTGCCGCTGGTCGGCTCCGGGATGAAGCAGGCATCCGCGCGGTAGCCGCGCTGCAGGGTCGACAGCGCGCCGACGCCGGTGCTCTCCTCCTCGATGACGGATTGGATGTGAATGCGCGCCGTCGGCTTGAAGCCGGCAGCCTTGATGGCATCGAGCGCATAGAGCGCGCCGATGGTGCCGGACTTCATATCGCAGGCGCCGCGGCCATACATCCGGCCGTCGCGGATCACCGGCGAGAACGGCGGCGTCTCCCACATGTCGAGCGGACCGGCCGGCACCACGTCGCAATGCCCCTGCAGGATCAGCGACCGCCCGGCCGACGTCGCCGGCCGGTAGGTTCCGACCACGCTGCGTGCTCTCGAGAAATCGTGCTCGATCGGGCCGTAGCCGCGCATCTCCTTGAGATCGTCCAGATCGATGTGCCAGTCGTCGACCTCGTAGCCGCGCGAGCGCAGGAGATCGCTGAACATGTCCTGGCACGGCCCTTCGGCGCCGCGGGTCGAGGGGATGGCGACGAAGTCGCTCGTGGTCGCAAGCTGCCGGTCGAAGTCGGCATCGACGGCGTCGACGATGCGCTGCGTAATGTCCTGGGTGATCATGCCTGTCGAGGTTCCAATTGCCGATGACTGCAGCAAATCACAATCTCATGCAGAGTTGCACCGGATTCGCCGCTGCTTTCAGAATCGCAAGGCCGCCCGTACATTCGCGCATACGAAAATGACCGCAACATACTTTGGAATTTGGCATGTCGGATCACCGCAATATCCTTTATTTCCTCCTCGGCATTCTCAGCGCGGCGATCATCGTGCTCGGCTACAATTTCTATCAGGCCAAGAAGCAGCCGGAGGGTGTCCAGATCAATATCGGGCCCAACGGCCTGAAGATCGAAGGAAAGTGATGCGTTCTCAAATCTCCTCGTTCGCGAATGTCGCAGCCCGCCCTCTCGGCGTCCTCGGTCTCTTGCTTTTGGTTGCCGCACCCGCGCAGGCGCAATATGTCGGGCGCGAGCAGGACGTCACCGATCTCCGGCTTGGCCAGCGCGTGCTGGTCGATGACGGCACCTGCCCCGCCGGCCAGGTGAAGGAGGTCTCCGGGTCCAAGATGGCCGAAACCGGTATTGTCCGCACCACGAAATGCGTGCCGCGCTTCGGGCCGAAGAAGAAGTAGCTGATCTCGTTTGATGCGGCTCTCGCCGCCGACCTCCGGCGCGTGACCTTCCGCACAGTCCCGTAGCCGCGCATCGACGATGCTCCTGCCCGTGGACAAGCGGGGACGCAGCATGTCGATGTCAGCGGTGCAGGATCACGGCTTCTTCGAACCGGCCGACCGGCCGCAGCCGGTCAAGGCCGATTTCAGCCGCTACGCTCTGCTCGGCTATCTCTCGGTGGCGCTGGTGTTCGGCGGCTTCGGCGTATGGGCCGCCTACGCCCCCCTCGATCGCGCGGCGATCGCACCGGGCACCGTGTCCGTCTCCGGCGATCACAAGGTGGTTCAGCACCGTGAAGGCGGAATCATCCGGGACATCCTGGCCAAGGAGACTCACGCCGTGCATCGCGGCGACCTGCTGTTCCGGTTGCAGCCGACCGAGGCCCAGGCCAACACGGATCTCCTGCGCAAGCAGATGGATGCTGCACTCGCCGAGGAAGCGCGCCTGCTCGCCGAGCGCGGCAATGCGCGGATGATCACGTTTCCCGACGCGCTGCTCAACCGCCAGAACGTGCCGGAGGCGGCGCTTGCCATCGCCGACCAGCAGCGGCTGTTCATCGAGCGCCGCAATGGCCTGATCAGCCAGATCAACATCCTCAATTCCCAGATCGCCCAGCAGCAGCAGGAGCTCGCCGGCCGCGACCGCCAGCGCGCCGCGCTCTCCGCGCAGCTCGCAAGCTTCGAGACGCAGATGAACAATGTGCGCCCGGCGGTCGCCGCAGGCTACTATCCGCGCAACAAGTTCCTCGAACTGGAACGCGAGCGCGCCCGCGTCGAAGGCGATCTCGGCCAGGCGCAGGCCGACGTGGCGCGGCTGACGCAGACGGCGGCGCAGACGCGCCTGCAGATCGATCAGACGCTGCAGAAATATCTGACCGAAGTCGGCCAGCAGCTCGACGGCACCCGTGCCAAGCTGTCGGACCTGCGCGAGAAGCTCGTCATCGCCGAGGACGTGCTGCGCCGGGTCGACATCCGCGCCGAGCGCGACGGCATCGTCATGAACATGAAAGTCCACACCGTGGGCGCCGTCGTGAAGCCCGGCGATACGCTCGCCGAGATCGTCCCGGTCGGCGAAGGCGTCGACGTGATGGCGCACGTCTCGCCGCGCGACATCGAGAGCGTCGCCATCGGCCAGAGGGCCGAGGTGCGCTTCTCCAATTTCTCCTCGCGCACGACACCGACGATCTTCGGCAAGGTCTCGAGCGTCTCGGCGGATGCGATGTCGGACGAGGCGAACAAGCAGAGCTACTACTCGGCGCGGGTCGTGATCGACTATTCGACCATCCCGCCCGAGATCGCCGAGAAGATTCTGCCGGGCATGCAGGCCGACGTCATCATCTCCACGGGAGAGCGCACCGTGCTCGAATATCTGGTCGGGCCGCTGCTCAACACGCTCGCCAAGACGTTCCGTGAGAAATGAGCCGAGAGCACCCCCTAGGCCGACGGCACCGGTGGCGCGCCCGCGACGACAGCAAGGTCGCGGGCACGCCGCACGCCGATGGCGTCCAGCTCGCTGCCCTGCTCCGGATCGGCAAGCCTCTCACGTATCGCTCCATCCAGATCAGCAAGGCCGGCAGCTGTCGCTACGCCCCCGGACATCGCGAGCTGCCAACCTCTGGTCTCCGCCAATTCAGCCAGACGCGCCGGCCACTCCGTCCCGAGCCCGAGCACAGCCACCTGCGATGTGCGTCCAAGGGTCAGTTGCCCGACGACGATGTCGCCAACGTGAGCACCAATCGCGAGCTCGACGACCCGGCCGATCTCGGCAGCGATCTTTTCGTTGACACGGTCCATGACCACGTCCATGGCGCCGATCGCCTGCAGCGCATCGCGGCAGCCTTGTTCTGCCCCCTGCTCCTCACCGAAGACGGCGAGCACGCCATTGCCGAGGAAGCGATCGATGCGCCCGGAATGGGCTTCGATCGCCCTGCCAATGGCGCCGAAGATCTCGTTCATCATGAACCCGAGGTCGGAGGGCAGCCGGTCGCGCGCAATGGTGGCAACCGGACGGACGCGGACGTGGACCAGGCATACCGCACGGCGCTCGGCGGGAAGGTGGTCGACGAGCGGCGCCCTCTCCGCTTGATCGCCGCCGAGGAGACGCGTGATCGTCAGCGGCGCCGCCGGACGAATCTGGCAGGCCAACCGCACATTCGCCGGAGCCGCCAAGTCGGCAAGCATGACGCGCTCCGCGTGGCCGGGCGGTGCCAGCGTCTCCGCACCTTCATCAATCCGGACGCTGCAAAGACCGCAGCGGGCACGGCCGCAGCAGTCGGACCGCTGCGAGAGCTCGTTGCTGCCGATGATCTCCAGCAGCGTCGGACCGACCGCGGCCCGCACCGTCGCGCCGCCCGTGAACGCAATGACGATCTTCGGCGCCGCGAGCGACGCGACGTGACGGAACACGATGATCGTCACGCCTGCAACGAGCAGCGCGACGATCGCGATCTGCGCCGAAATTTGCAGCAAGGCGATCCACCTCCCGTCGAGTTCGCTCGGCCAATGGGTGACCTGGCGCATCTGCTCGGCCATGCCGGGATTGCCGAGCAACGCGGCGACGGCGCGCCCGGACACCACGAAACCCATCAGCGCCGCCATCGGCACCGCGACGGCGAGGACAAACAGCAGCGGCTGGACGAGGCGGTACCAGCTCCGGAATTTCAGCCAGTGATGCAGGCCGACGCAGCCGTGGATCCAGACTAGCAGCAGCAGAGCGGTCTGAATCCAGGCTGCCTTGGGCCACATCAACGCCAGCGCATAGAGGTAGCCATCCTGAAGGCCGAACAGCGCATGAGCGATGTGGGTCTCGATGACGTGCGGCAGCAACAGCAGCGGGATCGCAAATCCCGTGGCGATCTGAACAAACTCCCAGGAGGACAGCCGCCACGTGCCGCGCTGAACCGTCTTGACGAAAGCAAGCACGGCATGCGCGAGCAATGCCGCCGCCAGCACGATCATCCCCGGCCACGATCGGGTGACGACCAGCCGCCATTCCTGCACCTCGTCCATCGCCTCGAGGCTGAACAGACCCACCGCATGGTTGAGAAAATGCGTCGCGGCGAACGCAAACAGGACGAGGCCCGACACGAGCCGGATGTTCTGGGACGTTACGGCAGGCATGAGGTCACTGTGATTCAGGCAAGCTGCGAAATCTGAGCACGGCTGATCCATCCGGTAGCGGCTGCAACCGGCCAACTCAAGCGCTGGCAGATCAGCCTCGAGCTATGTGAGGTCAATCACGGTCGACGACGGGCGCCCCAGGCGAAGTTCTCCAGCACCATCGCAAGGGGATCCGACATGACGAGCACCACCCGAAGCCCGCTGGGAACCGCGCTCCGCGCCTGCTTTCCCGCGCTCACCGCGACCTTCGTGCTCAGCCTCTTCATCAATGCGAGCATGCTCGCCTCACCCCTCTATTCCATGCAGGTCTACGACCGCGTCCTCACCAGCCGCAATCTCGGCACGCTGGTCATGCTGACGCTCATCGTCGGTGTTTTCCTGGTGCTGTATGGCGTCCTCGAATTCGCCCGTTCCGGCGTTCTGGCCCGGGCCGGCGTGCAGTTCGAAGGCACGCTGCGCCACCCGCTGTTCGAGACGATGATGAAGGCGGAGCTGTCGCCGCGGCATCGCTTCGGCCAGCAGATCATCCGTGACGCCGAGACCATCCGCGACTGCATCTCCAGCGGCACCGCCGCCATCGCCTGCGATCTGCCGTGGACGCCGGTGTTCGTCGCGCTGTGCTTTCTGCAGCATGCCTATCTCGGCATCCTCTCGCTGCTCGGCGCGATCGTGCTGTTCTCGCTGGCGCTGCTCACCGAATTCTACACGCGCGCCAGCGTCGAGCGCACCAACGCGCTGGCCAACGAGGCCTCGCGTTTCGTCGCGGCGGCGCTGCGAAACGGCGAGGTCGTGCGCGGCCTCGGCATGGGCGACATCGTCATGGACCGCTGGAGTTGCCGTCAGTCAGCGATGGTCGAAGCCCACAGCACCCTCGTCGAGCGTGGCGCGGCGATGCATTCCGTCACCAAGTTCGCGCGCATGGCGGTGCAGACCTCGCTGCTGTGCATCGGCGCCTGGCTCGCGATCGAGCAGCAGATCTCGCCCGGCGCGATGATGGCGACCTCCATCATCATGGGCCGCGCCCTGGCCCCGGTCGAGCAGGTCGTTGGCCAGTGGAAGCGCATCATCGCATTCCGCTCCGCCTATCGCAGGCTGGAGGAGCTGTTCCAGGCCTTGCCGGTCACGGCTGCACCGACGGCGCTGCCGACGCCGCGCGGCGAGATCGACGTCGAGAACGCCGTGGTGTGGCCGCCGGCGGCTGGCCGCCCCTCGGTCAAGGGCGTCAGCTTTTCGCTCAAGGCCGGCGAGAGCCTCGCGATCGTCGGCGCCTCCGCCAGCGGCAAGTCGAGCATGGCGCGCGCCATGGCCGGGGTCTGGCCGCTGCGCGAAGGCGTGATCCGTATCGACGGTGCCGCCTACAGCCAGTGGGACCCAAACCGGCTTGGCAAGCATATCGGCTACCTGCCACAGGACATCGAACTGTTCTCAGGCACCGTCGCCGACAACATCGCCCGGCTCGCGAAGGTGGATGAGGCCGCCGTCGTCGCTGCCGCCAAGGCCGCCGGCGCGCATGAGGTCATCCTGCGCCTGCCCAACGGCTACGACACGCCGATCGGCGAAGGCGGCGTGGCGTTGTCCGGCGGCATGCGCCAGCGCGTCGGCCTGGCCCGCGCGCTATACGGCGATCCGCGGCTCTTGATCCTCGACGAGCCGAACTCGAACCTCGACGAGGACGGCGAGCGGGCGCTGGCGCAGGCCATGGCCCAGGCGAAGGCCGCCGGCCGAACCGTGATCGTCGTCACGCACCGTCCGCAGCTTCTGGCGCATGTTGACCGCATCATGGTGATGGCCTTCGGCAAGACGCTGGCATGCGGCCCGCGCGACGAGGTGATCGCCAAGATGCGCGGCCAGCGTGTCGTCGTCGCCCACGACCGGGCGACGGCCAGCGCCGCGGCCTGAACGGACCCCAATGCAGATCGCACACCGCAAGGAGCCAGCCATGATCAAGTTCACATCGCACGCACGGACACTCCAGCTGGCGCTCGCGACCGCCGTCCTGCTGCCGATGTCGGCTTCAGCGGAGACACCGATGACCGCGCGTCAGATGCTGGCCCACGCGCAAACCCAAGCTCTCAACGTCCCCGGCGACATCAAGCAGCCGGCGCCGGACAGCAGTGAAAGGATCGTCAGCGAGTCCGCCGCCTCGGGCGGTGCTTCCATCGCAGCCCCGCTTCCGGTAATCGAGCCGCCGACGCCGATCTCGGCGCCAGCATCGACGCTCACCGCATTGGCCGTGCCCGTCCCGGCACCTGAGGGGGCTTTGTTGCAATCGCGTACCAACTCACTCACGGCCGCCGCGCCCGCTGCCGAAACAGCCAAAGCGTCGAATCCAGTGCTCGCAACTCCGCCCGTGGCGGCCACCACTGAAACACGCCCTGTGGCACCGGCCGCGACGCCGCCCGCCACGGCCGCAGCTTCACCGGCCGTCGTCCCCGCAGTCGCTCCTGCTGCCGCGCCGACCCAGCCCGGTCTGACGGCCACGGCGCCCACGCAGACGACGCGGACGAAAGCGGCGACCTTGCCATCCGCCGAAAAGACTGCACTTGCGCGGCATCAGCCGACGAGTGCCGATGCGTCAGCGGCCCGCCCTGCTCCCAAGCCGCGTGCGAGATCGTCGAGGCACAGCGACGACGACGCCATCAGCACGCGGATCTCGCGCATCATGCGCCGGCCGGAGGTGCAGTCATTGATGTCGCAGTATGGCCTGGACTGACAACCAGCACCGCCGGACGATGGACGCCGATCGACGTCAGGTCCGGCGGCTGATCAGTTGGCCGGATCGAACATGCACTGCAGGGCAGGCTTCGCGATCTTGGTGAACGTAGGACCGATCTCGGCCTGCTTCGGCGCGGGCACCCAATCGGTCTCGATGGTCGGCACGCCGGTCTCACTGATGCCGCGCAGCAGCGCCTCTCGCAAGTCGGCATCCTCCACCATCGCGGCCGCATGATCATGCAGGCAGGAGCAGACAGCTTCAGGATGCGCCCACCGGTCAAGCATATGAGGCGCACATTGCCGTACGAACTCGCTGCGCAGATCGGACAATCGGGTCGTTATCCGCGCCTCGACGGAGGACCAGAAGAGGCACGACAGCACGGCAAGCGTTGCAGCACCCAGTCGAAAACGCATGGTGGACCGCTGGTATTTGTTTTTCGTCATGTCATCCACGCGGGCCCGGACGACACGATTCGCATGTCGCTGACGCCAGCATCGGTTTCATATCCGCTTCACGTTTCAAGCGGCCTGCGGCACAGGCCCAAAATGGTTTCATGGCCCCGCCGCTTCGTTTCATCGCGACCGACCCGACGACACAAAATACAATCAAAACGAGAGTGATCTAAAACCCCAAGCAGAAGAATGTTTCACTTGCCTTGGGCGAGCCAGCGCCCTCCGGGGCAGCCGTCAATTCTGCCGATGGCGAGCTTCTTAACGACCTTACGTTAACTGTGGCCGGCAGGGAGAACCTCCCAGCTCACCACGGCAACCCAGCAGCGCGCGGCGCGTTGGGAGACGACGTTGCTCCCTCAGGGTCACCATGGACAAGCGCTCGCACACACCCAAACCGAAGGTATCACGCCGCAGCTCCCTGGCTGCACCGATGGCGCAGCAGCGAACCGAGAGCTACGCCGGCTCGACGCCACAGAGCCTGGTGCGGCTGATCGGCTGCCACGATCCTGCCAAGCACAAGTTGCCCGGCAAGGCTTTCGGCAGCCGATCGTCTCGTGGCAGGTCCCTTATTGAATGAAATCGCCGCACTTCTGGACGACGCCGTCGTCGGCTTTGCCCCAAGGCATGACCGGAACAGAGGAGGTCGAGTTCTTCGGCGATCCCTCGATCAGCTTGTCTGAGTAAACCATGTAGACGAGCACGTTGCGCTTGGCGTCGCAGCCGCGAACGATCTGCATCTTCTTGAAGAACAGCGACCGTCGCTGCCGGAACATGTCGTCGGCCTGTTCGAGCTTGCGTTTGAACCTGATCGGGCCGATCTGCCGGCATGCGAGCGAGATGTCGGAGACCTCCTCGGCCAGGCCCAGCCAACCGGCATAGCCGCCCTTCTGCGGCACCGTGAAGTGGCAGGCGACGCCCTCTACCTCTGGATCATCAACGCCATAGGTCGCGAGCTTGTCATTCGGGCTGAGCAGTTTGAACACGGTCGACCGACGGAAGATCAGATCCGGCTCGTCTGCGGCGTATGCTGAGATCACAGGCGAGGACAATCCGATAAGCAGTAGGCAAACGAGGGTTTTCAGCCACAGATCAAACCGTTTGGTGGCTCTGAACGACATGTCGGTCTCCGTTATACCGCCGATGCTCGGCATACCGCCCATGTAGGGACACAAATGCCTGCAAGGAAGGCGCTCCAGCCCCTGACCTTCCACTACCCGTTTAACGGGATGTGAGGCTTTTCTGCTACGATTGGAACGAAATCACGCAGGGCAGAAGCCCAAGCTGGTGAACGCAGACTCCGTCTGCGACACTAAAGACCAGATGGTTCTTGAGGATTTGCCGGAATGCTCTGCGTTCGTGCAGCCGCCAGGGGGCGGTTCTATTGTGCAGCAATCGTTTCAGTCCCGCTTGCCATAGCAGTGACCTCACAGGCTGGCGCAGCGTCTTATTACTACTGGAACGACGCGCAGCCCATCGCCATTGCTCCGACCGTACGCCCGGCCGCTCCGCGCAAGCCCAAGGCGCGCCACCTTGAGATGCTGACCAAGACCGAGAAGGAGGCTGCCAAGCCGCAAGCGCCGCTCACGATCGCGGTGTCGATCAACAAGCAGCAGCTGAAGGTCTACGACGCAAACGGCCTGTTCGCGGAAGCACCCGTCTCGACCGGCATGAAGGGGCATTCCACGCCGATGGGCGTGTTCAGCGTCATTCAGAAGCAGAGATACCATCGCTCCAACATCTACAGCGGCGCCCCGATGCCGTTCATGCAGCGCATCACCTGGTCCGGCGTCGCGCTCCACGCGGGCGTGCTGCCGGGCTACCCGGCGTCGCATGGCTGCATCCGCATGCCGGCAAGCTTTGCAACCCGCATCTATGGCTGGACGCGGATGGGATCCCGGGTCCTGGTCACGCCGAGCGAGGTGGCTCCTGCGAGTTTCTCGCATCCGATGCTCGCTGCACTAAAGGCGCCGCAGCCGAGCGCATCGGTGCAACCCGATGCGACTGCGCCCGCAGCGATCAAGTCGGACAAGGGCACCGCCATCACCACCGCGATTACAGTCGCGACGACGGATCTGCGCGCCACGATCGGTCATGCCGAGAATCCGCGCTCCGGCGAAGGATCGCCAACCGCGTCGGGCCAGGTGCGGACCGCCGATGCCACCAACGCCAATGGGCTACCACCGAAGATCTCGGACGCTTCGCCAAGCGCCGAACCACCGCGTTCACCCGCGGCGGAGGTTCGGAGCGATGCTGCCGATCTGAAGCCCAGTGTCGCCGAGACCATGATTGAGCACGCGACCGCCGAAGCAGAGGCCAAGCCAGGCGCTCCGGCCGCGGCCAGGATCGAGCAGCAGGACGAGGCCAAGTCTGCCCCCAGCGACGTCGCTCCGGCGGGTCAGCCCACGACTGCTGCGCAGGTGGCCGCTCCGGCTATCGAGAAGCCGGCTGAGGCGTCGGCGAATGCCGAAGCCACCGGTTCAACCGAACTCAAGCCTGCTGAGTCCAAGTCGGCAGAGTCCAAGCCTGCCGACGCCCCGATCGCGGACCAGCCTGCGTCGCCGCCTCCAGTGGCGGCAGAGGCACCGGCGAAGCCAGTCGACCCCAACGATCTCGCCAAGGATCAGTCGCGTGTTGCCGCACCGGACAAGCCGATTGCGCCCAAGCCCGAATTGAAGCGCAACAGCCAGATCGCGATCTTCATCAGCCGCAAGGATTCGAAGCTGTACGTGCGGCAGAACTTCGCTCCGGTGTTCAACACCCCCGTCACCATCGCACCGGGCGACAAGCCGCTCGGCACCCACGTGTTCACCGCGACGGCTGACAAGGCCGATCCGGCGACGATGCGCTGGTCGGTCGTCTCGCTGCCCTCCTCGGCGCGGAGCGCCGCGGCGACCGATGTCGCGGCCAAGGCGGCCCGGCGCGGTAAGAGGTCCGCGGGCGCCGATGCCGAGCTGAAACAGGTCGTTCCGCTGAGCAGCGCAGCCGAGGCGCTCGATCGCATCACCATTCCCGCCGACGTCATGGCGTGGCTCGGCGAAGCCCTGTCGACCGGAAGTTCGCTGATCGTCTCCGATCAAGGCATCAACCAGGGCGAAACCGGCGAGGGCACGGAGTTCATCCTTTCGCTGCGCTGACGACCGACGACGTCCCTCTTTCCGCCCCACGGCAGGGGTATCCCGTGCCGGAACGCAGTCTGATCCAGCGCCACGTCGCGGCCGTTCAAGCAGCGGCCGGTCGAGCGCGGGCACATTCATGCTGACGGGGCTGGCTCTGCTCAGGGAGATTCACAATGATCGATCGCAGGATGGTTGTTCTCGGCATCGGCGCCTCGTTGTCGGGCGCGACGCTCACGTCGCAGGCCGCTCATGCCGACAATGCGGTGAGCAAGATGACCGCCTATCGCTTCTCCTTCCCCGCGCTGGCCGGTGAGCCGATCCGGCTCGCCGATTTCGCGGGCAAGCCGGTGCTGGTGGTCAACACGGCCTCCCAGTGCGGCTATACCCCGCAATACACCGGCCTGCAGAAGCTGTGGGGCGAGTTCCATGAGCGTGGGCTGGCGATCATCGCGGTCCCCTCCAACGACTTCAACCAGGAGCCCGGGATCGCGGGCGACATCGCCGAGCTGGCCAACAAGGAATATGGCGTCACCTTCCCGATGACCGCAAAAGCGGTGGTCACCGGTTCCAACGCCCACCCATTCTACCGCTGGGCCGCCGAGGCGCGGCCCAAGGAGACGCCGCGCTGGAACTTTCACAAATATCTGATCGGCCGTGACGGCTACATCGCCGACGTTTTCGCCTCCTCGGTCGAGCCGACGGATACGCGGGTCAAGACCGCGGTCGCCCGGCTGCTGGCGGACGGCTGAGCAACACTCGGCAGGAATGCGGCGGAAGCCGGCAACTTCCCCCGTGTTTTTGCCACGTTTCCTTTTGGCGCCCATCCGGCAGCTGGGCTAGTATCCCCAACCGGATAACGGAGCGACTCTCGACGCTGGCGCTCCCGTTGCAACAACCCCGAGGAAACACGATGCGGATTGCAGCAGGATTGGTGTTCGCGAGTTCTTTGGCGGCTTCGCTGTTGACGTCTGGCGCGGCCTGGTCGCAGGCACAGCGCACGGCGGCGGCGCCGACCCCGGCTGCTGCTGCTCCCGCACCGGCCCCTGTTCCCGCCGTGGCCGCCCAGACGCAGCCGCCGCGCGCACCCTGCATGAACCCCGAGGCGCTCGGCGTCGGCCGCACCGTCGAGATCGACACGACAGGCGGTCCGGGATTCGGCTTCGAGCACTTCAAGGACCTCGACTTCCTCAAGGATCATGAAGTGGTCCTGACGTTCGACGACGGCCCATGGCCGGAGAACACGCCCAGCGTGCTCAAGGCGCTCGCCGACCAGTGCACCACCGGCATCTTCTTCATCATCGGCAAGCATGCGACCTATTATCCGGAGATCCTGAAGCAGGTTTACAATGCCGGCCACACGGTCGGCACGCACACCTGGTCGCACGCGGCGCTGACGAACAAGAAGCTGACCGAGGATCAACGCAAGGAAGAGATCGAGCTCGGCATCAGCGCCGTGAAATGGGCGCTCGGCGGCAATTCGCCGGCGCCGTTCTTCCGCTTCCCGGCATTGCAGCATCCGCCGGAGATCGTGACCTATCTCGGCACCCGCAACATCGGCATCTTCTCCTGCGATCTCGACTCGTTCGACTTCAAGGCGCGCAATGCGCAGGCGGTGATCGACGTCACCTTCAAGAAGCTCGACAAGCTCGGCAAGGGCATCATCCTGATGCACGACTTCCACAAGCACACCGCCGAGGCCCTGCCCGAGCTGCTGCGCCGCCTGAAGGCCGGCGGCTACAAGGTGGTCGCGATGCGCGCCAAGGCGCCGGTGCAGTCGCTGCCGCAGTATGACGAGCAGCTCAGCAAGGTCGCGAAGCTGCCGACGGTGAGCCAACGGCCGGTCTCGAGCGTTGTGACGACAGTGTCCGAATGAGACAGGATTCCTTTCGTCAGTGACCAAGCTTCGTCTCGAAGGTTACGTGATCGTGTCGGCCGACGGGATGTTGGCCGACGCGAGCAATGCGATGCCGCCCGCCCTGAAATTTCCCGGCGACGCCGCATTCTTTTCCCAGGCCCTCGATGGCGCCGATCTGATCGTCCACGGCCGCAACTCCTATGAGGACCAGCCGAATTCGCCGAAGCGCCGGCGCATCGTCGTGACCGGCAAGGTCGCGGGGCTGGCGCCGGATCCGGAAAAGCCGCTCTCCACCCTTTGGAATCCGGCGGGTGCCTCGTTCGAAGCCGCCTGTGAAGCCGCGGGCGTCAGCTCTGGCACGGTGGCGGTGATCGGCGGCCCCGTCGTGTTCGAGATGTTCATGGACCGCTACGAGACCTTCTTCCTGTCGCTCGCGCCCCACGTCTCCCTGCCCGGCGGCGTGCCGTGCTTTCCCGGCATCGGTCCCGACCGTTCGCCGCAGCAGGTGCTGACGGCCCACGGCTACACGCCCGCCAATCAGCTGATGCTCGATCCCGCCCACGACGTCAGCGTGACCGCCTGGAAACGCACCGCTTGAGGCTCCCCTCTAGATGTCTCCATACGCGCTCTGCTCCGGTGCCTTCGGGCCCTTGCCGTAGCCGAAGATCATGAACAGCGCGCCGATGATCGACAGGTTCTTCAGCGCGTCGATCAGGGTCTTGGCGTTGTCGGGCGGGGCCTGGTTCCAGAAGTCATGGAAGTAGAAGATGGTCGCGCCGACGAACACGATCATCAGAGCCGCGAAGAAACGCCCGAGAAAGTTGAGCGCGATCATCACGCCGGCGAGCACCTCGAACGCGCCGGCCGCGATCGCCAGGATCTGCGGCATCGGCATCCTGGCAGCGGCCTCGAGCTGCGCCGCATAGGGCGCGAGCATCGTGGGAATCGTGACCTTGGCGGCGATGAGATCGGCGGTGGCGGGAATGCCGAACAGCTTGGTCGCGCCCGTGTAGATGAAGATCACGGCGAACAGAACGCGCCCGAATGTAATGAAACCCGGCATTCTCGCCCTCACGGATCAACTTCAAACGATGTGTCGCCGGCCCACCGGGCCGGATATGTGACGTCGCGAACGCTTTTCAACAATAAAGGCGGGCGGAATACGACCGAAACCGGACGAATTCCGCCACACTTCGATCACGCCAACAACGTCACGCAAACAGCGTCGGCTGCGCCCTCCCCGCCCGTTCCTGGGCTTCGACCGCGGCCACCGCCGTCATATTGAGAATGCCGCGCGCCGTCACCGACGGCGTCAGGATGTGCGCCGGGCGCGCCGGGCCGATCAGGATCGGCCCCACCGGGACCGCATCCGCCAGCACCTTGATCATTTGATAGGCGACGTTGGCGGCGTCGAGATTCGGCATGATCAGGACATTGGCCGAGCCTTCGAGATCCGAATGCGGCAGGATCGCCTTGCGCGCAGTCGCCGACAGCGCGGTGTCGCCCTGCATCTCGCCGTCGGCCTCGAGGTCGGGACGATGCTGCTTCAGCAATGCCGTCGCCTGCCGCATCTTGCGCGAGGACTCGGTGTCGTAGCCACCGAAATCGGAATGCGAGACGAAGGCAATCTTCGGCTTGATGTTGAATCGCGTGACGTGGTTGGCCGCGAGCGACGCCATCTCGGCGAGCTCTTCGGCCGTGGGATCCGGCCGCACCTGGGTATCGCCGATGAAATAGGCGCCCTTGCTGGTGATGGTGAGCGCCAGCGCCGCGTAGTCGCTGACCCCCGGCATGAAGCCGATGATCTCACGGACGTGGCGCAGATGGCTCATGTAGCGCCCTTCGACGCCGCAGATCATCGCATCCGCCTCGCCCCTGACGACGGCGAGCGCCGCGATCACGGTGGCGTTGGTGCGCACCACCGTGCGCGCCGCATCCGGCGTCACGCCGCGCCGTCCCGCGACCTCGATGTAGCTCTGCACATAGGAGCGGTAGCGCGGATCGTCCTCGGGGTTGACGAGGTCGAAATCACGCCCGGCCTTGATCGACAGGCCGAAGCGCTTGATGCGGGCCTCGACCACGCTGGGACGACCGACCAGGATCGGCCGCGCCAGCTTCTCCTCCAGCACGACCTGGGTGGCGCGCAGCACACGCTCGTCCTCGCCCTCGGCATAGATCACGCGGACCGGCTGCGTCTTCGCCTTGGCGAACACCGGCTTCATGACCAGGCCAGAGCGGAACGCAAAACGTTCCAGCAGCGCAGTGTACTCGTCGAAATTGGTGATCGGCCGCGTCGCGACGCCGGACTCCATCGCCGCCTTCGCCACCGCCGGCGCAATGCGCAGGATCAGGCGCGGATCGAATGGCGAGGGGATCAGCGAGCCCGGACCAAAACCCTGCGTCTCGCCGGTGTCGAAGCCGCGGCTGACCGCGTCCGACGGCGGGTCCTGGGCAAGCTGCGCGATCGCGTCGACCGCCGCCTGCTTCATCGCCTCGTTGATGGCGGTGGCGCCGACGTCGAGCGCGCCGCGGAAGATGAACGGAAAGCAGAGAACGTTGTTGACTTGGTTCGGGAAGTCCGAACGCCCGGTGCAGATCATCGCGTCCGGCCGCGCCGCGCGCGCCTCCTCCGGCATGATCTCCGGGTTGGGATTGGCCAGCGCCATGATCAGCGGCTTCTCGGCCATCTGCTTGAGCAGCTCCGGCTTTAGCACGCCGCCGGCCGAGAGACCAAGGAAGATGTCGGCGCCGCCGATCACCTCGGCCAAGGTCCGCTTGTCGGTCTTCTGCGCATAGACCGCCTTCCACGGGTCCATCAGCGTGTTGCGGCCCTCATGGACGACGCCGTCGATGTCGCAGACCCAGATGTTCTTGCGCTGCGCACCCATCGAGACCAGCAGATTGAGGCAGGCGATCGCGGCGGCGCCGGCGCCCGACGTCACGATCTTGACCTCGGAGAGCTGCTTGCCGGCCAGCGACAGCGCATTCTTGATCGCGGCGCCGACGATGATCGCGGTGCCGTGCTGGTCGTCATGGAAGACCGGGATCTTCATGCGCTCCTTGAGCCGCGCCTCGATCTCGAAGCACTCCGGTCCCTTGATGTCCTCGAGGTTGATGCCGCCGAAGGTCGGCTCCAGTGCCGCGACCGTCTCGACCACCCGATCAATCGTGTCGGCCGCGATCTCGATGTCGAACACGTCGATGCCGGCGAATTTCTTGAACAGGACCGCCTTGCCCTCCATCACCGGCTTGGACGCCAGCGGGCCAATATTGCCGAGGCCGAGCACGGCGGTACCGTTGGAGACGACGGCGACCAGGTTGGCGCGCGCAGTCAGCGTGGCGGCCTCGGCCGGGCTGTTGGCGATCTCGGTGCAGGCGGCGGCAACGCCCGGCGAATAGGCCAGCGCCAGGTCGCGCTGGTTGGCGAGCGGCTTGGTAGCCTGGATCTCCAGCTTGCCCGGCCGTGGCAGCCGGTGATAGGCCAGGGCTGCGGAACGAAGATCTTCAGAATAGGACGACGACATACGTGCTCCAGCGTTTCCGACCCGGATTTTTGGTCTCTTGAGTCTCGGTCAGACGTCGGTTTTTCCGGCCGGTGGAAGTGCATGTGATGCACGTTGGGCGGCTTTCATGCAACATCCGAAACCATGTTCGCCGGCATCCCGGGCCAGCGATTCCCCAGTTCGCAGAAGCACATCCCTACTCCATCGATTTCATTGAGACCATCATCACTTGCTGCCTAAGCCTTGGGCGGAGCACATCAAATGACCCGTATCCTGATCGGAATTCTCACGGCTGCCGCGCTGGCCGTCGCCGGCTTCGTCGGCGTGCCCTGGTACGCCCAGAGCCGCGCCGAGCGCGAGGTCGAGGCCAGCTTTGCCCAGATCCGGCAGAGCGGCGCCACGGCGACCCATGGCAAGGTCGCCTTCGACCTCTGGAGCCGCAAGTTGACCATCGCCGACGTCAAGCTCGAATCGGCCGCCCAGCCGCCGGCCAGCGTCACGCTCGGCACCATCACCGCGACCGGGCTGAGCCAGCCTGATTCCGAGCATGTCACGGCCGCCAGCATCGAGATAAGCGACATCGCCATGGCCGGCCAGATCCCCGGCCCGTCGCCGCTCCGGCTGAGCTACAAGCTGCCGCAACTGCTGGTGAAGGATTATGCCGGCCCGGCGCGGTTCGCCGCGCTCCCGGCCGGCGCCGGCATGCTCGAGACCTCCCGCGCGCTCGCCCAACAGCTCGCTACCATCAGCGCCACCTCGGCCACGGTGCCGCGGGTCACCGGCACGATGGAAGGCGGCCCCTCGGTCGGGCCGACCGAGTTCGGCTATTCCGGGCTGGTGGTGGACGACATCAAGGGCGGCCGCATCGGCAACTACAAGATCCAGGAGGTCACCTTCAGCACCGCGGCGCAACCGCCGAACGGCAAGGTCGAGACGGTGCGCGGCCGCATGCTCGACGTCGTGACCAAGGACATCGACGTCAACGCCATCGTCGCTCTGCTCGCGCCCGAGTCCGCCACCGACGATCGTGTCGTCCGCCTGAGCGGCGTCGCCGGGGCAGGCCTCTACGAGATCACGTCCGATCTCGGCATGCGCATGCACATCGACAGCCTCACGATGGACCAGTTCGGCGTGCGGCCGTCGCGCATCCAACTGCCGGCGCTGGTCGCCGCCTTGACGCCGACCTCGCCGCGAACGAGCGCCATGACGCCGGACCTCATCGACAAGGTGGCCAGCATCTATGACGGCGTCCTGTTCAAGAACGTCGAGGTCAAAGGCCTGGCGGTCGAGACGCCCGACGGCCCGGTCAAGGTCGCGCTGACGCGGTTCGACCTCGACGACGGCAAGGGCGACGTCGCGTTCGAGGGCTTCGACGGCCGGACCCCGAACGGACCGGTCAAGCTCGGCCGCTTCGCCGTGAAGCGCTTCGACATGGGCGGCCTGCTGCGCCACACCGCCAAATTCGCCGTACCGGGAGCCAAGCCCGGTCCGGCCGAAGCCCTGGCGCTGTTCAAGCTGATCGGCGGCATCGAGCTGAAGGCGCTGACGACGTCCTACAAGGCGAGCACCAAGCCGGTCCAGATCGACAATTTCAGCCTCGACTGGGGCCAGTTCGTCGGTCCCATCCCGACCCAGGCGCACCTGGTCGCCAAGATGGCCGGACCGCTCGATGCGTCCAATCCGGCCTTGCTGCCGCTGCTGGTCGCCGGCATCGACACCGCCGCCTTCGACGCCGATCTCGGCCTCGGCTGGACCGAGAGCTCGGGCGCGTTCGCGCTTCAACCGTTCAAGCTCGAGGTCAGCAACCTCATCGCAGCCTCGGCCAGCATGTCGCTGTCGCAGGTGCCGCGCGACGTGTTCACCATCGACCTGCAGCAGGCGACGACGGCCGCGGCGCAGATCGAGGCCAGCGGGCTGGAATTGACCCTGCGCGATCTCGGCGCGGTCGACGTGCTCGTCGCCAATTATGCGCGCGGTCATGCGATCACGCGGGACGCCGCGCGCAAGGCGCTGGTCGACAGCATCAAGGCGATCGGCGCGCAGGTCGCGGCCGACAACGTCGATGTCGCCGGTGCCGTCGATGCCATCAGCCGCTTCGTCGAGCGGCCGCACCAGACCTTCACGCTGAAGCTCTCGCCGCGCGCCAAGGTCCCGGCCCTGCAGCTCGCCCAGCTCATCGCCATCGACCCGCCGAGCGCGCTGGCGCAGTTCAAGATCGAGGCGCAGACCGCGCCGTAACTTGAGCCGTGACGTGGAAGGAGGAGCGAGTACCCGCCTCTCTCCTCCGTCATTCCGGGGCGCGCGCAGCGCGAGCTCGGAGTCCATAGTCACGACTCTGCGCGAGGATCGAGACGCCTGAACGCACGACATTCTTCACCAACTACTGTTCGGGAGTATGGATTCCGGGCTCGCGCTGCGCGCGCCCCGGAATGACGACGGAGGGATTCCGCATGGGCTGACATCGGCGCCGACGGTGAGGACCGCGCGGGACCCATGACGTCCGCTCTAACCATGTCGCCGATTCATGCGCATGAACTCAACCCGCGCCTCCACGATCTCGCGGCTTTCTCCACCCGAGTTCGTCCGGTCGTTCGGCCCTCTCTCATTCGAAGAGGGCGCAGGGAATGCCGGGTGAAGGCCTCACCCATGGCCCGCCTGCGAAAAAAATGCAGGCGGCAGGTACCACAGGTGCTGCCGATCATCCGGCATTCCCTGCGCGGTGGGCTTTTCGGCTGCTTCGCGCTCTCCCCGGGGACCGGCTTGTTTGCCCCCGTCATTCGCGCAATGCCGGAAGGCATCGGCGCGAGCTTGACACCAGCATCGGGGTGTCAGGACCACGCGACTTGACCGCCCGCAACCCGCCGTTCGTCCGCGCGCTCACACGCGTTGCGACAGACTGCGGCCACCGCCTCCCCGCCTCACGTCTCGTGACGACCGCGAACCGTCCCTCTTCATCGAGGCGGGATGGCCGGAAATGTGAAGGTGATTTGCCCGACGGTGCAAGCCCCGATGCTGCGACAAACTAACACGACGGGCAATTGGCGCATGACGGAGATGCGAAGAGTGCCCGTCGGGCAGAGTGCAACGTAGCTACTGCGATCATGTGAGAACCGTGAGAGATGTCGACGCGTATCGCAAGATGTAGGGCCTATGGGCCGGCCTCCCCACCGGATGCCGTGATCCAAAGAACGCAACATAACAATCGTAGCCGCCGATCTCTTCCTCCAGCCAACAGTGCACGACGACGCCATATTCAGGGACACCATCCTCGACACCATCGTAACGGACCGCCGTTCCCGGCAACAGATATCCGTCAGGAGTAGATTGATTGCTGGACATGCGAACTTGTTCTTCCTCAATGCTGTCGTCCAGGCGAACCCGGCCGGGCTTGCACCAAACGGGCTCCATACTCACGGGATTTGGTTGGAGGGCGCGCACTCGTCGCTCAAAACGTTTTCTCACAATAACCTGCTGCGGTTGGGTCCCGGGTCGGCGCCGTACCGCGCTGTCGCGCGGCACGGCTTGCCCGGGACGACAGCGGAGGCGGGCCGCTATAGCTTTCTCTCGAAACACGCCGCCCTGAGTCCGCTTTGCTACGTCCGAAGGATTGCCCTACACATCTCCCCTCACCCAACAAAGAAATCCGATGCCCGACGTCCCGACCTTCCTTTTTTTCCTTTCCGCCGCGCTGGTCGTCGCGCTGACGCCAGGGCCGGGCATCTTCTACATCGTGGCGCGCACGCTGGCCGGCGGGCAGAGCGAGGGGCTGGCGTCCAGCGTGGGGCTCGGGCTCGGTGGCCTCGTGCACGTGTTCGCCGGTGGACTCGGGCTATCGGCGCTGATGATGGCGAGCGCGGAAGCGTTCACCGCACTGAAGATCGCCGGTGCTTTCTATCTCATCTGGCTCGGCATCAAGACCTGGCGTGAGGCCTGGGGCGCAGAACCGACCGAAGTAACGACGACCGGCAGCCGGCGCGCGTTTCGCGAGGGCATCATCGTCGAGGCGCTGAACCCGAAGACGGCGGCGTTCTTCCTCGCCTTCATCCCGCAATTCCTCGACCCCGCAGGGCATATCGGCGCGCAGTTCGTCGTGCTCGGGCTGATCTCCGTGGCGCTCAACACCAGCGTCGACCTGGTCGTGACGGTCTGGGCCGCCAAGGCGCGGCATCGTCTCGTCAGCCGGCCGAGCCTCGTGATGCGGATGCGGCAGGCGTCCGGCGCCGTCATGTGCGGCCTCGGTGGCGCGCTGTTGCTGGCGCGGCGCACGAGCTGACGACCAGGCTGGCATTGGCGCCAAGTCACGTTGGGCGCCAAGTCACGTTGCATACACGTTGCCGCGGCGTGCCGGCGTGGCCGTGCCCGCGCACACGAGCCGACGCCGCTTTGCGGCCACCCCTGCCGGGCTAGTCGCGATAGCGGCAGAGCTCGTCGCCATTCTCGTATTCGTAGCAGATCTTGACGCGCCGGTAGGGCCGATCCCCCTCGGAGCTGCGCGCGCGACGATCCATGTCGTCATCATCGCGCTGCATTCGCGCGTTTCGGCCCGTGGTGCGATGATCCATGTCCTGATCCATCATCCGGCCCATGCGGTGCTGGCGCATCCGATCCATGTCCATGCGATCCATGCCCATGCGGTCGTCGTCGCGCTGCTGTGCCGTCCAGTCGCGGTTCACCCGCGTGTCTTCGGCACTCTGGCGCTCGCGTTCACGAGCCCGGTCCGACTGCTGGGGCGTACGTTCCGGCTGCACCGGAACGGCCTGGGTTTGGCCGGTTCCCGCCGTGCTGTCGGCCTGCTGAGCGGACGCTCCCGCGGAGAGGAGACAAGAGGATATCAATAGGACGGTCGCTGCTGTCGGAACGCGCATGGTTCATCCTCCAAGAGAAGGCTGTCTAACCGTGCGGGTCAGCGTTGGTTCGAACGACACCTGCTCTTTCGATGCTGCGCCGCAAAGCAAATGACAGCCGGACGCAGAAGCGAGCTGAAGTGCTGAGCCAGGGCGGTCGCCGGTTGCTCTCTGGCGTCAGCCCGAGATCAGGTCGTGGTTGATTCCACGCCGGCGCCAATATCGCGCGCGCAGCCGCGGTGCGATCTGCCACGAGACAATGGCTGACAGCACCACGCTCAGGGCAATCATGACCGGCATTGCGAGCATCGCGTGATTGCCGAGCGGCGTGAGAAGAATCGTCAGAACTCCCGCACCGAACAGCACGGCCTGAACCATCATGAAGACCATCGCCGAAATCTGTGTTCGCATGGACATTGCGGTCGCTCACGGTTGTTGCGCCTGCAAGTCAATGAAGTATCCGTCGAACAGTTCCGGCTCACCATGGTCTCGAGGTCGGATCCGTGTCGCCCGGCCGGCCGCAAGCCGGCCGGGGGGACGTCGTTTGCACTGCGGCGCTGACGGGGGACGACAAGCTCGGCTGCGTCGTGCCGCCCCCGCCCGTCATTCCAGCTCGATCGCCTGGTAGGTGCCGGTCTCGTCGAGCGCGGTGCCCCAGATCTTGTGCGAGGCCTGGTGCTCGGCGCGTCCGAAGGAGAGCTTGCTGCCGAGCCCGAGGTCGATGCTCTGCATCGACTCCAGCGTGTCGACCAGTCGTTCGGTCTCGAGCGGCGTTGTCTGCTTCAGCGCCTGGATCAGGATGCTCGCCGAGATGAAGCCCTCGAGCGAGGTGTAGTCCGGCGCCTCGCCGGGGAAGTACTTTTCCAGCGCGGTCTTGTAGTCGAGCACCAGGCTCGAAAAGCCGGCGACCGATGGAACGCCCTGCGTGACGATGACGCCGTTGGTATATTTCGAGCCGAGCAGCTTCAGCTCGGCGGCGAGCGACGACGATCCGACCGCCGAGATGTTGGCGTAGATCAGCCCCGGAACCGCCTCGTGGGTCTTCTCGATGAATTTCGCCGCCGCGCGGTCGGTCGCGATCATGATCACGGCCTTGATCGGTGGCTTGGTCTGCGCCTTCAGCTTTCCGACGGCCTCGTCGACGTCGAGCGAGCCGCGCGGGAAGCCATAGCGGATGATCGGATCGGTGATGCCGAGCGCGCGGAATGCCTTGGCGACGCCGTTGGCGCCGTCGTCGCCATAGGCGTCGTTCTGCGCGAATACGGCGATCTGCTTCGCCGGGATGCGCTTGACCTTCATCAGGTAGCGCACGATCGCCGCGGTCTCTTCCGCATAGCTCGCACGATAGTTGAAGACGTAGCGGTCGGGCGGATCGCGGCGGACGACGGCGGAGCCGCTGTAGGGCGCGAAGAACAGCGCGCGGCGCTCCAGCGCGTAGGGGATCGCCACCGCGTTGTTGGCGGTGCCCATGTTGCCGATATAGCCGAACACCTGGTCCTTCTCGTAGAGCTGCGTCATCGCACCCAGCGTCCGCGTGGGATCATAGCCGTCGTCGGCCGCGATCAGCCGCAGCTTGCGGCCGTTGATCCCGCCGGCGTCGTTGGCGCGATTGAAGGCGGTCTCGATGCCGAGCTTCATCTGGCGCGCGGACTCCTTGCGGACTCCGGAGAACGGGATGACGGTGCCGAACCGGATCTCGGTGTCGCTGACGCCGTGCGGAAGCGGAGGCGGCAGGTTGGCCGTGGGCTGCGTCGACGCGGCTGCGGTCGAGGGCGCCAGCGCGAAGGACAGCGACGGAGCCGCCGACTGCTGCTGGCTGAGCGACCGCTCCAGCTCCGCCAATTGGCGTTCTGCGGTCTGACAGCTCACCTGCGAGGACGCGACCCGGCCGCGGCCCTCGGCGATGTAGCTGTTGAAGGTGCGAATGAGCCCATCGCGCTCGCCGCCGTTCGAAGAGCCCTGGCGGATCACTTCGCTGAACTGATCGATGATGGTCTGGACGCGCCCCTGGGCGATCTCGCGGCACGTCGCGGCCTGGCCGACGACCGGACCGACGCGGGCGGCGAGATCACGAACGACATCGGGGGAAATGGGAGCAGCGGAGGCGGCAGGGACGAAGAAGCAGGTTCCGAGAAGGAGCGCACACCAGCGAACGGTCATTTTGAACTATCCGTCTTCTTGTGATTGGTTGGCTAAGTTCACACCATGAGTCAGACAGGCTTCCTATTAAGGACAGGTTGCATGACACCGCAATATCCATTCGGCCGATCGCGGTCGCCTGGAACTCATAGCGGGGCGCACTGCTCGATCGTGTTTCGCGCCGTGTCGCGCAACCCGCCGAACTAACAGGCGGCACGAACGATTAGTTCTCAGAATCAACAGTTTGCCGCGGGGCATGGCGACCGGCTTCACCGGCCGGTCAAAGAGCTCAGCGCGATGCGCGAGGCGTCTCCGGAGCCGCCTGGACGCCATCGGGATGCCCGGACGAAGTTGTTCGCAGTCTTAACCAGCATTAACGCGAGACCATCAAATGCCGGGCGACGCCTTCAAGGCTGGGTCATCTTGCGCCGCAGTCTCGAGTCACCGGCGACGACATGCCGCAGCTCAGCATCCGATAACGACGAGGTGAGACTGAATTGACGGGAGAAGCGTCCTGACCCGCCGGCCCATCGCTGGCTCGCTGCCGATTTTGGCGATAGCAGCAGATCGCAGCTCATAGCGGTGGGAAGAGGTTCGTGATGCCATGGAAGAATACGACGATGGAGTTCGGTGCGATCGCCAAGCTCTTCCACTGGACCGGCGCCGCGGCCTTCATCGCGGCCTATGCCGTCGTGTACTATGTCATCTGGTTCATGGATGACACTTCCCCGGACGCCTTGCCCGTGCTCAACGTCCATTGGGTGCTGGGCATGATCGTCGGCCTGTCCGTCCTGCCTCGCCTGCTGTGGCGGCTCGTCAACGTTCAGCCCGATCAGCCGCATGCATCACATGCCGAGGCGTGGCTCGCGCACGCCGCGCATTGGGGATTGTACGTGCTGCTGATCCTGATGCCGCTGACCGGCTATATCGGCACCGATGCCGCCACCGACTTCGGAGCGTTCGCGCTGCCGAACTTCCGTGAGACGGCGCTATTCGGCTGGATCGAGACGCGCTGGGGGATCACCTGGGAGGCGTTCGAGCCGCCGGTCGACGCAATCCACCATGTCGTCGGCAAATGGATCGCGTGGATCGTGGTGGCCCTGCACGTCGCGGCCGCGCTGTTTCATCACGTCGTCCGCCGCGACGGCGTCCTGACACGGATGCTGCCGGGCCGTTCGGCCGCGTGAACGATGCGCGACCCGTGACGACCGCTCTGCGATCCCCACACGATCGTCATTGCGAGGAGCCGCAGGCGACGAAGCAATCCAGAGTCCTCGTGCCACCCCGGATTGCTTCGCTGCGCTCGCAATGACGAAGATTCGAGCATCAACCTCAGTCCGCCGAACTACTTGTTCGGCAGGTTGGTCTTGATGTGCAGCTCGCGCAGCTGCTTCGTGCTGGCTTCCGACGGCGCGCCCATCAGCAGGTCCATGGCCTGCTGGTTCATCGGGAACAGCGAGATCTCGCGCAGGTTGGTGGTGCCGCAGAGCAGCATCACGATGCGGTCGACACCGGCGGCCATGCCGCCATGCGGCGGGGCGCCATACTGGAAGGCGCGGTACATGCCGCCGAAGCGGTCGACCACCTCCTGCTCGCCGTAACCTGCGATCTCGAACGCCTTCACCATCGCCGCCGGCTTGTGGTTGCGGATGCCGCCGGAGGCGATCTCGTAGCCGTTGCAGGTGATGTCGTACTGGAACGCCTTGATGGTCAGCGGGTCCTGCGTCTGCAGCGCCTCGAGGCCGCCCTGCGGCATGGAGAACGGGTTGTGCGAGAAGTCGACCTTCTTGTCGTCCTCATTGTACTCGTACATCGGGAAGTCGACGATCCAGGCCAGCTTGAACTGATCCTTGTCGGCGAGGTTCAGCTCGTCCGAGACCTTGTTGCGGGCGAGGCCTGCGAACTTCCAGAACTTGTCGGGATCGCCGGCGACGAAGAAGGCAGCGTCGCCCTCCTTGGTGCCGAGCTGGCTGCGGATCGCAGCCGTGCGCTCCGGACCGATGTTGTTCGCCAGGGGACCTGCGCCCTCGCCGCCCTCGCGCCACATGATGTAGCCGAGGCCGGGCTGGCCCTCGCCCTGCGCCCACGAGTTCATGCGGTCGCAGAAGGCGCGGCTGCCGCCGGATGGCGCCGGGATCGCCCAGACCTGGTTCTTGGGGTCCTCGAGCATGCGCGCGAACACCTTGAAGCCGGAGCCGCGGAAGTGCTCGGAAACGTCGGCCATCTCGATCGGGTTGCGCAGATCAGGCTTGTCGGAGCCGTATTTGCGGATCGCCTCGGCGAACGGGATGCGCGGCCAACCCTTGGTCACCGGCTTGCCCTTGGCGAAGTCCTCGAACACCCCGGTGATGACCGGCTCCATCGCCGCGAACACATCCTCCTGCTCGACGAAGCTCATCTCGACGTCGAGCTGGTAGAACTCGCCCGGCAGGCGGTCGGCGCGCGGATCCTCGTCGCGGAAGCACGGCGCGATCTGGAAGTAGCGATCGAAGCCCGACATCATCAGCAGCTGCTTGTACTGCTGCGGCGCCTGCGGCAGTGCGTAGAACTTGCCGGGATGGATGCGCGACGGCACCAGGAAGTCGCGCGCGCCCTCCGGCGACGACGCGGTCAGGATCGGCGTCTGGAATTCGAAGAAGCCCTGCTCCTTCATGCGCCGGCGCATCGAATCGATGATCGCGCCCCGCGTCATGATGTTCTGGTGCAGCTTCTCGCGACGCAGGTCGAGGAAGCGGTATTTCAGCCGGATGTCCTCGGGGTACTCCTGCTCGCCGAACACCGGCAGCGGCAGCTCGTCCGCGGGGCCGAGCACCTCGATGTCGGACACGTAGAGCTCGATCTTGCCGGTCGGCAGATCATCATTGTCGGTGCTCTTGTTGTCGGCGCCGGCCGGGCGGCGGCGCACCTTGCCCTCCATGCGCACGACCCATTCCGAGCGCAGCTTCTCGGCCAGGCTGAACGCCGGCGAGTCCGGATCGACCACGCATTGGGTGATGCCGTAATGGTCGCGCAGGTCGACGAACAGGACGCCGCCATGGTCGCGGATGCGATGGCACCAGCCGGACAGCCGGACCGTCTCTCCGATGTTGCTCTCGCGGAGCGCGCCGCAGGTGTGGGTCCGGTAGCGATGCATGGTCGTCCTGAATGGTCGTCGTGAGGAGAAGGAATCGGCGCAGCCCTTAAAGGCGCGCTCCGAATGCGCGCAGGGTTTAGCCGAGCCGCCCCGGCGCGGCAACCGCAGGAACGGCTCCTTTTCCGCCTCGCAGCGGGGAAAAGGCCGCCTCGCTCGAGCCACCGATGCAACCAGGCGCGCTGCCGCCGAATTGAGCTGGTGCTGAAACGCTCATCTGGCGGCCGTTTGGGCTCGAAAAGCGGCCTCCTCGCGCCTATCTTGGAAGGTATGACCGTGCATTTCCCCTTCCAGAACTCCTACGCCACGCTGCCGGACAATTTCTTTGCCCGGGTGGCGCCGACCCCCGTCGCAGCGCCTCGTCTCATCAAGCTGAACCGGCCTCTCGCCGCGGAGCTCGGGCTGAACCCGGCCGAGCTGGAGACGCCGGAGGGCGCCGAGATCCTGGCCGGCAAGACCGTGCCCGAGGGGGCCGAGCCGATCGCGATGGCCTATGCCGGCCACCAGTTCGGGCATTTCGTGCCGCAGCTCGGCGACGGCCGGGCGATCCTGCTTGGCGAGGTGGTCGACCGCAACGGCGTCCGCCGCGACATCCAGCTCAAGGGCTCCGGGCCGACCCCGTTCTCGCGCCGCGGCGATGGCCGTGCCGCGCTGGGGCCGGTGCTGCGCGAATACATCGTCAGCGAGGCGATGGCGGCGCTCGGCATCCCGACCACCCGGTCGCTGGCGGCGGTCGTCACCGGCGAGCAGGTCTATCGCGGCACGGCGCTGCCCGGCGCGGTGCTCACACGGGTCGCCACCAGCCACATCCGGGTCGGCACGTTCCAGTATTTCGCCGCGCGCCAGGACACCGACGCCGTGCGCCGGCTCGCCGACCACGTCATCAGCCGGCATTATCCGGACCTCGCCGGAACCGAGCGGCCCTACCACGCTCTGCTCGACGCCGTGATCACGCGGCAGGCGCGGCTGATCGCGGACTGGCTGCTAATCGGCTTCATCCACGGTGTCATGAACACCGACAACACTTCGGTGTCCGGCGAGACCATCGATTACGGCCCCTGCGCCTTCATGGACGGCTACGACCCGAAGCAGGTGTTCTCCTCGATCGACGAGTTCGGCCGCTACGCCTTCGCCAACCAGCCGCGCATCGCGATGTGGAACCTGACCCGGCTCGCCGAATGCCTGCTGCCGCTGTTCGGCGACGACAAGGACCAGGCGATCAAGGAGGCCGAAGCCGCGCTCGACGGCTTTGCCGCCCAGTTCACCGACGCGCACCAGGCGGGGCTGCGCCGCAAGCTCGGCCTGTTCATGCAACGCGAGGGCGACCAGCCGCTGGCGCAGGCATTGTTCGATGCGATGGCGGCGGCCCGAGCCGATTTCACGCTGACGTTCCGCCGTCTCAGCGACGCCGCCGGCAGCGGCGATCTCAGCGAGGTCCGCGCCCTGTTCGAGGATCCCACGGACTTCGACGAATGGGCTCAGCGCTGGCGCCGGCGCCTCGCGGAGGAACCGCAGACGGCGGCGGAGCGGGGCGAGGCCATGCGCAAGGTCAATCCGGCCTTCATCCCGCGCAACCACCGCATCGAGGCGGTCATCACCGCGGCGGTCGAGAACGACGACTACGCGCCGTTCGAGGAGCTTCATGCGGTGCTGGCCCGGCCGTACGACGACCAGCCGGACCAGGCCGCCTATGCCGAGCCGCCGCAGCCCCAGGAACGCGTGCTGCAGACGTTCTGCGGCACGTAAACGGCAAGCTCCCTGCCTTAACCTCGCGTCCACCATGGCCGGCGTCACGCCCGGGTCCTTAAGAAACGATCAACGCAGCCCCGACAAGTTGAAGCAACAAGTCGGGAGGTCGCGCACGTGGACGCGCTGGTGTTCGAATTCATGGGTCTGGCGATGATCGCCTTGTGCCTGATCGTGCTCGCCGTGCCCTCGGCGCGGCGGCCGTCGGGCCGCGTCCGGCATCACTGAGGCCACCCCGGACCGCCCATCGTCAACCATAGAGCGATCAGCTGACACCGGAGCGCTTGCGTTCCGGGCGGTTTGGGCCGACAAGCGAAGACGAATTTCGTTCCTTCCCCTTTGCCGACACCCTTGACTTGTCAGCGTTTTCGGACGACGGCGTAAGTGCCTCGTCATGGATCGTTCATGGACTTGATCACCACCACCGCGGACCTCGCGGCCGCCTGCGCCCGCCTCGCCCAGCACCCGGTCGTCACCGTCGATACCGAGTTCCTGCGGGAGACCACCTACTACCCCCTGCTCTGCGTCGTGCAGATGGCGAGCCCGGACGAGGCCGTGGTGATCGACGCCCTTGCCGAGGGCATCGATCTCAAAGCCTTCTTCGAGCTGATGGCGAACGAGAAGGTCCTGAAGGTCTTCCACGCCGCCCGCCAGGACATCGAGATCATCTGGCACCGCGCCGGCATCGTGCCGCACCCGATCTTCGACACCCAGGTCGCCGCGATGGTGCTGGGATACGGTGACAGCATCGCCTACGACCAGCTGGTCGAGCGCATCACCGGCCACCGCCCCGACAAGACCCACCGCTTCACCGACTGGTCGCGGCGGCCGCTGACCAAGGAGCAGGCGCATTACGCCGAGGCCGATGTCACCCATCTGCGCGACGTGTTTGCCGCGCTCGATGCCGACCTGAAGAAGCGCGGGCGGAGCGACTGGGTCAGCGAGGAGATGGAGATCCTGACCTCGCCGAAGACTTACGACTTCCATCCCGAGCGCGCCTGGGAGCGGCTGAAGACGCGGGTCCGCAAGCCGAAGGAGCTCGCGGTGCTGATCGAGGTCGCGGCCTGGCGCGAGCAGGAGGCGCAGAGCCGCGACGTGCCGCGCAGCCGCGTGATGAAGGACGACGCGGTCGGCGACATCGCCACCCATGCCCCGACAACGATCGAGAAGCTCGGCAATCTGCGCTCGCTGCCCAAGGGCTTCGAGCGCTCAAGATGGGGCTCCGACATCGTCGCCGCCGTGCAGCGCGGGCTGGCGCGCGATCTCGCCGCCCTGCCCAAGCTGGAAAAGCCGCGCAACAACTCCAATGGCGCTGCGATCGTCGAGTTGCTCAAGGTCCTTCTGCGCATGACCTCGGAGCGCCATGCCGTGGCGAGCAAGGTCATCGCCACCGTCGACGATCTCGAGCAGATCGCCGCCGACGACAATGCCGACGTTGCTGCGCTGCAGGGCTGGCGCCGCGAGCTGTTCGGCGAGGCCGCGCTGGCGCTGAAGCACGGCAAGCTCGCGCTCGCCATCGAGAAGGGCCGCGTCGTCCGGGTCGACCGGCCCTGACGGGCATCGCAGCGGCTATGGCCGGCTACGTCTTCCGGAGTTTGCCCAGTTGATTGCAGCAGGCGGCACGGCCGCCCATAATGCTGCCCATCATTCGGCGCTGGTCTGCCCCCTCAACTCCGCCTCGATTGTCTGAGACACCTCAACCAGAGCCATCGAAAGAATGTAGGCGCTGGTCGGCAGATTGAGCTGGCGCGCTTTCGCGATGGCCGCCTGGAGGCTGCTCGCCAGCTCTTTGAGCTCTTCCTCTCGGGTCATGTCGTGGTCTCGGTCCTGGAGCTGCCGCGTGAGCAAAGACGATTGCGAACCGCCGGAACAGAAGCTGCTGCGGCTGCTCAGCGAGAATCCGGTCGACCTGCACGTCGTCGAGGCCCTTCGCCTCGTCGTCGCGTTCAACAAGATCAGCGATCCGGCCGATCGCCGTATGATTATCGATCTGGCCGAACGACTCGCCTCAGGATGATACCGCCAATATCCGCCGCGGTCACACCGCGAGCCGGCCGCCGGCGCCGATAAGCTCGGCACTGTCGAGGACGCCGGCAAAATTGCCAATCACCTTGGTTACAACCAGCTTGTACAACGCAGCGTCGCCGGCACAAGCCTGCCGGCATGCGACGGCGTCTCCGATCACCTGATAGCGGTGGCTGCGGTGAAAACCGTCCACCACCGTCGAGAGGATCGTCTCGTCCAGCGAGAAGCCGAGCAGCACGCAGCGCATGCTGCGCATGTTCGCCATGTACTCGGCGAACCGAGCCGAGCTATAGGCCGACGGCAGTGGATGCTCGAACGCAAGCTCCCCTGGGGTCGGCTTGAAGTCCGGAAGCCAGTTCGTCAGGTTGGAGGCCGGATTGAACCAGGCCGCCTGTGCGATCCGCTTGAGATGGACGACCGGCCAAAGGTTGTCGCGCCAGAGCGCGATCAACTGCCGGCACCGCGCCGTGACGACATCGCCATCGGCGATCAGATGCCTGCGTCCCTCGGCGAGATATTCGCATTGCAGATCGGCGCAGACGAGAACCGGCGGATCCACCTCGGTGGCACCGAACAGATCTCGGCTCGACATCACTGTCTCGCTGCGGCGAAGTCGCGCAAGGGCGAGGACGCCGGCCGGCCGGCCGAGAGATCGAGCACGCCCGGCCGGTCCCAGTCCCCTTCCGGACGAATGATCATGTAGGGATCGCTGTCGAGCGTGATCGCGTCGTCGCACGGCTCAAGGTCCAGCACCATCTCAGTGTATGAGAAATCCGAGAAGGTGAGCTTGCGATTATGGCCGAGCGGCTTGGCGCCGAAATGCGCCCAGAAATCGACGAGACGATCCTGCGCGTGGCCATAGGCCTTCTTGAAGCCCTTGCGCCTGCAATAGTCGAGCGCCTCGCGAACCAGCTTGAACGACAGTCGCGAGCGCCTGTACTGATGGCGCACCGCGAGCCGCTCGACCTTGGCGAAGTCGCCGAAGAAGCGCACGCGCACGCATCCAGCCGGCTCGTTGCCGACGAAACCGAGGAAGTGGGCTGCAACCAGATCGTTGCCGTCGAACTCCTCTTCCATCGGACAATCCTGCTCGGTCAGGTAGACCGCCGAGCGGATCGCCGTGACGAGCATGAGGTCATTCGGATCACGCGCGATGCGCACCGTGATCGCGCGCGGATTTGTCTTTGCCGCCCTGGCCGAACTAATGCTTTGCATCCGCAATGCTCCCTTGTCCGAAACTCGTGATCGACTGGATCGAAGGCGCGATCATCTCGGGCAGCCGGTTCCACGGCCGCTGATACCACCAGAGATCGGGCTGAAAGCTTGGAACCGGCGTGAAGCCGAGTGCGCCGAGAAACGCGCGCCCTTCCGGACTCGACGGTTGTGCGTAGTAGTCGGCGGCGCGAAATCTCGCGCCTCGCAGCGCCTGCGCGACGTTGCCGAGGCCGATTGCTCCTCGCCCTTGCGCCACGAGCGCCCAGACATAGATGGCAGCTACGTCTTCGTCCGGTCGCGCCAGAAATCTGCGCGGCGGATCATTCAAATTGAACTCATCCAGGAGCAACGCATCGAGGCCTGAGCAGTTGAGATAGAGGAAGGCGATGCCGCCGAGCAAGTTCCTGCCGCGGTAGAGCGCGAAGATCGAGTCCGGATCGTGCCGCAAGAACTCCGCAAGTTCGTGTTCCGAGGCACGAACGCCCGGTATTTCCCGGCGTGCGAGCGCCGCGAGCTCGCCGAGCCGATCGAGCGTGACCGCCTGAGCCGTGACCCGATCCGTCCGCGGCAGCGCGTCGAGCTGATGTCGCAGCGTGAATTCTGTGCTTCCGCGGTGCAGGTTCTGCATCTATGTTTCCAGCTTGGCTTTGATAACGTCATCATACTTGTCGGGGCTGGAGTGTATGCGGCAACATTTGCATCGGGGTGCTGCATCCACGCAGCACAGGAAGTCTGACGAAACGCTTAACCCTTCATGGGAGGATTTGAGAGCATTTCTGCTTTGTACGCGTCACCGCAGCTTCCGAAACGCGGCGGATGTTCTCGGACTGACCGGCACAACCCTGATGCGCAAGATCGACCGGCTCGAGGACGAGCTCGGATTCAAGCTCTTCATCCGTGATCAATCCGGCCTGTCGCTCAGCGACGAGGGACGATCGTTGCTGTTCGACGTCGAGCAGATGGAGCGGCTGAGCTTCAACATCTTCCGGCGCGCCTCGCTGTCGACCGACACTCAGGGATCGGTGCGCGTCGCCGTGACCGAAGGCCCCGGCAATTTCTGGATCCTGCCGCGACTGATCGATTTCCAGAAGACCTATCGCAGGATCACGGTCGATCTGAGCTGCGCGATGCAGCAGGCCGACGTGTCGCGGCTGGAGGCTGACATCTCGATTCAGTTCGAACGGCCGACCAACCCCGACGTGATCGTTGTGAAGCTCGGCCGTCTGCACATCTACGGCTTCGTGTCGGAAGCCTATCGCGACGCGCATGGATTGCCGACATCGCTGGCGGATCTCAAGAACCACCGCATCATCAAGCAGCACGGCGTGCAGCTCGACGAGACGGGCTATGCGCGCATCCTCGGCTTGGAGTCGCTCGAGGGCATCGTCGGCATCTCCACCAATTCCAGCGTTGCCGTGCTCTACGCGGTCGAGCGCGGCGCCGGCATCGGCTTCCTGCCGACATCGGCGGTCGCGCTCGGGGCGCCGCTCGTTCCGGTCGATCTCGGCATCAACTACCACATGGATCTGTGGCTGACCTATCACAAGGAGTTTCGCAACTCCGACCGGCACAAGGTCGTCATCGACTGGCTGAAGCGCATCTTCGATCCGAAGGTCCATGCCTGCTTCCGGGACGAGTTCATCCATCCGCTGGAGCTCGTGCCTCTGATGGCGTCCGCGCGGGATGTCGTCGGCTTCGGCGGCTACGTCGCGCCGAAACCGGTCTGACGACTTACCACTTCAACTCGACGCCGAGCGTCCCCTGATGCGACTGCAGCGCCGAACGCAGCTTCGCATCGTAGTTCAGATAGAGGCGTGACGTTCGGTTCAGGGATAGCGACAGTGCCGCGCCGGCGTCGGCGCCGTAACGGCCCTCGCCAAGGCCCTGCAGCGTGATGCTCTGCGGACCGAGGCTCACGGTCACCGCGCCGAGATTCTGGCTGAAATTGTCGACGAGCTTGCCATAGGCCGAGACGTCGAGGACCCTGCCGTCGACGATGAAGTAGCGGCCGAATTCGGCGCCGACGAGAACGCGGGCGCGCTCCAGCGACGTGCCGCTGACCGACAGCGGATCGAGCCCGCCCGATTCCTGGAATGCCGCGGTCGTGGCGCGGGTGTATTCGAAGGCGAGCTTCGGAACGATCCGGCTCTCACCGATGCTCCAGTAGTAGTCGAGCTCGCTCAGCACGCCCGTGATGTGGGCGCCGTAGACCGACGTCGCCGCACCGAGGCTGGTGTCGCGCCGCGCATTGATCCCGCCGAAGCCATGGACGATCGCGATCGCCCAGGTCCAGGGTCCCCGGTCGACCGAGGCGTTGAACCCGAACTGTGTGAGATCGAGCGTCGCCGATTGCAGCGCCAGCGGCACATCGACCCTGGTCCGGCTCTGGTCAACGGATAGTCCGACGTTCACGCCCGGCGCGAGGCGCATGCCGATACCGGCGACACCGCCCCAAGTCGTCCTCTTGTCGCCAACGAAGTCGCCTTGCGCATTGCTGCGGACCGTCACGCCATACGTCTCGCCCCAAGTCCGGAACCGAGGCTGTTCCGAAGCCTCCGGCGCACCACCGCCCCCCGGATTGCTCCGCTGCAGCCGGGTGACGCCCTGCGTGGCCTGGGTGCCGAGCCGTTCGAGGAAGCTCGAGCCGAGATCGAGCACGGTTTGGCCGGACGAGCGTTCGGAGCTGATCGCGCCCGGTGCAGGACTGGGCAGTGGGCTCGGCGTTGGTGTCGGGCTAGCGGCTATGCTCGGCAGGCTGGCCTGCGCGGCGCACGGCGAAGACGCGACGGCCATACCGAAGGCGACGATGGCCAGCAGCGCCGCCCCGGGTACACGGGTGCACTGTCGCCTGCCCCGCTTGGCCTGAGATGCCCCGCGCATCGATGCCCCGTTCGCCGCCCGCTCGAATTCGCCTCAATATTGCCGCGTCGATTTGTCCGCAGTTCCCGATTACGGTCAATGAGATTGACCATGCCGCGGCTGCACCGCAAGGATTTGTGGTTCCAGCGCCACAAGCCATGCAGTGCAGCAGCAGCCGGTGACGTGACGTCGCGACGCGTTCTCATCGGTCCGCCAAACTTGATATCGGCGGAAAATCGTGTTGCAATCTTCAGTACAATCGGATTGGCCGTTCGACTGTGCGTTTCGCGACTTCGGAAATTGAGCAGATCCCCGGAAGCCCGTTTGTGGCGTGGCACGCGTGAGCGTGGCCGCGTCTTTTTTTCGTCTAGACGAGGAGACAGCGATGCCGACCTACAAGGGCAGCGTGAAGTGGTTCAACCCGACCAAGGGATATGGCTTCATCAAACCGGCTGGCGGAGACAAGGACGTGTTCGTCCATATCTCGGCCGTGGAGCGTGCTGGACTGACCACGCTCAACGAGAACCAGACGATCGAATATGATCTGGTGGAGAGCCGCGGCAAGACGTCGGCAGAGAACCTGAAGCTCTCGTGAGCATCGTCCCGGCGGAGGGCGCCACAGCGCGCGTTCGAAAGCCAACTCACGAGTTCCGCGTCACGCTCGCTTGCCGCGGATGATCAGACTTCGTCAGCCTTGATGTGCCCCGGCCCCGCCGGGGATTTTTTTCGTCCGGCGACAGCTAACGGACGACGGGCCAGATCAGCGCGTGATCGGCCTGCACCACGGACGACGTCCGGCAGAGATCGCCTTCGAGCCGCACCAGGCCCTTGGCCAGCAGCTTCAGCGCCTCGGGATAGATGCGATGCTCGACGCCGAGAATGCGCGTCGACAGCGTGTCCGGCGTATCGTCGTCCCGGACCACGACCGCGCCCTGCATCACGATCGGACCTGCATCCGTCTCCGGAATGACGAAATGCACGGTGGCGCCTGACAGCTTGACGCCGGCACGCAGCGCCTGGCCGTGCGGATCGAGGCCGGGGAATGATGGCAGCAGCGACGGATGAATGTTGAGCATCCTTCCGTACCAGCGCTGCACGAACTCCGCCGTGAACAGGCGCATGAAACCGGCCAGGCAGATGATCTCGATGCCGCGTGCATCGAGCGCCTGCTGCAATCTGGCTTCGAACCCCGCGCGGTCCTTGCCGAACGGCTTGCTCTCGATAATTTCGATCGCGACGCCGTTCTCCTGCGCTTTCTGCAGTCCGGCCGCATCGGCTCGGTTGGAGATCACGATGGCGACCTCGGCCGGAAAATCCGGCTGCGCCGCCGCGTGGATCAGCGCGGCCATGTTCGACCCACGGCCCGAGATCAGGATGGCGACGCGGCGCTTCATCGGCTCACTCGTCTCACAGGGCCAGATCGAGGGCGCCGGTGTAAATCACGCGCTCATCGCCCGCGGCGGCAACGACCTCGCCGAGCCGGGCAACGTGCTCACCATTGGCGGTGAACACCTCGATGACGGCATCGACGGCCTCGGCCTTGACGATCGCGATCATGCCGATCCCGCAATTGAAGGTGCGCAAGAGCTCGCGCTCGGCAATGCCGCCCTGCTCCGCCAGCCATTTGAAGACCGGCAGCACCGGCAGGCCCGTCAGATCAATCGAGACGCCGAGATGCTTCGGCAGCACGCGCGGAATATTGTCGGTGAAGCCGCCGCCCGTGATGTGCGCAAGCCCCTTGACCGCACCGGTCTCGCGGATGGCGCGAAGGCACGACTTCACATAGAGCCGGGTCGGCGTCAGCAGCGCCGCGCCGAGAGTCAGGACCGGCGCGAACGGTGCCGGCGCATCGAAGCCGAGGCCGGACTGGGCGACGATCTTGCGCACCAGGGAGTAGCCGTTGGAATGCACGCCGGATGAAGCGAGGCCGAGGACCACGTCGCCGGCCGCGATGTCCGGCGACGGCAGCAGCGTGCCGCGCTCGGCGGCGCCGACCGCGAAACCGGCAAGATCGTAGTCGCCGTCCTTGTAGAGGCCCGGCATTTCCGCGGTCTCACCGCCGATCAGCGCGCAGCCGGATTCCCGGCAACCTTCGGCGACGCCGGCGACGATCGAGGCCGTCGCCTCCGGGTCGAGCTTGCCGCAGGCAAAATAGTCGAGGAAGAACAGCGGCTCGGCGCCCTGCACGACGAGATCGTTGACCGACATGGCGACCAGGTCGATGCCGATACCGCCATGCAGCCCGGTCTCGATCGCGATCTTCACCTTGGTGCCGACGCCGTCGGTCGCGGCGACCAGCACCGGATCCTTGAATCCGGCGGCCTTGAGGTCGAACAGGCCGCCAAAGCCACCGATCTCGGCATCCGCGCCGGCGCGGGCGGTTGCGCGCACCATGGGCTTGATCAGATCGACCAGACGGTTTCCGGCATCGATATCGACGCCCGAATCTGCATAAGTGAGCCCGTTCTTGCGCTCGGTCATGGTAAAAACCCCTAATCTGGCCGCTGGTTACGTCGGAATCCGGCCGCGCGCAATGGCTCGCAAGGGGCTCGTCCCCATACTATCTAGGAACCGTACCGGTTCGCCCTGTTTCGGAATCGGGTTGTCTTTTGATCGTTGTCGTCGGGACCCGCTGCGTGACCATTCCCCACAGTATCCCCAATCTGATCACGCTCGGTCGAATCCTGCTGGTTCCGATCGTCGTCTGGGCCATTGCGGCCGGCGAGATGGAGATCGCGTTTCTGGTCTTCGTGGTCGCGGGGGTGAGCGACGCCGTGGACGGCTTCCTGGCCAAGCGCTTCAACCTGCGGTCCGAACTGGGAGCCCTGCTCGATCCCCTCGCCGACAAGGCGCTGCTGGTCTCGATCTTCGTCACGCTTGGCATCTGGGGCGCGATCCCGCGCTGGATCGTCATCCTGGTGGTCTCGCGCGACATCATGATCGTCTCGGCGGTGATCGTGTCCTGGCTGTTCGACCGGCCGGTCGCGATGAAGCCATTGATGGTGTCCAAGCTGAACACGGTCGCCCAGGTGGGATTCGCAGCGCTCGTGCTGGCCTCGCTCAGCTTCGGCTTCGAGCCCAAGCCCTACGATGTGGTGCTGATGGCGCTGGTCACGGTCTTTACCCTCGTGTCGGTCGGGCTGTATCTCGTCGACTGGGTGCGCCACATGAGCACCATCGAGGTCCGGTGATCCTCCGCTGAGGGCCCGTCCTGACCTCACGCACCCCACGATACGGAGCAATTCGACCTTGGCCGCCCATATCCCCCCTCGTCAGCTGGCCTTCGCACTGCCGCATGCGGAGAGCCTGACGCGGGACAATTTCTTCGAAGGTCCAGGCAACGCGGCCGGGCTCGCTCTGGTCGACGCCTGGCCGGAATGGCCGGCGCGGACCATGTTCCTGGTCGGCCCCGACGGCTCCGGCAAGAGCCACCTCGCCGCGATCTGGGCCGAGCAGGCTGGAGCCCGATCCCTGTCCGCGCATGCCCTCGAGGCGAGCGCGGTCCCTGGGGCGCTCGCCACCGGCGCGCTGGTGCTGGAGGACCTGACGGCAACCGATCTCGACGAGCGGGCGCTGTTTCACCTGCTGAACCTGGCCCGCCAGGACGAGGCCTTCGTGCTGATCACGGCGCGCGAGGCCCCGGCGGCCCTGCCCATCGCCCTGGCCGATCTGAGGTCGCGGTTGCGCGCCGTCCCGGTCGTCACGCTGCTGCCGCCCGACGACCAGCTGTTCCGCGCCCTGATCGTCAAGCTGGCCGCGGACCGGCAACTGGCGATCGACGAGACCGTGGTCAGCTATCTCGCAAGCCACATCGAGCGCTCCTATGCGGCGGCACGCCAGACCATCGCGCTGCTGGATAACGAGTCCCTGCGGCTCGGACGGCCGGTCACCCGGGCGCTGGCGGCGGAGCTGCTCCGCCCGCTGTGACCGGCGGCCATCTTGACGGCGGTGGGTGACGGAACCTCAATGGTGCCGGCAACGTCATCCCCTGGTTACCCAGATTGGGCTACGGTCGACCATTCGCGACTGGATGGATATGGATCGAATTCCGATGGATACCGAGCAAGTTACTGAAATTTCAGAGAAAGAACCGGTCGCGGCGCCGTCCTTCGAGATTGCCTCGAGCCCCGAGCGATTCATCAACCGGGAACTGTCCTGGCTTCACTTCAACCGCCGCGTTCTGGAGGAATCGGTCAATCCGCGACATCCCGCCCTGGAGCGGGTGCGCTTCCTGTCGATTTCCGCCAACAACCTTGATGAATTCTTCATGGTCCGCGTCGCCGGCATCCGCGCCCAGGTCCGCGAGGGCATCGCCGAGCGCAGCCCGGATGGGCTGACCCCCACCGAGCAGTTGAAGCTGATCAACGAGACCGTCTCACAGCTCGCGATCGACCAGCAGGCGATCTGGCGCGACCTGCGCAAGTTTCTCGGCGAGCTCGGCATCGTGCTGGTCGACGGCCAGGACGTCACCAAGAGCGAGCGCGCCTGGATCGAGGACCACTTCCTCGCCAACATCTTCCCGCTGCTGACGCCACTGGCGATCGATCCGGCGCATCCGTTCCCGTTCATCCCGAGCCTCGGCTTCACGGTGGCGCTGCAGCTGATCCGCTCCGCCGACGGGCGTCCGATGAACGCCCTCATCCGAATGCCCGGCAAGATCGACCGCTTCATCCGCTTCCCCGGCTCCAAGGATGGCGTGATCCGCCTGATCACCCTCGAGCAGGCGACCGGCCTGTTCATCGGCCGGCTGTTTCCGGGCTACACCGTGAAGGGCCAGGGCGCCTTCCGGATCATCCGCGACAGCGAGATCGAGATCGAGGAAGAGGCCGAAGACCTGGTGCGGCTGTTCGAAACCGCGCTGAAGCGGCGCCGTCGCGGCTCGGTGATCCGGCTCGAGATCGAGGCCAACATGCCGGAGGAGCTACGCCGCTTCGTGCAGAATGCGCTCTCGACCACCGATGACGAGGTGTTCCTGGTCGACGGCGTGCTGGCGATGAACGAGCTGTCGCAACTGACGCGGGTCGACCGGCCCGACCTCGAATTCGTGCCCTATGTGCCGCGCCATCCTGAGCGTGTCCGCGACCATGGCGGCGACATCTTCGCCGCCATCCGGCAGAAGGACCTGATCGTCCATCACCCTTACGAGTCGTTCGACGTCGTCGTGCAGTTCCTGCAGCAGGCGGCGCGCGACCCGGACGTCGTCGCGATCAAGCAGACGCTGTACCGCACCTCCAACAACTCGCCGATCGTGCGCACGCTGGTGGAAGCTGCCGAAGCCGGCAAGTCGGTGACGGCGCTGGTCGAGCTCAAGGCGCGTTTCGACGAGGAGGCCAACATCCGCTGGGCCCGCGATCTGGAGCGCGCCGGCGTGCAGGTGGTCTACGGCTTCCTGGAGCTGAAGACGCATGCCAAGCTGTCGATGGTCGTACGCCGCGAGGGCGGCAGCCTCACGACCTATGTCCACACCGGCACCGGCAACTATCACCCGGTGACGGCGCGCATCTACACCGACCTGTCCTACTTCACCTCCGACCCGGTGATCGGCCGCGACGTGACGCGGGTGTTCAACTACATCACCGGCTATGCCGAGCCGATCGACATCGAGAAGATGGCGGTGTCGCCGCTCACGCTTCGCAAGCGCATGATCGAGCACATCCACGGCGAGACCAGCTTCGCCCGCCAGGGCAAGCCCGCCGTGATCTGGATGAAGATGAACTCGCTGGTCGATCCCGACATCATCGACGCGCTGTATGAGGCCTCGCAGGCCGGCGTGTCGATCGAGCTGATCGTGCGCGGCATCTGCTGCCTGCGTCCCGGCCTCCCCGGACTGTCGGAGAACATTCGCGTCAAATCGGTGATCGGCCGCTTCCTCGAGCATGGCCGCATCTACTGCTTTGGTATGGGTCAGGGCCTGCCGAGCGCCAAGGCCGCCGTCTACATCTCCTCGGCCGACATGATGCCGCGCAATCTCGACCGCCGCGTCGAGGTGCTGTGCCCGCTTCAGAACCCTACCGTGCATCAGCAGGTTCTGGAACAGATCATGGTCGCGAACCTCAAGGACACCGAGCAGAGCTGGCAATTGTTGCCGGATGGGTCGTCAACGCGTATGAAGGCCGCGAAGGGCGAGGAGCCGTTCAACCTGCACAATTACTTCATGACGAATCCGAGTCTGTCCGGCCGTGGAAAGTCGCTCAAGGAATCATCGCCGCGCCGGCTCACGCGCCGGAATGAACGCTCTCCTTCATAGGGGCTGTCTGCACCGGGGCCTTCTGCGCCGGGACATGCCGTGGTGAAGCGGCCCGGCACGAGGGCCGCGAGCGTCGGTGTCATCGACATCGGCTCGAACTCGGTCCGTCTCGTCGTCTACCAGGCGATGGAACGCAGTCTCGTCACCGTGTTCAACGAGAAGGCGCTGTGCGGGCTCGGTCGCGAGGTCCAAACCACCGGCCTGCTCGCGGCCGATGCCGTCGACAAGGCGCTGACCGCGCTGAAGCGCTTCCGCGCGTTGTGCAAGGTGCAGCGGGTGGGGCAAGTTCATGCCATCGCGACCGCCGCCTGCCGCGATGCTTCGAACGGCGCTGATTTCATCGCCAAGGCCGAGAAGATCTGCGGCGCCCCGATCCAGATCCTCACCGGCCCCGAAGAGGCGCGCTATTCGGCGCTCGGCGTCATCTCCGGCATCCACAAGCCCGACGGCATCGTCGGCGACCTCGGCGGCGGCTCACTTGAGCTGATCGACGTGCGCGGGCACCAGGTCCGCAGCGGCGTCACCCTGCCGCTCGGCAGCCTGGCGCTGCAGGATCTCGCCGAGAAATCGCTGAAGAAGGCGGAGCGGATCGCGCGCGAGGCGCTGACCGACCTGCCGCAACTGCTTGCCGGCCAGAACCGCACCTTCTACGCGGTCGGCGGCACCTGGCGCGCGCTGGCGCGCATCCACATCATCCAGAGCGGCTATCCGCTCGGGGTGATGCACGGCTATGCGATTCCGGCGGCCGATGCGCTGGCCTTCGTGCGCCGGCTGCGCCGTCTCGTCGCCGCCGACATGCTGGCCGACATCGAAGCGATCGCCGAGGCGCGGCGCCCGCTGCTCGCCTATGCCGCGCTGGTGCTCGAGCACATCATCCGCGTCGCCAGGCCGACGACGGTCGTGTTCTCGACCTTCGGCGTGCGCGAGGGCTTGCTCTACTCCAAGCTTCCCGACGCCGAGCGCGCCAAGGACGGGCTGCTCTGCGCGGCGCAGGGCCTCAACGAGCTGTTGTCGCGCTCGGCCCAGCATGCCCGCGAGCTGATCGACTGGACCGACCGCCTGTTCCGCGTGATGCACATGCGCGAGACCGAGGACGAGCGCCGGCTGCGGCACGCCGCCTGCCTGCTGTCCGACATCGGCTGGCGCATGCATCCGGACCATCGCGGCGAGCAGACCTACGGCATCGTTCTGAACGGCAATTTCGGCTCGATCAACCACGAGGGCCGCATCTTCGTCGCGCTGTCGGTGTTCTTCCGCTACGAGGGCCTGCGCGACGAGGCGGCGGCGCCTGCCCTCACCGAGCAGCTGAGCCCGGCCCAGATCGATCGTGCGCGCCTGCTCGGCACCGCGTTTCGGGTCGCGCATCTGATCTCGGCGGCGCGGCCCGGCGTGCTGCCCGCAACGCATTTCCGCACCCAGGATCGCAAGCTGATGCTGGTGTTCGAGCACCAGATGGTCGACCTCGTCGCCGACCGTGTCGGCGGACGCTTCAAGCAGCTCGCGCGTCTCGTCGGCCGCTCCGGCTCGATCGTGCGCAGCTAGATCCGGATCAGGGCCGCCGAGCGCCGACCGAAATTGCGATCATCCGCTGGGCGATGATGCCGTAGACCTTGCGCCAGGCCTGCTCCACCTCATCATTCCAATGCGGACCAAGCCCCTTGGCGAGGCTCCACAGCAGCGCCTCCCCGACCACCGGATAGTACTCCGGCTTGACGCCGTAGCGCGCATGGTTGCGGCCGAGGATGTCGGTGCTCGACAGAAGTCCGGTCATCTGATCGAGGCTGCCGACGAGCACCGCGAGCGTCGCGATGAAATCGCGCTTCAACACGTCCATGTCGGCTGGAAACATCGCGCGGCATTCCGGCAAAAGCTCGAACACGCGATCATAGAACGTCGTCGTCATCTGTGTAGCACTGGCAAATACCAAGTCGAACGACGACTTGACGTGCGCAATCTCATCTGCAGTCAACATGCGCAAGTCCAATTCGAAACAATTCCAATCAGGGCCCGATCAGTGGAGCTCGACGTAGTGGTGTCGCGGCGACGCGAACGGGTTCATTATAAGAAGCAGACGACCACGCCCTGCGGTACTTGTCAAAGGCGCGGCACCGTGCCGCAGCACTGTGGATTGGCTTGTGATCCTGCCGCGACGATTGCTGACCGACTCAGCGATCGGAGACGGCAACGGCAACAAACACGACGGCCATCGTGCTTCTCACAGGCCATCGGAGACGCCGACACGCCGGCCGCCGACCGGCGCCAAGGCCGACTGATCCGTTGGATCGCGCAGACGGCCGCCGATGCGAATGGCGGCCGTCCGCGTCAACCGACGCCTGGCTCACACCGCGAGGTTCATCCAGACGGACTTCGGCTCCGTGAAGTTGTCCAGCGCGGCCGTGCCGTGCTCGCGGCCCAGTCCGGAGTCACGATCGCCACCCCAAGGCAGCCGCACATCAGTGTAGCCATAGGTGTTGATCCACACGGTGCCGGCGCGCAGGCACTTAGCGAAGCGATGGACGCGCCCCATGTCGCGGCTCCAGACGCCCGCGGCCAGGCTGTAAGCCGTGCCGTTCGCCATCCGCAGCGCCTCGGCCTCGTCCCTGAACTTGATCACGCTGACCACGGGTCCGAAGATCTCCTCCTGCGAGATCCGCATGTCGTGCGTGACGCCAGCGAAGACGGCGGGGCTGACGAAATAGCCGCGGGCGGCCGCGCGCTGGCCGCCGGTGACGAGCGTGGCGCCTTCGTTGCGTCCGATGTCGACATAGTCGAGGATCGTCTTCATCTGCCGTTCGGAGATGACCGGTCCGAGCGAGGTTGCGCGATCGAGCGGATCGCCGATCCGCAGCGCCCGTGCGCGCTCGGTCAGGCGCTCGACCACCTCGTCATACACGCGCTCGTGCACGAGCACCCGCGATCCGGCCGAGCACACCTGCCCGGTGTTGAAGAAGATGCCGCTGGCCGCAGCCTTCGCGGCGGCCTCGATGTTCGCATCGTCGAAGATGATGTTGGCCGACTTGCCGCCGAGCTCGAGCGAGACGCGTTTGAAGTTGCCGGCCGCCGCCTTCATGATACCGCGGCCGACGCCGGGCGAGCCAGTGAACGTGACCTTGTCGACATCGGGGTGGTTGACCAGCGCCTCGCCGACGGTGCGCCCGGGGCCGGTCACGATGTTGAGAACACCGGGCGGCAGTCCGGCTTCGAGCGCGAGCTCCCCGATCCGCAGCGCCGACAGCGACGTCAGCTCGGCGGGCTTCATCACGACGGTGCAACCGCAGGCCAGCGCCGGCGCGAGCTTCCACATCCCGATCATCAGCGGGAAATTCCACGGCACGATTGCCGCGACCACGCCGACCGGCTCGCGCATCGTATAGGTCAGCGCATCATCGCGCGTAGAGACGACTTCACCGCTGATCTTGTCGGCCCATCCGGCGTAATAAGTGAGCGTATCGATAGCGGCGGGAAGATCCTGGCGCTGGATCGCCGACACGGGCTTGCCGGCATCGAGGCTTTCGAGCTCGATGATCTCGTCGGCATGGTCGCGCAACAGCTGCGTCCATTTCAGCAGGATCGCGCCGCGCTCCGCCGCACGCATCGTTCGCCACGGCCCTTCGAAGGCCTTGCGGGCCGCGGCGACCGCGAGATCGACATCCTCGGCATTGCCCTCGGCGACCGTCGCAATCGCCTGCTCGGTCGCAGGATTGAGCGACGTGAAGGTGCGTCCCGAAACCGAGGGAACATGCCGGCCGCCGATCAGGAGCTGGAACGGCTTCGTCAGATAAGATGTCGTCCTCGAGCCGCGCTCGTAATCATATGCAATCGACATCATATTTCCTCCGTTTGTTGTATACCAATGAAGGTAAGAACAAATATCTGTTCGTAAATATGATATCTGTTGCCTATGGCCGGCGGTCATATGAAGCCGACTTCACAAGCGGGCCCTGATGTTGCGGATCGCGATCGAACCTGTCTGGCGTTTCTACAAGGACGACGGCCCGCAGAGCATCGTCGTGATGCTCCGCGTGCTCAGTGAAATCAGGAGGACGGGTAAGATCACCAGCGCGGCCAGCGACGCGCATCTGTCCTATCGTCACGTCTGGAATCTGATCGAGCAGTGGTCTGAATTCTTCGGCGTGCCGCTGGTCGAGACCCAGCGCGGCAAGGGATCGAAGCTCACTACGTTCGGAGATAAGCTGGTGTGGGCCGGCGAGCGCATGCACGCCCGCCTCGGCCCGCAGCTCGACAATCTGGCGCAGGAGCTGGTGACCGAGATCAAGCCGTTCCTGCAGCCGCATCCCGGCGTGATCCGCGTTCACGCCAGCCACGGCTTTGCCGTCGCCAAGCTGCGCGAGCTGTTGGATCGCGAGCCAGGCGTCGGGGTCGATGTCCGCTATGTCAGCAGCCAGCATTCGCTGGCGTCGCTGGCGCAAGGCGAATGCGACCTGTCGGGACTGCATCTGCCGCGCGGCGAGCTGCGTGCCCAGAACATCCGGGCCTGCAGGGATTGGCTTGATCCCAAGCAGGACTGCGTCATCAGCTTCGTGACCCGTGAAATGGGGCTGATGGTCAAGCGCGGCAATCCGCTGTCCATCCGTTCATTGGCCGATCTTGCCGACGGCAGGGCGCGCTTCGTCAATCGCGATCATGATTCCGGCACCCGCCTGTTGTTCGATCAGTTGCTCGCGTCACAAGGCATCGACGAAGCGCGCATTAATGGCGCGCAGCAGATCGAGTTCACCCATGCAGCCGTCGCCGCCTATGTCGCGAGCGGCATGGCCGACGTCTGCTTCGGCGTCGAGGCCGCCGCGCGGCAGTTCGGACTCGACTTCATCCGTATCCTCACCGAGGACTATTTCTTCGCCTGCCATAAATCGTTTCTGGAAACCGACCCGATGCGGCGGGTGCTCGAGGTGATGAAGGGCGACGAATTCCATCGCGCCGTCGCTGCCCTGCCCGGCTACCAGCCAGCCGCCACGGGATCGGTCCACACCGTTCGCGAATTCCTCGATCGGCTGGATGCGGAGTCCTGACGCCGCCCGGTCGGACGCGACGCGTCCTGACGATCAGCTACGGCAGATCGACGCCGCGCGCCGGCACCAGCTCGCTCTCGGCCTGGCGCTGCAGCGCGCGGCCGCGCCAGATCGAGCCGGCGATCAGCACCACACCGGCGCCGATCAGCGACATCAGCGTCTCCATGACATCGACGTGGCTCGCGAGATTGGTCTTGCCGGCGAACAGCGCCGAGGTCGCCTCGATGTTGATGACCACGGTGCCGTCGAGGAGATGGTGCAGCATCGGCTCGATCGCGGGATCGGTCGCGATCACCTCGCCGGCCACCCAGCCGAGCAACATCGCGCCGAGCCAGACCAGCAGCGGGACCCGATCGAGCACGAGCATGATCAGCGCGGCGCCCGCGATGATCAGCGGGATGCTCATGGCGAGGCCGATGATCAGCAGGGACGCCTGGCCGTTCGCGGCCGCAGCCACCGCGATCACGTTGTCGAGGCTCATCACGAGGTCGGCAAGCGCGACGATGCGGACCGCATGCCACAGCGTCGTGCCGGCTGCGATCTCGTCGTTCTCGTCCTCGGGCACCAGCAGCTTGGCGGCGATCACGATCAGCGCCAGCCCGCCGATCAGCTTCAGGTACGGCAGCGCCATCAGGGTGGCGACGATGCCGGTAAAGGCGATGCGCAGTGCGACGGCAATGCCGGAGCCGGCCACCATGCCCCAGACGCGATGCTTGCCGTGCAGGCCGCGGCAGGCGAGCGCGATGACCAGCGCATTGTCGCCCGACAACAGCACGTTGATCCAGACGATCTTGCCGAGCGCGAGCCAGAAGCCCGGGCTCTGCAGGTCGGCCTCGAATTGAGCGAGCAAATGGCCGAAAGTGGCGGGATCAGCGAGTTGCGACAGCCAGTTCACGGCCAAGCCTTTCAGATCGGTTCAACGAAGATTGAGCACGTCGGCATGCGGCGGAGCGAGGCTCCGCCGCAGCGATCATGGCTCAGCCGACGATCTCGTTGCCGGCGAAGAACTGCGCGATCTCGACCGCAGCCGTCTCGGCGGCATCCGAGCCATGCACCGAGTTCTCGCCGATCGACTTCGCATGCGATTTGCGGATGGTGCCGTCGGCGGCCTTCGACGGATCGGTCGCGCCCATCACGTCGCGGTACTTCAGGATGGCTCCTTCGCCTTCGAGGACCTGGACGACGACCGGGCCGGAGATCATGAAATCGACCAGCTCGCCGAAGAACGGCCGCGCCTTGTGCACGGCATAGAATGTCTCGGCCTGGTCGCGGGTCATGCGGATCCGCTTCTGAGCCACGATGCGCAGGCCGGCCTTCTCGATCAGCGCATTGATCGCGCCGGTGAGGTTACGCTCGGTCGCGTCGGGCTTGATAATCGAAAAGGTGCGCTCAATCGCCATGATGTCGTCCTTGGAGGTGCGGGATTTGGGTGGGTTGCGGGCTTATATCGACGCGATTGGTCGACGGCAAGCGACCGGGACCCAGCCCGGAGGCGCAACGCCTTACGACAATTTCACGTTTCTGAACATAGCCTGAAGGGTTCGTGCGACCATCATTCAGCTCTCATGTCTTAACGTGTTCGGTATCGGGCGAGGACGAGCCAGCAGCGTTCCGGTGGCCGCCCTCTCCCAGCCTCATCCGTCGGACAATTTCGGCGCCACCAACGCTGTCATCCAGGAGACGATCATGTTGCGCAAACTCTCCCTCATCGCGGCGGCCGCCGTTGCCCTCGGCGCAGCCGCCCTCGCCCCGACCGCCGCCTCGGCTCACTGGCACGGTGGCTGGCATGGCGGTGGTTGGCACGGCGGCGGCTGGCATGGCGGTTGGCACCGTCCGTTCTACGGTCCCCGCTTCTTCGTCGGCGGCCCGGCCTACAGCTACGGCTATGGAGGCTGCTATGTGCGCCGCGTGGTTCCGACCCCGTGGGGACCGCGCTGGCGCCTGATCAACCGCTGCTATTGATACGAGCCTCGGCGCGGCACCCGCCCCCCGCCGCACCGAACTCGCATCGCCCCGGCGTCTCCCCCACGCCGGGGCTTTTTTTGTGCAGTTTCAACCTCATTTCGGGGTATTCCGGTCAGGAGCCGGAAACAAATCGAGCGGCCACGACTTGTTACGGCATCGTCCTGCAACTGCTCGTGGAATTCCGTCATGTCTGGCCGCACCGCCAATTTCAGCGAGGCTCTCGATCGCAAGACCAGCCGATCGATCTGCGAGGCCGTCGGCGAGCGCCTGCAACGCAGCCTGCCGCCGGACGGCTCTCACCTGCCGGCCTCCCTTGCCGACCTGATGAACGAGTTGCGCAAGCGCGACGAGGCCGGGACGAGCCTATCCGGCCGCTGAGACCGCGACAAAGCGGTTGCCTTTGGCCGCGCGCGCGGTGACAAGGCGCGCATGCTTTCCATCACCGACATCTCCATCCGCCTCGCCGGACGGCTTCTCATCGACCAGAGCTCGGTGCAGATTCCGCCGGGCGCGCGCGTCGGGCTGGTCGGCCGCAACGGCACCGGCAAGTCCACCCTGTTCAAAGCGATCCGCGGCGAACTGTCGCTGGAGACCGGCAGCATCAGCGTGCCGCCGCGGTGGCGCATCGGCAGCCTGGCCCAGGAAGCCCCGAGCGGGCCCGAAAGCCTGATCGAGGTGGTTCTCCGGGCCGACCTCGAGCGGCACGCGCTGCTGCACGAGGCCGAGACCGCCCATGACGCAGACCGTATCGCCGAGATCCAGACCCGCCTCGTCGACATCGACGCGCATTCCGCCCCGGCGCGCGCGGCCGCGATTCTCAGCGGCCTCGGATTTTCCGCCGCGGATCAGGCGCGAGCCTGCGCCGAATTCTCCGGCGGCTGGCGCATGCGGGTCGCCCTCGCGGCCACGCTGTTCGCCGCACCCGACCTGCTCCTGCTGGACGAGCCGACCAACTATCTCGACCTCGAGGGCACGCTGTGGCTCGAGGATCATCTGGCGCACTATCCGCGCACGGTGATCGTGATCAGCCATGACCGCGATCTGCTGGAAACCTCCGTCGACCAGATCCTGCATCTCGACCGTTGCAAGCTCACGCTGTACCGCGGCAGCTACTCCTCCTACGAGGAACAGCGCGCCACCCGCGAGATGCTCGATGCCAAGGCGGTCAAGCGCCAGGAAGCGGAGCGCGCGCGGCTGCAGGCCTTCGTCGAGCGCTTCAAGGCCAAGGCCTCGAAGGCGCGCCAGGCGCAGTCCCGCGTCAAGATGCTGGAGCGGATGAAGCCGATCACCGCGCTCGTCACCCAGGACGTGCACGAGATCACGTTCCCCGCACCGGAGCGACTGTTGTCGCCGCCGATCATCGCGGTCGACAACGCCTCGGTCGGCTACGACCCCGCGCAACCGGTGCTCAACCGCGTCACCTTACGCATCGACAATGACGACCGCGTCGCATTGCTCGGCGCCAACGGCAATGGCAAGTCCACGCTGGTGAAGCTGCTGGCCAGCCGGCTCGCGCCGTTCTCCGGCAAGGTCACGCGCGCCGACAAGCTGTCGATCGCCTATTTCGCCCAGCACCAGCTCGATGAGCTGGACGAGACCGGATCGCCGTATAGTCACGTGCGCAAGCTGATGGGTGACGCGCCGGAGTCGAAAGTACGCGCGCGCGCCGGCGCGATCGGGTTTTCCGGCAAGGCCGCCGACACGCTGGTGAAGAGCCTGTCGGGCGGCGAGAAGGCGCGGCTGCTGCTCGGGCTCGCGACCTTCTTCGGCCCCAACATGATCATCCTGGACGAGCCGACCAACCATCTCGACATCGACAGCCGCGCCGCGCTCGCCGAAGCGATCAACGAATTTCCCGGCGCCGTGATCATGGTCTCGCACGACCGCTATCTGATCGAGGCCTGCGCCGACCGCCTCTGGGTCGTCGCCGACCGCACGGTGAAGACCTACGATGGCGATCTCGATGACTACCGGCGCATGGTCCTGTCGTCACGCAGCGGCGCCGGCACACGAGAGACCGAACGTCCGCAGGTGACCGAGAAAGCGGAGCGGCCGCGCGTCGACAACAGACGGAGCGGGCTGAAGCAGAAGATCACGGCGGTCGAAGCCGAGATCGCCCGCATCACCGGGATCATCGCCAAGATCGACGGCGCGCTGTCGCTGCCCGACATCTTCACACGCGACCCGAAACAGGCGGCGCAATTGTCGAAGGCACGGGCCAATGCCGCCGACGCGCTGGCGCGCGCCGAGGAGCAATGGCTGGAAGCGAGCACGTTGTATGACGAGGCAACCGGCTGATCGAGCAATCCGCGACGAACCAATGTTCGTCCGACGAACTACTCTCTCGGCAACTTCAGCGCACACTCAGGTCGCGCGCTTCTTCGCCTTCGGCTTGACCGTCTTCGGCGCGGGTCCCGGATCGGGCGCTCGCTCGACCGAGGTCAGGCGGCCGGAGCTGAACGTGTAGACGCCGGAGCGCGCGCCGCGCAGCCAGGTCACCGTGGCCACGCGCTCACCGCCATTGCTCGAGATGTTGACGTTGTCGGGTGCACCGATGCCGCGCACCACGTCGCATTCGGTATGGCCGAGTGCGACGGTGCCGCCGACGGCCGGCGTTGCGGCGGCGGGATCATTCGCCAGCGCGTTCGCGCCCGCAGCACCGGCCGCAGGCGCCATGCCCGGGCACGCGCCTTCGGCGCTCACAAGGTCCTCAGCCGTGACCGGCTTATCCGGCGTCAGCGGCGGCGCGTCGATCGAGATGTTCCTGATGAACAGGCGCTGCGGCCGGTTGAACCACTCGGCGTCCTTGGACAGGAAATCGGGCGTGCTCGAGCATCCGGCGACGACCGGGGCAAGCACAAGGAACGCCAGAGCGCGCGTCAGCTGTTTGTTGTGGTCTCGCACGATGAACCTTGCTGAATTGCAACCTGTGGACACTCTAACGTGTTGTCCCAACATCACTTTGCGGCACGTTCGTGACTTTGCCAACGCTCTGCCGGTAAATCGGCAGTTTATCATGAATCGCGCCGCGCTGCCATCATTGGCGCTTCACGGACTTCCGCATCATTGCCGGCGCTGCCAACGCCCCCGCTCATCCGCCTGCCAGTAGGTGACCTCGAATCCTCGCGATTTGCAATCGGTCCACGCCGATCTCGCAGCCGCGAGCGCGTCCGCATCATCGCCGTTGAATACGAGCACCATGCGCTCGTAGCTGTGCGAGTCCGATGGCAGCGGCGCGTTGTCCACCAGGAAACGGACGTTTGCGCCGTTGGGATTGCTCTCTTCCACCGCGAGCACGATCGGCTGGTCGGCCACATCGGCCACCCGCCAGGTGGCATGCGGCAGAAACGAATCGTCGCGATAGGTCCACAGATGCGCATCGAGCGCATCCGCGCGCTCCTCCGACGTCGACTGCACCACTACGCGCCAACCGCGCTCGAGCGACTTCTCGAGCAGCGGCGGCAGCACGCCTTCAATGGTCATGTTCTGCAGATGGTAGAACAGGACTTCTGTCATCGTCCCGCGTCACGCCTTGGCGCCGGACTTGGCTTCAGCCTTGGCGTCGGATTTGGATTCGTAGGAATCCCACACCAGCCGGTCGAGCAGCCGGACGCCATAGCCCGATCCCCAGCTCTGGTTGATCTCCGATTTCGGCGCGCCCATCGCGGTGCCGGCGATGTCGAGATGCGCCCACGGCGTGTCGTTGACGAAGCGCTGCAGGAATTGCGCAGCAGTGATCGAGCCGCCATGGCGTCCACCGGTATTCTTCATGTCCGCGAACTGCGAATCGATCAGCTTGTCGTATTCGTGGCCGAGCGGCATGCGCCAGACCTTCTCACCCGTCTCCTGCCCCGCCTTGAACAGCTTGTCGGCGAGATCATCATTGTTGGTGAAGAGGCCGGCATGATCGGTGCCGAGCGCGACCATGATCGCGCCGGTCAAGGTTGCCAGGTCGATCATGAACTTCGGCTTGAACTTGGTCGCGACGTACCAGAGCACGTCGGCGAGCACGAGCCGGCCCTCGGCATCGGTATTGATGATCTCGATGGTCTGGCCGGACATCGAGGTGACGATGTCGCCCGGACGCTGGGCGTTGCCGTCCGGCATGTTCTCGACCAGGCCGATGGCACCGATCACGTTGGCCTTGGCCTTGCGTGCGGCGAGTGCATGCATCAGGCCGACCACGCAAGCCGCACCGCCCATGTCGCCCTTCATGTCCTCCATCGAGCCGGCCGGCTTGATCGAGATGCCGCCGGTGTCGAAGCACACGCCCTTGCCGATGAAGGCGACCGGCTGCTCGCCGCGCTTGCCGCCATTATAGTGCATCACGACGGTGCGGCTCGGCCGTGCCGAGCCCTGGCCGACGCCGAGCAGCGCGCCCATGCCGAGCTTCTTCATCGCAGGCACGTCGAGGATCTCGACGGTGACGCCGAGCTTGCGCAAGGCGGCGGCGCGCTTGGCGAACTCCTCAGGATAGAGCACGTTCGGCGGCTCGTTGACGAGATCGCGCGCCAGTATCACCCCGTCAGTGACGTGGGACCGCGGCGCGAACGCCTTCTTGGCCGCCGCGGCATCCGCTACGGCGATCGAGACATTGGCGCTGACGGCGCCCTCCTCGTCTTTCTTCTTGGTCTTGTAGCGATCGAACCGATAGGCCCGCAGCCGGATCCCGGTGGCCAGCGAGCTGACCTGATCCGGCAACAGCGGGCCCGAAGGCAACTCGGCCAGCACCGCCACCGCTTCAGTTCCGGCGTTCAGCTTTCCGGCTAAAGTGCCGCCGTATTTAAGAAAATCCTTGTCCTTGAGGTCTGAACCCTTGCCGGTGCCAATGACGATCAAGCGCTGAATCTTGATTCCCTCAGGAGCCAGCAGGTCCAGCACCGCGCCATCCTTGCCCTTGAACCGGGCTGCCCCGGCCGCGCGCTTGATCAGGTCCGAGGCTCCCCCGAGCGCCTTCTCGGTCGCGACTCCAAGTCGCAGGGTGTCATCGCAGAACGCCACCACGATGCCGCGCGGGGCGGTCGATAGCGGGACGAAGCCGACCTTGACGGCGTCGGACATCAAGCAATCCTCCAAATTTCGACGTGATGAGCCGCCACGTCCGGCCGAAAACCTCAAGGACCAGACGCGGATGGCGGCAGTTCGGAACCCAACTTGGCAGCAGTATGACCTGCCCGGGCGGCAGCTGCCAAGCGCCGCGTGGCGGGCCAGTCACAATCATGAAATTTTGACCGTATTTTCGGGGCGCCACGCCACAGCCATTTTGTCGACGGATCAACGAGATGGTAATGATATTCACTGCTCTTGGAACGTCACGGCGACAGCGGCCTTGGGGGACCCGTTTCAAGGGGGGCTGCAGCGCTCGTTCCGGGACTGCTGATTGGGGATCGAGCGCAGACGATGGGGTCCATCGACAGGTACATCTTTCGCACGACGCTGGCGTCGTTCGCGTTGGTCCTGGTCAGCCTCACCGGCGTGATCTGGATTACGCAGGCGTTGCGCGGCATCGACCTGATGACCAGCCAGGGCCAGACGATCCTGACCTTCCTCGGCATCACCGGGCTCGTGATTCCCTCCCTGCTCGGCGTCATCGCGCCGATCGCGCTGATGATCGCGGTCTCGCACACGCTGAACAAACTCGCGACCGATTCGGAGATCATCGTCATGAACGCGGCCGGCATGTCGCCGATCCGGCTGTTCGTGCCGTTCGCCTATGCCACCTGCGCGGTGGCCGTGCTGGTGACAGTGATCGCCGCCTTCTTCGCCCCCGACGGCCTGCGTCGGATCAAGCAGTGGGATGCCGAGATCACCGCCGACGTGCTCGCCAACATCCTGCAGCCCGGGCGGTTCGCGCAGCTCGACCAGAACCTGACCATCCGGATCCGCGAGCGCCAACCCGGCGGCGAGCTGTCCGGCATCCTGATCGACGACCGCCGCGACCCCAAGGAGCGAATCACGATCATCGCCGAGAAGGGCACCGTCGTGAAGAATGCCGACGGCTCGTTCCTGGTGCTCGAGGACGGCAATCTGGAACGCTTCGAGCTCGGCAAGCGCGAGCCGGCGATGGTCGCGTTCGCCCGCTACGCCTTCGACATGTCGAAGTTTTCGAATCAGGGCCGCGACGTCACGCTCGGCATCCGCGAGCGCTATCTCTGGGAGCTGATGGCCCCCGCCGAGAACGATCCGATCTACAAGCAGATCCCGGGACAATTCCGGCAGGAATTGCACGACCGCTTCCTGGCGCCGATCTATCCGTTCGCCTTCGCGGCCCTCACCTTCGCATTCCTGGGCGCGCCGCGGACGACACGCCAGAGCCGCAACTTCTCGTTCGGCAGCGCCATCCTCGCCGTGTTCGGCGTCCGCATGGCGGGCTTCGCCTGCTCGGTCATGACCGTGAAGACGCCGATGGCGGCGCTGGTGCAGTACCTCATGCTGTTCGGCGTGCTCGGCCTCAGCATCTGGATCATCATCGGCGGCGTGGTGGTTGAGCCGCCGGCGCGGCTGATGGAAGCCATCAACCGCTCGAACGCGCGGATCGCGCGGCTGTTCGGAAGGCCGGCCACCGCATGAGCATGGTCACCAACACGCTCGGGCGCTATTTCGCCGGCCGTTTCCTGGTCTCGGCGGTCGGCGTGTTCGCGAGCATCTTCATCCTGCTCGTGCTCGTCGACTACATCGAGATGGTGCGCAAGACCTCCGGGCTCGCCTCCGCCTCGGCGCTGATGGTGGCGGAAACGTCGCTGTTCCGGGTGCCGCAATTGCTCGAGAAGATGATGCCGTTCTGCGTCCTGATCGGCGCCATGACCTGCTATCTCGCGCTGTCGCGCCGGCTCGAACTCGTGGTGGCGCGCGCAGCCGGGGTCTCCGCCTGGCAGTTCATCGCGCCGGCGCTGGCAAGCGCCATCGTGCTCGGGCTGATGGCCACGACCCTCTACAACCCGATGTCGGCCAATCTGCGCGAGCTCTCCAAGCGCATGGAGGCCGAGCTGTTCGGCGCGGCCCCCGGCGGCGGCGTGCAGGATGCGGCCGGCTTCTGGCTCAACCAGATCAACCCGGACGGCTCCGTGATCATCAATGCCGCCCGCAGCGAGCAGCAGGGCGTCCGCCTGACCGGACTGACCCTGTTCCGTTTTGATACGGACAAGCACTTCAAGGAGCGAATCGAAGCCCGCGAGGCGACCCTCGAAGAAGGCCGGTGGGTCTTCCGCTCGGTGCGCCGATTCTCCCTCGATGCGCCCCCTGTCGACGAACCGACGTTCATTCTTCCGACCAGCCTGACGCCGGCGCAGGTCCGAAACAGCTTCTCCACCCCCGAAACTGTGTCGTTTTGGCAACTGCCGACATACATCCGTTCGTCGGAGAGCTCAGGCTTCGCGACCGCGGGGTACCGACTGCAGTATCATAAGCTGATCGCGCAGCCGTTTTTGCTGGCTGCGATGGTCATGCTGGCTGCGTCCGTGTCGCTCAGGTTCTTCCGAATGGGTGGCGTACAGAAAATGGTTTTGAGTGGCGTGGGCGCCGGGTTTCTGCTCTACGTTCTGTCGAAAGTAACTGAAGATTTGAGCAAGGCTGAGTTGATGAATCCGATCGCTGCGGCGTGGTTGCCGGTGTTCGTCGGCGGCCTCACCGGTTTCATGGCTTTGCTCTACCAGGAGGACGGCTAGTGTCGTTCGTTGCCGTCCGTCAGACAGCGCTCGCCGCGCTTCGGCAGCATGCCGTTGCGCGCCGCGGTTGCGTGCGCGTGCGTCGCGCCGGGTCTGGCGTGCTTGGATTCGTTTTGGCCTGCGGGCTCGGCCTGATGGTTGCGGCTGCGACCGGGGTCGTGGCGCCGAGTCCTGCCGCCGCGCAGGGCTTCACCTACAACCCGCGTCCACCCAAGGCGCCGCCGCCGCGCGTCGCCAACGACAACCAGATGCTGGTGCAGGCGACCGAGGTCGACTACGACTACAACAACTCGCGCGTGTCGGCGGTCGGCAACGTGCAGCTGTTCTACAATGGCACCTCGGTCGAGGCCGACCGGGTGATCTACGACCAGAAGACCAAGCGCCTGCATGCGGAAGGCAACATCCGCATGACCGACGCCGACGGCAAGATCACCTACGCCAACAGCCTCGATCTGTCCGACGATTATCGCGACGGCTTCGTCGATTCGCTGCGCGTCGAGACCGAGGACCAGACGCGGATGGCGGCGACCCGCGCCGACCGCTCCAAGGGGAATTACACCGTCTTCGAGAACGGCGTGTACACCGCCTGCGCGCCTTGCAAGGACGATCCGAAGAAGCCGCCGCTGTGGCAGGTCAAGGGTGCGCGCATCATCCACGACCAGACCGAGAAGATGCTGTATTTCGAGAACGCCCAGCTCGAGTTCTTCGGCGTTCCCCTGGCCTACATCCCCTACTTCTCGACGCCCGATCCGACCGTGAAGCGCAAGAGCGGCTTCCTGATGCCCGGCGTCACCCAGACCGGCGGCTACGGCTTCGGCGTCGACATCCCCTATTACTGGGCGATCGCGCCGGATTACGACGCGACCTTCACGCCGCGCATCACCTCCAAGCAGGGCGTGCTGCTGCAGACCGAGTTCCGCCAGCGCCTCAGCAATGGCGGCTATCAGGTGCGCCTGTACGGGATCGATCAGCTCGACCCCCAAGCCTTCGCCGGCCAGCCCGGCAACCGCCAATTCCGCGGCGGCGTCGACACCAAGGGCCAGTTCGCGCTCAACGACAAATGGGTCTGGGGCTGGGACGGCATCCTGCTGTCCGACTACATGTTCCTGTCGGATTACCGGCTGGCGCAGTACCGCGACCCGTTCAACTCGTTCATGAGCCTCCCGACCGAAGCGATCTCGCAGCTGTATTTGACCGGCGTCGGCAGCCGCAGTTTCTTCGACGTCCGGGCGATCCACTATCTGAGCTTCTCAGGCAACCAGCAGACCGTGCCGGTGGTCTATCCGGTGCTGGATTACTCGAACGTGCTGAACTACCCCGTGTTCGGCGGCGAGTTCAGCTACAAGACCAATTTCGTCAATCTGAGCCGCCAGACGGCGGTGTTCGACCCGATCACGACCACGGCCAACACCAATGGCCTGTGCGCCATCAATTCCGCCGATCCGGCGACGCGCGCGCGATGCCTGCTGCGCGCCACGCCCGGCACCTACACCCGCCTGACTGCGCAGGCGGAGTGGCGGCGGTCGTTCACCGATCCCTACGGCCAGATCTGGACGCCGTTCGCGATCCTGCGCGCGGATGCGATCAACGCCAACGTCTCGAACCAGCCGGGCGTGGGCAACTTCCTGCAGACCGGCGACACCCAGGCGCTGCGGCTGATGCCGACGGTCGGCCTGGAATATCGCTACCCGTTCATCAACGTTCAGCCGTGGGGCACGACGACGATCGAGCCGATCGCGCAAGTGATCATCCGTCCCAACGAGACCTATGCCGGCCGGCTGCCGAACGAGGACGCCCAGAGCATGGTGTTCGACGCCAGCAACCTGTTCAGCGTCGACAAGTTCTCCGGCTACGACCGCGTCGAAGGCGGCGGCCGCGCCAATGTCGGCGTCCAGGCGACGACGCAGTTCGACCGCGGCGGCACCATCAACGTGCTGTTCGGCCAGTCCTACCATTTGTTCGGGATGAACTCGTTCGCGGTGCAGGATGCCAACAACACCGCCATCGGCTCCGGCCTGGACAAGAACGTCTCGGACTACGTGGCGCGTGTCGATTACTCGCCGAACCGCACCTACACGTTCAGCATGCGCAGCCGGTTTGACCAGCAGACCCTGAACATCCAGCGCTTCGAGGCGGAAGCCAAGGCGAACTTCGACCGCTGGTCGGTGGCCCTGACCTACGGCAACTATGCCGCCGATCCGGCGCTCGGCTATCTCGACCGGCGTGAGGGCATCCTCGGCAGCGGCTCGGTCAAGGTGGCGCCGAACTGGGTCGTCACGGGTGCAGCGCGCTGGGATCTGGCAGCCAACAAGATCAACCAGTATGTGATCGGCGCCGGCTATGTGGATGATTGTTTCGTGCTGGCCGCCAACTATGTAACGTCGTATAACTATACGGCAGGCACCACTCCCCCCGTTCTGAGCCATGCCTATATGCTCCAGATCGGACTCCGGACGCTGGCCAATTCCTCGTCCACGGGAACCGGGGCTGGGGGCCTTCAGTAGCGCGCGCCAGTCTCCGACGGGCCGCTCCGTGGGGTTCGAAAGTCCCTCGTCGGGAGCCGTGGCGCGGTTTCCAGTTGGATCAATAGCGACAGCGAAGCTTGGTCATGACGATCGCGTTCTCTCCTCGCCTTCGGGCCCTGGCCATCTGCACTCTTGCCGCACTCGTCTGCGGCATCGGAACGATGTCAGCTCGCGCCCAGAGCATCGTCGTCATGGTCAATGGCGATCCCATCACCGACTATGACATCGAGCAGCGCACCAAGCTGAACTTCCTGAGCACTCGCAAGCATCAGTCCCGCCAGGAGATCATCGACGAGCTGATCGACGACAAGGTGAAGATCAAGGAGGGCAAGAAGTACGGCGTCGAGCCGACTGCCTCCGACGTCGACCAGTCGTTTGCCGGCATGGGCTCTCGCATGCGGCTCAACCCGGAACAGTTGACCAAATCGCTGGAGAGCCAGGGCGTGCGGCCGGAGACGCTGAAGGCCCGCATCAAGGCCGAGATCGTCTGGAGCAGCCTGGTGCGCGGCCGCTACAAGGAGCGGCTGCTCGTCTCCGACAAGGACGTCGCCGCGGCTGTCGCCGCCGCCGGCGGCGACGGCGATCAGCAGGGCCAAGCGTTCGAGTACAAGATGCAGCCGATCGTGTTGATCGTGTCGAACTCCTCGAACCAGGGCTTGATGGAAGCACGTCACAAGGAGGCGGAGGCGCTGCGCTCACGGGTGCAGACCTGCGCCGAAGCCAACAACATCTTCAAGACGACGGCGAACGCGGTCATCAAGGAGATCGTCGTCAAGACGTCCGCCGACATTCCGCCGAATCTGCGCAAGCTGCTCGACGACACGCCGATCGGCCACCTGACTCCGCCGGAAGCGACACGGCAGGGCATTCAGATGGTGGCGCTCTGCTCGCGGACTCCGACCACGATCGACACGCCGAAGAAGCGCGAGATCAAGGAGCAGATGTATACCAAGAAATACGAGGCCACCTCCAAGGCCTATCTGCAGGAAGTCCGCAAGGCGGCGATGATCGAATATCGCTGATGACGAAGCCGCTCGCGCTGACCCTGGGGGAACCGGCAGGCATCGGCCCCGACATCACCCTGCAAGCGTGGCTGCGCCGCACCGAGCTCGGACTCCCCGCCTTCTACGTGCGCGGTGATCCGGCCTTCCTGGCTCAGCGCGCCAAGCTGCTCGACCTCCCCGTCACTGTGGACGAGGTTCGTCCCGAACAAGCGGCGCAGGCGTTTGCGACCGCGCTGCCCGTGGTCTCCACCGGGCACGCCGTGACGGCCCTGCCGGGCCGCCCGGACATGACGAGTGCCGAGGCGGCCATCGGCTCGATCCGGGAGGCCGTGGCCGACGTGAGGGCCGGACGCGCCAGCGCCGTCGTGACCAACCCGATCGCCAAGGCCGTCCTCTACCGCGCCGGCTTCTCGCATCCCGGCCATACCGAATTTCTCGCCGAGCTCGCCGCCGATGGTGGAGCCACGCCACAGCCGGTCATGATGCTGTGGTCGCCTGTTCTCGCCGTGGTGCCGGTGACGATCCACGTCGCGTTGCGCGATGCGATCGAACAGCTGACGAGCCCGCTGATCACGTCGACGACGCGAATCGTCGCGGCGAGCCTGCGTCGCTATTTCGGCGTGGCGCGGCCCCGCATCGCCATGTCGGGACTCAATCCGCATGCGGGCGAGGACGGCACGCTCGGCGGCGAGGAGGACACGATCATCGCGCCGGCGATCGCGACGTTGCGCAACGCCGGGCTCGACGTGAAGGGACCGCTGCCGGCAGACACGATGTTTCATGAAGCTGCGCGCAAGACCTATGACTGCGCCATCTGCATGTACCACGATCAGGCACTGATCCCGATCAAGACTCTGGCGTTCGACGAGGGCGTCAACGTGACGCTCGGCCTGCCCTTCATCCGCACCTCGCCCGACCACGGCACGGCCTTCGACATTGCCGGCAAGGGCACCGCCAATCCGGCGAGCCTGATCGCGGCGCTCGAGCTCGCGGCGCGCATGGCCAGCCAGTCGTCATGAGCGCGATCGACGACCTCCCGCCGCTGCGCGAGGTCATTCGCGAACATCAGCTGTCGGCGCGCAAGGCGCTCGGTCAGAACTTCCTGCTCGATCTCAATCTCACCGCCCGGATCGCGCGCGCCGCAGGTCCCCTGGAGGACGCCACCGTGGTGGAGATCGGCCCGGGCCCGGGAGGCCTGACGCGGGCCCTGCTCGCGCTCGGCGCCCGCCACGTGATCGCGGTCGAGCACGACGAGCGCGCGATCCCGGCGCTGCAGGCGATCGCCGACCGTTACCCCGGCCGGCTCGAAATCGTCTGCACCGACGCCCGCACCTTCGACGTCCGGCCCTATCTCGGCAGCACCAAGGCGAAGATCGTCGCCAACCTGCCGTACAACATCGCCACGCATCTTTTGATCGGCTGGCTTTCCGTAGAGCCGTGGCCGCCCTGGTACGACATGATGGTGCTGATGTTTCAGCGCGAGGTCGCCGAGCGCATCGTCGCGCGCGAGAACGAGGACGCCTATGGCCGGCTCGGCGTGCTCGCCAACTGGCGCTGCGAGACCAAGATCCTGTTCGACATCTCGCCGTCCGCCTTCGTGCCGCCGCCGAAGGTCACCTCGTCGGTGGTGCGGCTGGTGCCGCGCCTTTCGCCCGAACCGTGCGACCGCCGCGCGCTCGAACAGGTTGCCGCAGCCGCCTTCGGCCAGCGCCGCAAGATGCTGCGGCAGAGCCTGAAGTCGCTGCCGGCGGATCCCGTGCGGCTCGCGGCCGCCGCAGGCGTCGATCCCACCCGCCGCGCCGAGACCATTCCGGTGTCGGGCTTTGTTGCCATGGCCCGCGAATTGACCAATAGTCGCAACGATAACAAGTCCTAATCAACAAGCATTTCAGGGAGTTTCATCATGGCGTTGATGCGCCGTCAGTCGCTCGTCAAGTTCGACGCACCGCTGTGCGAAACCATCGTCGAGACGCCGAAGCCGCAAGGCCGGGAAGTTCTGGTTCGCATCGAGCGCTGCGGCCTGTGCCACTCCGACCTGCATATCCAGGACGGCTATGCCGATCTCGGCGGCGGCAAGCGCCTGGACACCACGCGCGGCATGACCCTGCCCTTCACGCTCGGACACGAGATTGCCGGAGTCGTCGACGAGGTCGGACCCGACGTGCCGAAGGAGCTGATCGGCGCGCGCCGCGCAGTGTTTCCGTGGATCGGCTGCGGCCAGTGCCGCGACTGCGTCAATGGCGACGAGAATTTGTGCGCCAAGCAGCGCTTCCTCGGCGTCTCGATCGACGGCGGCTTCGCCACGCACGTGCTGGTGCCCGACGCGAAATATCTGCTGGAGTATGATCCGCTGCCGGTCAATCAGGCCGCGACCCTGATGTGCTCCGGCGTGACTGCCTATGGCGCGCTCAAGCGCCTCGTGGATAGGCCGCGCCAGCGCAATCTGCTGCTGATCGGGCTCGGCGGCGTCGGCATGATGGGCCTTTCGTTCGCGCAGGCGATGTTCAAGCAACCGATCTCGGTGGCGGATCTCTCCGCCGCCGCGCGCGAGACGGCGCTGCAGAATGGCGCCACGATGGCCTACGATCCCGCTGAGCCGGATGTCGTCAAGCGCATCCTCAAGGAGACCGAGGGCGGCTTCGACGAGGTCGTCGATTTCGCCGGCAACGAGAAGTCGATGGCCTTTGCGGTGTCCGTCGTCGCACGCGGCGGCAAGATCGTCGTCTCCGGACTGATGGGCGGCCAGTTCACCCTGCCGATGGTTCAATGGGTGTACAAGCGCATGACCATCGAGGGCTTCATGGTCGGCACGCTGACTGAGGCGCACGAGTTGATGGCGCTCGCGCGCGCCGGCAAGATCAAGCCGCCGCCGATGCGCGAGGAGCCGATGGCTGACGTACAGAAGTGGATCGATGCACTGCGCGCCGGCCATGTGGTCGGACGTGTGGTGCTGACGAACTGATCCGTCGCCTGTTGCGACATCGGACGCGGCGGCGGTGCTGCACCGCTGCCGCTGCTGCCAATCATTTGTCCACAAACGCAGAGGTTGTCGGTGTGACGCCCTTGATCCTTGAGGGTGAAAAACCAGGTCCATCTTCACCGATGTGACCGATTTGGCGCGATAGCGCGGCCAAAATCGCGGCGCGATGCAAACCCTCTTGTGGGAAAAAAGCCGCACTCGGACACGAAAGGATCGAGACAGAATTAATCCGGAATTGCGGCTCATTGCCACCCAACTTGTCTCCGAGAACGCGCCGTTGCGTAAGCGTATCCGGAGTCTTCAATGGCAAGCCGAACGGCAGGAGTTGCATTTGCCATTGCTGCCGGAATCGCTGGCACCGTCGTGCTCGTGCTGCCGCGCGTCGTCTTCGCGGCGGAGGAATGTCTGACCGAGCCGACGGGAGAGAAGTCCGACGCGCAACGCTGGTACTATCGTTTCGATCGTGGCACCAATCGACGTTGCTGGTATCTGAAAGACGCCAACGGCACCCCCCGTGACGCCGCGGCACCGATACGGACGACGCAGCAGCCGGCTCCCTGGGACTTCGCCCAGCCCGCTCCACCCAAACTGACGCCAAGACGCACCGATGGCCCGGTCGTTCGCACCAGCGATGCCCTCGCAGAAGCGCCGCAGCCGCGGCTGCGTACCGATCTCGCCGTGCGAGGCACGCCGAAGCCGCAGACCCTCGCCACACGGACGACGCTGACGGCGTCGGACGCCAGCCTGCCGCGCAGCCTCGATAGCTCGCCCTGGCCCTCTGCCCCGCCGCAACAGGCTGACCCGATTGCGGCCGATGCGCCGCCGCCGGCGATGGCCGACGACGGCAATGTGGAGCCGGACGCGAATGCGGCGCCGGCTGCCGACGGGCCGATCATCGCACCCAAGCCGAGCAAGCCCGAAGCGCCCATCCACGTGCTCATGCTCGTGGTCATCGGCGCACTCGCGATTTCAGGACTGCTGGCGAGCGCGCTCTATCGGCTCAGCCGGATGGGACGGCGGCAACGGCGCAACGGCAGCTGGCACGCGGACGCAGTACGGATGCGCCGTAGTCGCATCAAACCACGGTCCAAGGCGCCGCAGGGCGGGATGCGTGCGAACCGCGGCAGCATGCCGGCGGCACCCTCCCATCCAGGCGGCAGCCGCGGCTCTCAGCCGGCTTCGGTGCTCGACCTCGCCAGCGCGCGGCTGTCCGCTTCAACGGACCAGATCGACCCCCGTGCACAGCGACCGGCGCCGTCTCCCCAGCATCAGGATCACCCGGCCGTGGCCGCACGCCGACGCGACCGGGACGCGGCTGCGGAGATGCAACGGTCGCAGTCCACCGACGCAGTGTGGCAGGCGGTCGATGAGCTGGTGGATCGCGCAGCGGTGCGCCGGGCTGAGCCTTCCGGGGCACAGGCCGCTGCAGCCAACGTGCAGCCATCGCCGGTTGCCGCAATTGCTCCATCGCCTGCTGCTCCGGCGCAAGCACAACTGACGGCTGCCCAGATGGCCGCGGCGCAGGCCACTGCCACCAAGATTGCAGCAGCCCAGGCGAGTGCCGCAGCCGCCTCGCAACGCTCGCCGACCTATGCGGCGCCGACCGCACCCGCCGAGCCCTGGCCGGCTGCGCAGCGAGTTGAACCCGCGAATCCCATCCGCGTCCAGGCGGCCGCACCGATGCCGCCACCTGCCCCGCCACCGACGCAGGCTGGCACGAGCGCCGCCCCACCCGCCCCTGTCGACGTCAGCGAAATCGTGTCGGCGCTGCGCAAGGCCCGCAGCAGCGAAGCCGCGTCCCCCTCTGCCGGCGCCCCGGTCGACGCCGCCAAGGTGATTGCCGCGCTGCTGGTATCGCGCGCGGCCAAGCGGCGTACCACGCAACCCGGCGAGGCTGGCGATGCTCCGGCTGCAGCGGTCCTCGCTGAGACGGCTCCGCCAGCGCGTGAGGACGCGGCACCCCAGTCCACGCCGGCGTCGCAACACCTGACGGATCGTCTGCGTGGCGGCCAGCCGGCCGCTCAGCCCGTTCCCGCGATACCCGATCAACCCACGCGCGCGCCGTCGACGGCACCAGCCGATCCAGCGGCCGCACTGATCGAGACGCTTCGCGCGCATGCGGCACGACAACCGGCCCCTCAGCCTGACGATGACATCGCCATGGCCGGACCCGCGATGATGTCGGAGGCTCCTGCCGCCGAAGACGATGAGCTCGACGATCCCGCGGCGGCGCTGATCAACCTTCTGCAGTCGCGCTTTTCATTGCCCGAAGACGAGCTGGAGGCAGAGCCGCAGCAGGAGGAGCACGAGGAGTTCTCCGTCGAGGCTCAGCAGAACGTCGCGCACATGCATGATGATCCCGCGGCCCGACTGATGAGTCTCCTGGAATCGCGGTCGTCGATCCCCGCCGCGCTCCCCATCGACAGACCGCAGGCGCAGCGGGCGCAGCAGCAGCGCCCCCTGTTCGTGCCGACGCCGTTCGAGGACCCGGCGACCCCGCCGCTCGACTTCATTCCGCGGCCGCCGGCGCTGCGGCCGCGGCCGCGCAACATTCAGCAGGATGAGTCGCTCGACGGCATCCAGGACATCCTGGCGCGTCTCGGCCGACGGGCGTGACAGGCGCCTCAGCTTTCGAGCTGGCGCTGCAACTCGCGGACGAAGGTCGTCAATCCGGTCCGGCGCTCGCGCTTCAGGCGCTCTGCCTTGAGGATCGACTGCACCTCGGCAAACGCATCGTCGACGTTGCGGTTGATGACGATATAGTCGTACTCTGCCCAATGGCTCATCTCGTGACTGGCGCGGCTCATGCGCCCGCGTATGACCTCATCGGAGTCCTGCGCACGCGTATGCAGCCGCTTCTCGAGATCGGCGGCGGACGGCGGCAGGATGAACACGCTGACGACGTCCTGCCGCGCCTTCTCGCGCAGTTGCTGCGTGCCCTGCCAGTCGATGTCGAACAGCACATCCTGGCCGCCGGAGAGCGCCGCTTCGACCGGCGCGCGTGGCGTGCCATAGCGGTTGTCGAACACGGTCGCCCATTCGAGCAGCTCGTTGCGCTTGGCCATGTCCTCGAAGCGCGCCCGGTCGACGAAGTGATAGTCGCGGCCGTCGATCTCACCGGGGCGCATCGGACGCGTCGTCGCCGATACCGACATCCGCAAGCCCGGCATGCGCTCGATCAGCAGGCGCGACAGCGTCGTCTTGCCCGCCCCCGAAGGCGATGACAGCACGAACATCAGGCCGCGCCGCTCGACCCCATCGAAGCTTCCGTCGTGAGCCACCATGGATCACTCCAGATTCTGAACCTGTTCGCGGAACTGCTCGACCACGGTCTTCATCTCGAGGCCGATGTTCGTCAGCTCGATGTCGTTCGACTTCGAGCAGGTGGTGTTGACCTCGCGATGGAATTCCTGGGCGAGGAAGTCGAGCCGGCGGCCGACAGGCCCGCCCTTGCCGAGCATCTCGCGCGCCTGCGCGATGTGCGAGGCAATGCGATCGAGCTCCTCGCGCACGTCGGCCTTGGCCGCGATCAGCAGCGCCTCCTGCGCCAGGCGATCGGGATCGAAACGATCGGAGGTCTCGAGCAGGGCTGCCACCTGCTCGGCCAGCCGCGCCTTGATCGCCTCGGGCTTGCGGCCCGGCGATGCCTCCGCCTTTTTCGCCAGCGCCTCGATCTCGTCGACGCGCTGATTGAGGATTTGTCCGAGTGTGTCGCCCTCGCGCCGGCGCATCTCGACGAGATGCTTCAGCGCGGTCTCGAACGCCGCGATCGCCGCCTCCTTGGCGGCCTTGTCCTCGGCCTCGTCACTCTCCGGCTCCGCCACCTCGATCACGCCCTTGATCGACAACAACCCATCGATGCTCGGTGCGACCGCGTCGATCCGGCCCGCAAGCGAGCTCGCCATCTTCACCACCGCAGCCAACACGTCCTCGTTGATTCGCACCGTCGACCCGGTCTCGGTGCGCTTGACCGTGAGATTCGCATAGACGGTGCCGCGCGACAGGACTTCCGTTGCGCGCTTCTTGGCGAAGGCCTCGACCTCGTCCCAGCCCTGCGGCAACCGCACCCGGATGTCCAATCCCTTGGCGTTGACCGACTTCAACTCCCACTCGAACGAGTAGGGACCGCTTGCTCCGTGGCTACGGGCAAAGCCGGTCATGCTCGACAGCGCCATTTCGTCCATGTCTCCGGCACATTGGGAACGAGGACAGACTCAGCCCCCGCCAAAAGTGCGCGAACCTTACGGCCTTTTGGGCAAATGTTAAGCCCGGTTCTGCGCGGCCGACATGCGTGGGAAATTATTGCTGAACGACCGGCGGGCTCGGCTGCGCCGCCCCCTGACGGGCGCCATTGCCAGGTGCGGCCCCCGGTGCAACTCCGCCGGTGGCGCGGTTGGCCGGCGGCTTCTTTGCCGCTGCGGGAGCCCGTGGGGCCGCCGCTCCGGCCGCCGGATCGGCCGCGCCGCCCGCGACGGCAGGCGGCGCCTCGTCGGGCTCGACCGTGTCGTTCTGGGTCTGCCGCTCCATCGCCCTGAGCTTGGCGACGTTCTTCTGGTGCAGGTCGTAGGTTTCAGTGAACGCATGGCCGCCGGTGCCGTCGGCGACGAAATAGAGATCGCGCGTGCGCGCCGGATTGGCCGTCGCTTCCAGCGAGGCGCGGCCGGGGTTGGAGATCGGTCCCGGCGGCAGGCCCTCGATCACGTAGGTGTTGTAGGGCGACGGCTGGGTGATCTCGCTGCGCTTGATCGGACGGCCCAGCGTGCCCTTGCCGCCAACCAGACCATAGATGATGGTCGGATCGGACTGCAGCTTGATCCTCTGCTTCAGCCGGTTGACGAATACGGCGGCCACCCGGCTGCGCTCGTCGGGCTTGCCGGTCTCCTTTTCGACGATCGAAGCCAGCGTCACCAGCTGCTCCGGCGTCCTGACCGGCAGATCCGGACTACGCCGTTCCCAGATCTCGGCCAACACCCGCTTCTGCGCCTGCTGCATGCGCTGCACGACCTGATCGCGGCTGGTGCCGCGCGGGAACTTGTAGGTCTCCGGCAACAACGTGCCTTCGCGCGGAATCTCGCGGACGCTGCCGGTGAAGATCTCGTTTTCGGACAGGCGGGCCACGATCTGCTCTGACGTCAGGCCCTCGGGCACGGTCACCGAATGCTGCACGACCTTGCCTTCGACGATGACGCCGATCACGTCGCGCAACGACGCATTCTTCTGGAACGCATACTCGCCCGGCTTGAGGTCGGAACTGGCCTTCAGGGCATAGACCCCACCAATGAAGATCCACGGATTGACGTCGATCACGCCTTCACGCGCGAGCACGTCGGCAATATCGCGTTTGCCCGCGCGCTGCGGGATATTGACGATCTTGTCCTCCTGCAGCGGTCCTGCCGCTTCGAGGATCTGCCGTCCATAATAGTAGGCCGCGCCCACGCCGAGCATGGCCAGGATGAGCAAGGTGATGATCGCATTGCCGACCACCACGAACGGATTGCGGGCGCGGTCGGAGCGGCGCGGCGGCGGCGGCACGCGTTCCGGCTCCAGCGCTGCGCGCGGGCTGCGGGGTGAGATGGGCGGCCGTTCACTCATCGATGCAACCTTCAGTCCTGTCGCTCTCGTCGTGGCCGTGCGCTCCCCAACGCAAGCGACCTGAAGTCCACGCCCAATTTAACGATTCGTCATGTCGTCATCGAATACGGCGAAAAGGTGTTTTCGCCGGGCCTCACCGCCATGCGCATCCACTTACCGCATCGGCGCCGAAGGCCGACCTGCGAAGGACACGCGAAGTCTTGGGTTCTAGTGTGGCTGCAGTCGGATATCCACGTGACCAAGCGACAATCGGCCCGAGCGGCATCCGTCCTTCCGCACTAGTTCGCCACGCGCCGCAAAACCACCGACGCGTTGGTGCCGCCGAAACCAAACGAGTTCGACAGCGCCACGTTGATCTCGCGTTTGCGAGGCGCATGCGGCACGAGGTCGATCGCGGTCTCCACCGACGGGTTCTCCAGGTTGATCGTCGGCGGAGCGATGTTATCCCGAATCGCGAGAATGCTGAAGATCGCTTCGACGGCGCCCGCAGCTCCCAGGAGATGACCGATCGACGATTTGGTCGAGGACATCGAGATCTTCGACGCGGAATTGCCGAGCAGACGCTCGACGGCGCCGAGCTCGATCTCGTCGCCGACCTGCGTCGAGGTGCCGTGGGCGTTGATGTAGTCGAGATCGGCTGCCGTGATGCCGGCACGCTTCAAGGCGGCACTCATGCTGCGAAAGCCGCCGTCGCCGTCCGGAGATGGCGAGGTGATGTGATAGGCATCTCCGGACAGTCCGTAGCCGGAGACTTCGGCGTAGATCCGCGCGCCGCGTGCCTTGGCGTGCTCATACTCCTCGAGCACGACCACACCGGCGCCCTCGCCCATCACGAAGCCGTCGCGGTCCTTGTCGTAAGGGCGCGATGCCCGCTCGGGCGTCTCGTTGAATCCGGTCGACAGCGTGCGCGCCGCGCAGAACCCGGCCATGCCGATTCGGCAAATCGGCGATTCGGTGCCGCCGGCGACCATGACATCGGCATCGCCGAGCGCGATCAGTCGGCTGGCGTCGCCGATCGCATGCGCGCCGGTCGAGCAGGCGGTGACTACCGAATGATTGGGGCCCTTGAGCCCGTGCTCGATCGAGACATAGCCCGAGGCGAGGTTGATCAGACGTCCGGGAATGAAGAAGGGCGACACTTTGCGCGGACCACGCTCCTTCAGGAGGATCGCGGTGTCGGCAATGCCCGAGAGGCCACCGATGCCGGACCCGATCAACGTGCCGGTGGCGCAGCGGTCCTCTTCCGTTGCCGGATGCCAGTTGGCGTCATCGAGCGCCTGACGCGCCGCAGCCATCGCGAAAATGATGAAATCGTCGACCTTGCGCTGGTCCTTCGGCTCCATCCACCGGTCGGCATTGAAGGTGCCGTCGGAGCCATCGCCGCGCGGCACCTGACAGGCCACCTTGGCGGGAAGATCGGAGACATCGAACGACTCGATCAAGCGCGCACCGCTCTTGCCCTGAAGGATGCGCTGCCAGGTCGTTTCCACACCACAGCCAAGCGGCGAAACCATGCCAAGGCCAGTGACGACAACCCGCCTCATGTTCGTTTCTCCAGACCCGACCTTGAGCGCTTGTGGATCGGCTGACTGCCGTCGCCGCACCTCGGGTCAATTGTTCGAGTAACACGTTCTGGCCAGGCAGCGCGTCCGAATCGTCCGTCGCCGGCCGCCAGATGACGGCTCATCGCGACGCCGCCAACAGCAAGAAACCGGTCGACCGCACAAGACGGATCGGCCGGTTTCGCGCAACTTCGCTAGAGCGTCAGCTCTTGGCGTTCTTCTCGAGGAACTTGGTGGCGTCGCCGACAGTCAGGATCGTCTCCGCGGCGTCGTCCGGAATCTCGCAACCGAACTCTTCCTCGAAGGCCATGACGAGCTCGACCGTGTCGAGGCTGTCAGCACCGAGGTCGTCAATGAAGCTCGCGTTGTCGACCACTTTCTCGGGCTCGACACCAAGGTGTTCGACCACGATCTTCTTAACCCGCTCGCCAATCTCACTCATCGTTCAACCTCGTGCTTGTTCCTTTAAGACCCGACCCCCGGATGATCCGCATCACCCCGGCCGCTAAACTTCCTTCGCGATCGCGCAAAACCAGATTTGCCCCGCAGCGCCCCTTTACCGAAATTTGGCGGACGACTTGCGGTCCGAAAACTTCGGAAACGGGGCCACTCACAAACTCCAATCCACACTCTCCATGAGGCCGGTACGCCTCCGATCCAGAGCGCTCAAACAGAAACCCGGATCAGCAGCACCAGTCGACGGAGGCCCGGCGAACGATGGTAGCTCGCCCCGCCAATATACAGGGTTTGGAAATCCTGCAATGGCGTTCTTCGTGCCCCCATCAGCCGCCCGGTTACCATACACGCGAATCATTGACCACACGGCCCGGTATGGTGGTCGCGACGTCTTTTCGCCGCATTCCGAGCCGCGGCAGAGCCTAGATCATGGCCATGCCGCCATTGACGTGGATGGTCTGGCCCGTGACATAGGCCGCCTCGTTTGAGGCGAGGTACACCGCAGCTGCAGCAATGTCCTCGGGCGTGCCCAACCGCGCCGCCGGCACCTTGGCGAGGATCGACTCGCGCTGCTTCTCGTTCAACGCGTCGGTCATCGGTGTCTTGATGAAGCCCGGGGCGATGCAGTTGGCGGTCACGCCGCGCTTGGCATATTCGGCACCGAGCGTCTTGATCATGCCGATGATGCCGGCCTTGGACGCCGTGTAATTGCCCTGCCCCGGATTGCCGGTGACGCCGACGATCGAGGTGATCGCGATGATGCGGCCGAAGCGCTTGCGCATCATCAGCTTGGTGGCGGCACGCGAGAGGCGGAATGTCGCGGTCAGGTTGACCTTGATCACTTCGTCCCAATCCTCGTCGCGCAGCTGCACGAACAGGTTGTCGCGGGTGATGCCGGCGTTGGCGACGAGAATGTCGACCTGCCCCATGGCCTGTTCGGCGGCCGGTACCAGCGCCTCGACCTCGGCCGTATCCGACAGATTGCAGGGCAGCACGTGCACGCGGCTGCCCAGCTCGCCCGCGAGGGTCTCGAGCACCTCGCGCCGGGTGCCGGAAACGGCCACGGTCGCTCCCTGGGCATGCAATGCCTTGGCGATCGCATTGCCGATGCCGCCGGTCGCGCCGGTGACCAGCGCGGTCCTGCCACTCAGATCGAACATCAAACTCTCCTCAATGCCGCTGCACGCAGCCCCTTACGACGTTTTGGCCGCCGCCAAGGCATCCTTGGCGGCCGCAATGTCCGCCGGTCCGCCGACGGCGACACCGACCGCACCGTCCGCGATCCGCTTGACCAGGCCGCTCAGCACCTTGCCGGCGCCGATTTCGAAAAACCGCGTCACGCCCTGGCTCGCCATATAGGCGATCGATTCGCGCCAGCGCACCGTACCCGTGACCTGCTCGACCAGGCGACGGCGAATCTCGTCGGGATCACTGATCGGCGCCGCGAGCACGTTCGAGACCAGCGGCGCGGCCGGCGCCTTGATGGTGACCCTGGACAGCGCCTCCGCCATGACGTCCGCCGCCGGCTGCATGAGCTTGCAATGGAACGGCGCGGAGACCGGCAGCAGCATGGCGCGCTTGGCGCCCTTGCCGCGCGCGATCTCGACCGCGCGGTCGACGGCGGCCTTGTTGCCGGACACCACCACCTGCCCTCCGCCATTGTCGTTGGCGGCCTGGCAGACCTCGCCCTGGGCCGCCTCGTCGGCGACAGCCACGGCGGCTTCGTAATCCATCCCGAGCAGCGCGGCCATGGCGCCGACGCCCACCGGAACGGCCTTCTGCATGGCGAGACCGCGCGTCCGCAGCAGGCGGGCGGTGTCGGCGATGGTCAGGCTGCCGGCAGCCGCGAGTGCCGAATATTCGCCGAGGGAGTGGCCGGCGACGAAGGCCGCATCACGCCCGACCGAGAACCCCGCCTCGGCCTCCAGCACCCGCAAGGTTGCCATCGAAACCGCCATCAGGGCGGGCTGGGCGTTCTCGGTCAATTGCAGGGTTTCGGCCGGGCCTTCCCAGATGAGGGCGGTCAGCTTCTCGCCGAGGGCGGCGTCGACCTCCTCGAACACGGAGCGGGCGACCGGGAAGGCGTCCGCGAGCGCCTTGCCCATGCCGACGGCCTGGGACCCCTGCCCCGGAAAAGTGAATGCTGCCGTCATGGCCGACCCCTGAACGTTCCAAAATCCCTGGAATTGAGTAGCTTTGGCCGGAAAGACACTGGCAAAGGCCGGGATGTCAAGCGCGTGACGGGCGCAATTCGACCACTTTCCCTTGCCTTGGCGCCGAAAATCGGTATAAGGTCCGCCATCCGTGGATCCCGAGCCGGGAGCTGAACGGACGGTCCCAGCAAATTAACCTTGCTCGATCCTGGGGATGTATCTCCTCCAGGATGTCCAGGCGACTTTGATGGGGCAGGGCCAGTCGGCCCGTCGTCCCGTGTTCCCGCCTTCTGAGCTGACGTCTGCGAGTCCTTTCCACAAGGGCTCGAAGGGCTTGACGCCGAGATCTGCGCCAACATGGAAAGGACAGCCATGCCTCTTTATGAGCATGTTTTTCTCGCGCGTCAGGACGCGAGCACCCAGCAGGTGGAAGAACTGACAGCCCAGATGACCGGCATCGTCGAAGGTCTCGGCGGCAAGATCACCAAGACCGAGAATTGGGGCGTTCGCTCCCTCACCTACCGCATGAACAAGAACCGCAAGGCGCACTTCGTGCTGCTCAACATCGACGCGCCTTCGGCGGCGATCGCCGAGATCGAGCGTCAGGAGCGGATCAGCGAGGACGTGATCCGTTACCTGAGCGTCCGCGTCGACGAGCTCGAGGAAGGTCCGTCGGCGATGATGCGCAAGGCCGATCGCGACCGTGAGCGCGACGACCGTGGCGGCGGCTTTCGCGGTGAGCGCGATGGCGGCGGTTTCCGCGGTGATCGTGGCGACCGTGGTGATCGCGGTCCCCCGCGCCGTCCCCGTGACGAAGAAACTGCGGACGAGGAGTAAGATCAATGGCTGAAGCCCCCGCACGTCGCCCGTTCTTCCGCCGCCGCAAGACCTGCCCGTTCTCCGGGCCGAACGCGCCGAAGATCGACTACAAGGACTCCAAGCTGCTGATGCGCTACGTGTCCGAGCGCGGCAAGATCGTGCCGAGCCGCATTACGGCCGTCTCGGCAAAGAAGCAGCGCGAGCTCGCGCGCGCCATCAAGCGCGCCCGCTTCCTCGGCCTGCTGCCCTACGTCATCCGCTGATTGCGGACCTCGGACCGGCGGCCCCGCGCCGCCGGCTCCTCTCGTTGAATTCTCATAAGGCTTCCGGGTCGTCCGGTCGCCGATGGTTGGGGCCATCACGCCTCTAACCGCTCGAAGGGAGCGGGACAGCTGATGATCGGAACGCTTCTCATCGCGCTCGCGGCAGGCGCTGCCTCCGCGGTCATGTTCGCCTCGACCGGGTCGGGCGTGATGACGGCGCTCGTGCTTGCGCTGCTCGCGCCCGTGCCGCTGCTGGTCGCCGCAATCGCCTGGGGCCGGATTTGCGCTGTCATCGGCGGTCTCGTAGCAACCGCTTGCGTGCTGGCCATCTTCGGCTTCGATCGCGCTCTCGCCTTTGCCGTCTCCGTGACGCTGCCGGCCTGGTGGCTCGGCCACCTCGTCCTGCTCGGCCGTCCGACGACCAGCCCGTCCGGCCAGGATGGCATCGAATGGTATCCGCCCGGCCATATCCTGCTGTGGATCGCGGTGATCGCGGCGCTGATCGCCGCGTTCTCCTTCGGCACCGACATGACGGCCACCAATCAGGGTCTCAGGCGGCTGCTGTCGCGCGTGCTCGGCAATACCGTCACGTCGACCGACGCGGTCGACATTCCCCGGCTGATCGAGCTCTTGGTCTTCATGGCGCCGCCCATGGCCGCGATGATCATGACCACGATCCTGTCGCTCAACGTTCTGGCAGCCGCAAAGATCACGGCGATCTCCGGCCGGCTGATGCGCCCATGGCCGCGCCTGCGCGATACCAAGCTACCGCTGATGACGCTTCCGGCGCTGTTTGCGATCATCGCCTTCTGCTTCCCAGGCGGACTGATCGGCATGTTGGCGCGGATCGCCGCCGCAGCGCTGCTGACCGCCTATGCGCTGACCGGCTTCGCGGTCCTGCATACGCTGACCTTGCCACTGCGCACCCGGCCGCTCTGGCTCGGCCTCGCCTACGCGCTGATGCTGACCTTCATCTGGCCGATCCCCATGCTGGCGATGATCGTCCTCGGCCTCGCCGACGCCGCCTTCGACCTCCGCCACCGTTTCGGCCCGCGGCAGCCGCCGCCTTTGCCGGTGCCGTAAAAGGTTCAACCTCACACCAACCGCTTCCGAACATTACAAGGAGAACATCGATGGAAGTCATTCTGCTGGAACGTGTCGCCAAGCTCGGCCAGATGGGCGAGATCGTGAAGGTCAAGGACGGGTTCGCCCGCAACTTCCTGCTGAAGCGCAAGAAGGCGCTGCGGGCGACGGCCGAGAACAAGGCCAAGTACGAGGGCATGAAGGCCGATCTCGAGGCCAACAACATCAAGGCCAAGGGCGAGGCGGCCAAGGTCGCCGAGAAGATCGACGGCCGCGACATCGTCATCATCCGCCAGGCCTCCGAATCCGGCCAGCTGTTCGGCTCGGTCTCGGTGCGTGACATCGTCGCCGCGCTGGCCGCCGACGGCATCACCGTCAGCCGGCCGCAGGTCTGGCTCGACGCCCCGATCAAGACGATCGGCAAGCAAACGATCACCATCGCGATCCACCCGGAGGTCGAGACCTCGGTGACCGTGACGGTCGCCCGCAGCGCCGACGAGGCCGAGCGCATCAAGCGCGGCGAGGACATCTCGACCCGCCAGGAGGACCGCGACGCCGCCGCCGAAGCGATTGCCGCCGCCGGCGAGTTCTTCGATCCGGAGGCCCAGGACGAGGGCGCTGCCGGCGAGCCCGCGCAGCAGTAAGCGCGCTCAGCCCATTTGCGGAAAAGCCCGGCTCAACGAGCCGGGCTTTTTCATTTTTTCATTGTCGTCTCACCGCGAGGGCGAGGACGGAACCGAGGGATCCGACGGCACCGACTGGGTCGTGGCCGGCGCCGGCGTCACCGGTGGGACCGGATCGGCCCGCAGCGCCGGGGCGGCGTCGCTCGATCTCGCCGGCTCGACCCGCGGCGGCTCGGAGCCGGCGGCGCTGTCCTCGCGCGACGGCGACGGCCGGGTCGCACCGGTCGGCTCGCCGCGCGTCTCCTCCGCAGCCGAGCCCTCCTGGGCCGGCTTCTTGCGCTTGCCGAGCCTGCCCTTCTTCGCGGGCGCGCTGCCCTCGCCATCGGCCGGCGCAGCGGTTGGATCCGCTGCCGCGTCGGGCTTCGCCTCGGCCGGCGCGGAGCGCTTGGAGTGATGACCCGAACGGCGGCGCGGCTCGCCTGGGCTGGCAGCAGCATCTGCGGCGGCTGGCTTCGCCTCCGACGGCTCGGTGGCGGCCGACCGGGCGCGGCGCTCGGACCGCGTCTCCTTGCCGTCCTTGGCCGAATGGCCCGTGTAGCGCGCATCCGCAGCGCCGTTCGCAATCAGGTAGTTGGCGAGCACGCCGGCCATCTCGGGGCTCGTCGTATAATGCTGGCGCAGAAACCCGGGCAGCGAGCCGGCCGAGGTGTTCTTGACCAGGCCGCGCGGCGACTTGTGGCAGACCACGCAGGTCCCGTTGTAGATCTGCGCAGGACTCTTGCCCGCATCGAGATTTTCCTGCGCAACGGCGGCCCCCGCAAAGCCCAAGCAGAACACCGCCACCACCGTCGCCAAATTGAGCGCTCGGCCCACCATTCTCATTCTCCAGCTATGGTTTCGCCCACACGGCGCCGCCCCCGCGCGACATCCGCTGCCGTGTTTCCTCTCGCTATCAGCCGAACGTGACAGCGGACGTTGCGGTCGCTCCACGCCCTCGATGGCGATTCCTTCAGACCTCGTCCGGCGGTCAGATGCCGGACACCGGCCAAAAGGCCGGCGGCCGCGGCCTTTTTAACGGATTGCGGAGCGAATGAAAGCGCACAGATGTTCCTGCGCTGAGATGTCCATCGATCAATGACATGACGGAATATCGGCGTTGTGTTCATGGCAGTGGCGTCGGCTTGTGCCCGCTGGGTAACATAACAAGGTGATGATAGGGAACCAATCGGTTCTCGATGCGTCGAGTGCGACGGCCGGGAAAGTCAACAACTCACGGGATGGCTCGTTGGGTGGTGTGGATGGACCGTTTGCTGCGAAGTCTGTTGAGTAGCTTCATTTGCCGTGGGTCGATCAGCTTTACGACCGCCAGCGGCACGACGTTCAGCTGCGGGGATGGAACCGGTGTTCCCGTGGCGGCCCGATTCCTGACCCATGAAGCCGAGCGCCGGCTTCTGGCCAATCCCGAGCTCGCGCTCGGCGAGATCTATATGGACGGCTCGTTCGTGGTCGAACGGGGATCGATCGCGGATCTGCTGTCGATCGTGATGAGCCAGCCGGCCGTGGTGCCCGACTGGGCAAAACCGCAATGGTGGCTGCGCTACCTGGCCCGCCATCTGCGCCAGCTCAACGTCAGGGGACGCGCGCGCCGCAACGTCGCCCATCATTACGATCTCGACGGCCGGCTGTATTCGCTGTTCCTCGATGCCGACCGGCAATATTCCTGCGCCTATTTCGAGACGCCGGACGCGACGCTGGACGACGCCCAGCTCGCCAAGAAACGTCATCTCGCAGCCAAGCTGCTGATCGGCCGCCGCCATCGCATCCTCGACATCGGCTGCGGCTGGGGCGGGCTTGGACTTTACCTGGCCGAGATGTGTGATGCCGACGTGACCGGCGTGACGTTGTCGGCCGAGCAGTTGCAGGTCGCCGAAGCCCGCGCGGCCGAACGTAGCCTCTCCGCCTCCGCCCGCTTCCTGCTGCAGGATTATCGCGACGTGCCCGGCACCTTCGACCGCATCGTCTCGGTCGGCATGTTCGAGCATGTCGGGGTCGCCTTCTACGACACCTTCTTTCGCCGCTGCGCCGAGCTGCTCGCGGACGACGGCGTCATGCTGCTGCATTCGATCGGACGCTCCGGGGGGCCGGATGCGACCAATCCATGGATCGCCAAATACATCTTCCCCGGCGGTTACATCCCAGCCCTCTCGGAGGTGCTGCCGGCGATCGAGCGCGCCGGGCTGCTCGTCTGCGACATCGAGATCCTGCGGCTGCACTACGCGGAGACCCTGAAGGCGTGGCGCGAACGCTTCATGGCCCGGCGCGACGAGGCCGTGCAGCTCTATGACGAGCGCTTCGCGCGGATGTGGGAGTTCTACCTGGCGATATCGGAGATGGCGTTCTGCAAGCAGAACCTGATGAATGTCCAGATCCAGCTGACGAAGCGCCAGGGCATCGTGCCGATGACGCGCGACTACATTCCCCGTGAGGAGACGCGGCTGCGGGCGCGCGAGCGCGGCAGCCGTCCGGCGCTGCGGATGGCAGGGGAGTAGCGCGCGCGGCCCGGGACGACAGCGGAGGGCGGCGTCAGTGCGATGGTCTTGCAGAGACGGATGCCCGCATTCGCTCGGCAGCGCCCCGCCGGGCTCGGGTTCAATTTTGAGACGCGCGGTGGACAGGTTGCGTCTCGCGCGCGAGATCATGCCCATCCGACTCAAATTTTCAAACAAATCGTGCGGTCTGTGAACTGGCTCACAGACCCCGGGAAAGCCTGGCCGTAGTGTCCCCGCATGTCCCAGAGCCCCACCAGAGCCATGTTGGAACCGCAGACCGACTTCAGCACCGACTACGCGCTGATTGCCGCCGGCGTGGGTGCCTCCCTCCTCGCCCTCCTCTATCTGCTGCTGGTCTGACGTCCCGCGCGGATCCGCTGGCGGCCGTGGCGCGCCTGGGCGTGCCGGCTCCCGTTCCCATATCGCAGAACTGTCGAACGATCGCGTTCCCTGATTGCAGCGGCGCGTCGCTCCCGCCTGCGCGGCGTTGAGTCCCGCCGGTTCCGTCAAGCGCGACATCTGGCGAGTCCGGATTCATCCACCAGATTTACCGGACGGTGAATAGCGCTCAGCTTTCGCTTCCGCTTCGCGCGCGACTGGCGCTTTATCCCCTCCTCTTCAAAGCTGCTAAACACGCGGTCATGGCACTCACCGATTCGAACGTTCACAAGCTGGCGCCGACTGACGCAGCAACGCCGGCCTATCGCAGCGCTCCTCACAACATCGAGGCGGAACAGGGTCTGCTCGGCGCGATCCTGGTCAACAACGACGCGTTCTATCGCGTGTCGGACTTCCTCGAGCCGAAGCATTTCTTCGAGCCGCTGCACCAGACCGTGTTCGAGACCGCGTCCAGCCTGATCCGGATGGGCAAGGTCGCGACGCCGGTGACCTTGAAGACGTTCCTGCCCGCCGACGTCGACATCGGCGGCATGACCGTCGGGCAGTATCTGGCGCGGCTCGCGGCCGAAGCGACCACGATCATCAACGCCCAGGACTATGGCCGCACCATCTACGACCTGTCGTTGCGCCGCGATCTGATCGGCATCGGCGAGGACATGGTCAACGTCGCCTATGACGCGCCGGTCGACTTCGCGCCGCGCAACCAGATCGAGGACGCCGAGCGCCGGCTGTACGAGCTCGCCGAGTCCGGACGCTACGACGGCGGGTTCCAGAAATTCTCCCAGGCGCTGACGACCGCGCTCGACATGGCCGCCAAGGCGTTCCAGCGCGACGGCAAGCTGTCCGGCATCTCGACGGGCCTGCGCGATCTCGACGCCAAGATGGGCGGCCTGCAGCATTCGGACTTGATCATCCTCGCCGGCCGTCCCGGCATGGGCAAGACCTCGCTCGCCACCAACATCGCCTACAACGTCGCCCAGGCCTATGTTCCCGAATTGCAGCCCGACGGCACCTATCGGGCCGCCCAGGGCGGCGTGGTCGGGTTCTTCTCGTGCGAAATGAGCGGCGAGCAGCTCGCCACCCGTATCATCGCCGAGCGCAGCGGCATTCCGTCGAGCCACATCCGCCGCGGCGGCATCACCGAGGCCGATTTCGAGAAGCTGCGCGAGTGCTCGATCGAGCTGCAGTCGCTGCCGTTCTATGTCGACGAGACCGGCGGCATCTCGATCGCCCAGGTGATGGCGCGCGCCCGCCGCCTGAAGCGCCAGAAGGGCCTCGACCTCCTGGTGATCGACTACATCCAGCTGCTGTCGGGCTCGGGCAAGCGCGGCAACGACAACCGCGTGCAGGAAATCACCGAGATCACCACCAGCCTGAAGGCGCTGGCCAAGGAGCTCAGCGTTCCCATCATCGCGCTGTCGCAGCTGTCGCGTCAGGTCGAGAATCGCGAGGACAAGCGGCCGCAGCTGTCGGACCTGCGTGAATCCGGCTCGATCGAGCAGGACGCCGACGTGGTGCTGTTCGTGTATCGCGGCGAGTACTACCTCGCCGCCAAGGAGCCACGCCCCGGCACCGAGGAGCACCAGAAGTGGCAGATGGAAATGGATCTGGCGCTCGGCAAGGCCGAGGTGATCATCGGCAAGCAGCGCCACGGTCCGACCGGCACGGTTGAATTGCACTTCGACGCCTCGGTCACGCGCTTCGGCGACCTCGCCCATGACGGCCTGCCGCCGCAGCATCACGACTATTGACCGTGTGCTGTTGAACCGGGACGCTGCACCGCGTAAAAGCGCGACATGAGCGTTCCCGATCTGAAACCCGCCGCTGATCAGCCCGCCCCCGGTCCTGAGGAGGTCCAGGTGCCCGCCAGCGCCACCGGCGTGCTGACGATCGATCTCGACGCGCTCGCCGCCAATTGGCGCAAGCTGGAAAAGACCGCGGTGCCGGCCGAATGCGCCGGCGTGATCAAGGCCGACGCCTATGGCTGCGGCATCCCGCAGGTGGCGCGCACGCTCGCGGCCGCCGGCTGCAAGACCTTCTTCGTCGCGACGCTCGCCGAGGCCAAGGTCGCCCGCGCGGCCCTGCCCGACACGGCCGCGCTCTACGTGCTTGACGGCTTCTTCCAGAACACCGGCGACGACTACGCTGCGATCAACTGCCGCCCGGTCATCGGCGAGCTCAACGAGCTCGCCGAATGGGACATCTTCTGCCGCCGCACCGGCTGGAAGGGCGGCGCCGCCGTTCATGTCGACACCGGCATGAACCGGCTCGGCCTCACCCCGATCGATGCGCAGGGCATGATCCCGCGCATCCAGAGCGGCGACCACGGCATCACGCTGGTGATGAGCCATCTGGCCTCGGCCGAGCAGATCAACAGCCCGTCGAATGCGCGCCAGCTCGCGACGTTCCGCGAGGTCGCCAGCGTCTTCACCGGCGTGCCCGCCGCGCTTGCCGCCTCCTCCGGCATCTTCCTCGGCGCCTCGTTCCAGTTCGACATGGTCCGCCCGGGTGCAGCGCTCTACGGCGTCAACCCGACGCCGGAGGCCGACAATCCGATGCAGCCGGTGGCCGAGATCAAGGCGCGCATCGTACAGTTGCGCGACCTCGCCCGTGGCGACACGGTCGGCTATGGCGGCACCTGGACGGCGCGCCGCCCGACAAAGATCGCGATCCTCTCCGCCGGCTATGCCGACGGCTATTTCCGCGCGGCGAGCTCCAACGACGGCACCCGCGGCGCTGACGTCATCATTGCCGGCCAACGCTGCCCGATCGCAGGGCGCATCTCGATGGACCTGATCGCGGTGGATGTCACCGACCTGCCGCCGAAGGCCGCCCGCCGCGGTCACTTCGCCACGCTGCTCGGCGAGGGCATCACGGTCGACGAGCTCGCGCATCATTTCGGCACCATCGGCTACGAAGTCCTGACCAATCTCGGCCGGCGCTATCATCGCATCTACAAGGGCGGCGCGGCGACAGCGGAAAGCTGATCGCGCGCAGCAACGCTCTCTGTCTGACGTGCACCCAGCTGCTGCCACATCGTCATTGCGAGCGCAGCGACTTGTCCGCCGTAGCTCGAAGAGCGAAGGCGGAAGCAATCCAGAGTCCCGCACACCACCCTGGATTGCTTCGCTGCGCTCGCAATGACGGTGAACTGACATGAGCCATCGTTCTCGCGGCATGTAACGCCCGAGGCTTGCATCTCGATGTCACCCTCTTGCAGAACGAGGGCGCAGGGAATGCCGGGTGCTGGCCGCAACCCATGGCCCGCCTGCAGAAAAAAGCAGGCGGCAGTCACCACAGGTCCAGCCGGTCAACCGGCATTCCCTGCGCGATGGCTTTACGTCTTATGACGTACTCTCCCCGGGGACCGGGCTGTCTTGCCCCCGTGACCGGCGGATCATCATCACCACCGGCGTAGCATCAGCGTCGGGATGCCAGGACCATACGTTTTCGACGTGCGCCTCGTGTCGTTCGTCCGCACGGCCAAGCCATGCTGCGACCCAAAGCGCCCACCGCATCCCACCCCGCGTGCCGTGACGATCGCGATACGCCCCTCGTGCCGAGGCGGGACGGCGACAGAGAAACACGATTTCTGCAAAAACGAAAGAAAAATATCTTCTGCGAAAGGACTGGACAGGGCGAGTCGCGTTGAAATTGCAGGGAAATCTGACGTACCGGAGCACGGAGATTAGCGGTCGGAAGTTCCGCTGACGCATTGAGCAGGTATCTCCGGCGTCGAACAACAATGCCCACATTTTCTTGCAGCGCACCCATGCTAGCGTCTTACCTAGACTACCCGAGTCTTGATATTGACGCATACTAAGGCAGGCGGCAGTTTTCTGTTTTGTCTGAAGATCGCTTTTATTTAGGTGTAAACAATGCGCCGGCTTTTACGCGCTTGGACGATTGGCTCCTTGCTGACCTTTGGATGCGGACTCGTTGGAAGTTCGTCCTTCGCCCAAGGCTCCCGAGACTTCATGAATATGTTTGGCGCGATTATGCAGTCGGCGATCGCCCAAGCGACTCAGGCAGAGTGGAGGAAACTTCCACCAACCACCCTGACATGCGTAGATGAGACCCTCCGTCAGCGCGGCATTAGCGTCCAGGTGCTAGCAAACAACGGCGTATCTCCATCCGACACGAGACTCTACGACGTATTGACGACCTGCCGCTCTCAAAGTGATCTGCGACAAGCAAACACCCGCTGGCAGCCGGCACCAGAGCCAGGTCGGATCAATCCGGACCCGACGCAATCAGCACCGTCCGCGGGACTTCCATCAAAGTACAGGGTTGACAAGATCCCGTTGGGGAGCACCATTTCGTCTGACTCGGCCTTCTATAAGGAATACCAGTGTCGGCCGAGCGACCAGTTTTCTGGTTTCACGTGGTGTCAAAAGCAGCGAACCGAGCGCGCCCCGCGAGGAGAGTATCTCTCGTCGTACAGTATGTTGCACACCGAAAACGGACGAGTTTACTACCTTAATCGCTCTCTGGATCCTGCCTTCTTTGACCCCGGAGAGGTCAGCAGCGACATCGAGCGGTTGTCGCGGACCTACGGCGAGCAACCGCGGATCCTTCCCAGGCCTCAGCATACCGTTGGAGTGAGCGGCGTCATCGCCTATTGGGGCAATGTCATTCTTGAGCCGCTGAATGCTACCGCCATTGCGACGGTTGCTTCGGGACGCAGTCCCGGTGGCATGCTCGTGGATTTCGCCGGCAACTACCAGGAATCCATACGTCAAGATCTTCCAATATATAGGGTCGCCGGCGGACCCGGCTTTGTCTGGGCAGAAAGCCATGATGCCAATGGGCGTGGACGGCTCCGCTTTTTTGCAATCGATGCGTCCACTCTGTCCGCGCCATCGACCAAGAGTCCACAGGCCAATGCTGACCCGTCGCCTACGCCCGATCCATGGAAGGATTGCCAGTCTTCCGACACCGAGACGCGCCTCGCAGGCTGCACCAGGGTGATCGACGCAAAAGGTCCCGACCGGGTCCGCCTTGCGGACGCCTTCGATGGCCGCTGTTCCGCCTACAACCAAAAGCAGGCTTTTCAACCCGCGCTGTCCGACTGCAAGACTGCCATCGATCTCAATCCGAAATACTCTTACGCCTACGCCAATCTTGGCGCGGCATATCTGGGCCTCAATGACTCTGCTGGCGCTCTCTCGGCCTTGAACAAGGCGATCGCGCTGAAGACAAACTTCATTTGGTCTCGCCTCAGCCGAGCAAAGGCACTCGAGGCCTCCGGTGCGAACACCGAAGACGCACTCAGAGACTATCAGTACGCCCTGCTGATAGATCCGACAAATCAGGTCGCCAAAGACGGCGTGGCAAGACTGATGGCGGACCCGACATCATCAAAAGATGACGCCGAGTCCTGTTTTGGCGCCCCGAACGAACGACCAGTTTACATCGCCGCGAGCGCAGCCGCCTCGTCTGCAACGACGCTGGAAATGGCTATCTCGGCCATCTCTTCGAGCACCCAAACCTATCGTGCCAAACTGGACGCCCAACTGCTCAAAATCGACCGGCTGACCCGAGACGTCGAGGCAGCCGATAGACAACAGTCGGTTCTCACAGGGCCGCCCGACGAACGCAGGAAGATTGTGAATGACGTCCAAAGGCTCAGTGATTCCGTCAGCGAAAGCCAAGCCCGGCTGAATGCCCTATCCGGAAAGATTTCCGAGCGCGAGGGCGAGCTCAAGACGGGGCCGTCCAAAGCGCGGCAAAAGGAAATCACTCGGGAACTGGCGAAGCTGCGGTCCACGTTGGCGGCCGCTGAGCAGGAACTGAATCAAAAGACTTCGGAGCGTGACGACGCATCTGTACGGGCTCAGCAGCGAGGCGCCGACATCGCCAAGGCTCTGGTGCGGTTGGAGGCGATCCGCGCCACCAAAGACGGCGCCGAAAGCTGCGCACGCCAAATCAAGGCCGGCATCGACGTGCTCGACCAAAAGGCAGACGAGATCCGACAGAAGCAAAGGGAGGAGACCGCAAAAGCTCTGCAGGTCAGCGCTGAAAGTCTGCTGAGCGATCTATCCGAGTTCGCGAAAAAGAATGCCAGTCTCGTGCCTCTTGAAGTCGGGCCGCTCGTCGCGGCATTGAAAGGAGCGCTCAGCACCAGGGATCCAGTCAAAACTTCGGACGCGTTTTCCACCTTGCAACGCCGCCTCGACGAAATTCCGGAGTTCAAGCCTTTTCGAACGTCTAGGGACGAGGCACGCGAGGAAGCTGCGAGGGCGGAACTGGATCAACTTTCGGATACGACGCGAACCATGGCGGACTTTGTTGAGAGCTACGCAAAACGAAATATCACGTCGGATAACGCGCAGGATCTCATCAAGCTGAAGGGCCGCCTTTCGGAAGCACTCGTCAGGCCGGAGACGGACGCCCTCAAGCAGACTATTTCAGATTCCGAGCAAGAGTTGGGGCGACTGCACCTCGAACAGGAATACCGCGACTATCGCACCAAACATCCAATTCAGAGCCGGAGCTCCATCCCAGCGGCAACCGGCCGAAACCGGCTTCTCGTCGAGGGACCTCTCGATGAAACGTTGATCCTCGTGAACGAAAGCGGCCAAGCGGGCGTCGTGCGAAACATGCGAGGCGACCTTGTGTTCGATCGAGGTAGCGCAACATTGTGCTTCCTTCACGAGAACAACCTGGACGCCTTCGGCATGTCGGAGCTGAAGGGTAAGGTTGTCGAAAAAGGTGCCCGTACCGTCGGCGTCTCAGCTTCCCCATGTGAGGCGGATAGCCTGGGGCGCTACGATCTGGTCGCGGTCAACCGGGGCCTCTTTGCGACTCTCCCGGCCAAGGTCGCCAGCGCCGTTCTAAAGGCAGTGGACAGGGGTGCTTTCGCGCTGCTTGGCAGTGTCAGCGAGCGCGAGTTGCAGAACGCGAGGAACGCAGACAGCATCAAGAGCCTGCAATTGGAGAACGATCTGCAAAGAAAGGCGATCGACGGCTTCGGTCTTGTCTCCATTGCGAACGGAACGTCGGTCGTATGTCAAACGGTCGCTGATCGGGAGAAAGCTCATGAGAGTCTCATCGAACGCGCATCCGATCGACTGCAGGTTGAGCTAGGGTCCTCCCCAAAGGTGATCTCCACGTCGATCGAGAGCGCCTTTGTATCGGCGAAGCGCGGTCAGTGTGGAGCGATCTACGGCGCATCCAAGGATCTGCGAGAGTTGATTGCGGGCTTGCAGCGGGACAAGCTCAACTATCACGTTCTGCCGATCTGGTTGACGCCCGCCGACGTCGAGGCCGAGGCGAAAAACGTCGCAGAAGCCGAAGCCAGATCATTGCGCGAAAAGCGACAGTTGGAGCAGAAGAAAAAGGACGACCAGTACCGTGAAGAACTCCAGAGTAGACAGTCTGACGCCGAAAAGCGCGACCGCCAGGAAAGGCTTCAGAAGGAGAGCGGAGCGTTAGCACGAGGACTGCAAGAGCTCATCACGGATCATGTCAAGGAATTCGCAGCACAGGGCAGCGAACGCGATGACAAGACCTATGTGAGGCAATGGTGGCCCGCACTGGCAACGTGGTATCGGGAAAGGATCGCGGGCAAGTGGGAATTGGAGGACGTCTCAAGTGAGTTGCGCGACTACGGAACCGTAAAGTGGAAGAATCGGATTCTTGAGGCCGGATTTGTCGCGCTCACATTCAAGATGAAGAACAGGGGACTCGGTGAGCATGAGCAGAAGTGTTTCACCGTCGGATATGTGGCGGACCGCGAATTTGAAGTGGCGCGAGACCCCATTGCTGTCCCCTGTGAAGACGAAGGTGCAGTCAGCAGGTATAAGCTCGCGCTCGAATTCTCAAGTAAGTGGCTTGCCAACTGAGCCAAAGCTCCCTCGCGGCTTTCAGCCGGGCGTTATCCGTGCTGGAGCGAACTCCGCCCGCTCCAGCACCAGATCGTAGCCGGGTTATTGGCCGAGGCCGCCAGGCTCGACGTTGCCTGGCGATGAACGCGCCTGGATCGCTGTCTCTTCCTGGCTTGTCGGGCAAGAGCATCGTTGTCCACTCTGGGACGTCCGTGACGCAACGACTACACGACTCAACGTCGGGTGCTGGGCTTTTCAATCTCAGATTGGCAAAGAACTCTTAACGGCCAACAGCCGGCAGCCGCACAGATCGTGGCGGAGCGCGAACGCGCGCCGACAGTCGCGGCCGGCGCTCACGGCTTGAAATAACCCGGCTGGCCGATGTCGGCGATCAGGCCGATGCCCTCGGGCGTCCAGCCCAGGCGCTGCTGTGTCAGGATGCTGGAGGCCGGCATGTCCAGGCCCGCGAACATCGCCAGCGGTCCGTAATAATCGCCCGCCTCGTCCTGCCTGATCGAAACGACCGCCACGTTCAGCGCGCGGCCGATCACCTCGATGACCTCGCGCATCGGGACGCCTTCCTCGCCGACGGCGTGGTAGATCGCGTCTGCAATGCCCTTCTCCAGGGCGAGCCGGTAGATGCGGGCGACATCCGATCGGTGCGCCGCGGCCCAGCGCTCGGTGCCTTCGCCGACATAGGCTGCGCGGCCCTTCTGCCTCGCGAGCTCCACCAGATAGGAGATCAGCCCGGCCTTTCCGGGCGCGCCGTGCACCTGCGGCAGGCGGATCGCCATCGCGCGCACGCCACGCGATGCATAGGCCAGGCCGGCCTGCTCGGACACGCGCGGGACATGCGCTGACGACTCGCGCCGCATGTCTTCGGTGACCACCACGTTGGCCGCAACGAGCCCCGTTCCAGAGGTGACGATGAACGGCTTGTTCGTACCGGCCAGCACGTCGCCCATGGCTTCGATCGCCGCCTTGTCGATCGCGCCGTTCTCCGCGAATTTGGCGAAGTCGTGGATGAAGGCGAGATGGATCACGCCGTCGGCATCCGTCGCGCCGCGCTTCAGGCTGTCGAGGTCCTGCAGCGAGCCGCGATGAACCTGCGCGCCCAGTTGCTCGAGCGTGCGGACGTTCTCGGCGGAGCGCGCGAGGCCGATGACCTGATGCCCGCCGGCGATCAGCTCCTTCGTGGTTTCGGAGCCGATGAATCCGGCGGCGCCGGTGACGAATACGCGCATGAGACACACTCCCTGTTCAGACCGCCGGGATATTGCTAGGCTGCTCATGCGGGTAAAGTCGTGACTTTATACGGGTATAATCGCTAACAGGATGACGGACGCTAACCCTCTCGGGACCTATCTCAGGGATCGCCGCGCCAAGCTCGATCCGACCGCCTTCGGCCTGCCGCTGCAGCGGCGGCGAACGCCGGGGCTTCGGCGCGAAGAGGTGGCGCAACGCGCCAATGTGAGCGCCACCTGGTACACCTGGCTCGAGCAAGGGCGCGGCGGCGCGCCCTCCGCCGACGTGCTGGACCGCATCGCTCGCGCCATGATGCTGACCGACGCCGAGCGCGAGCATCTGTTCCTGCTCGGTCTCGGCCGGCCACCCGAAGCCCGCTATCACGCGATCGACGGCATCTCACCCCGTCTCCAACGCGTGCTCGACACGCTGGAATACAGTCCCGCCTTCGTTCGCACGGCGACATGGGACATCCTCGCCTGGAACAGGGCGGCTGCGGCTGTCCTCACCGACTACAGCACCCTGCCGGAGGACCAGCGCAATGTTCTGCGCATGATGTTCCACGACAGCCGTGTCCGCGCAGCACAGCCCAACTGGCAGGCCGTGGCGCGCTATGTGGTCGCGTCCTTCCGCGCCGACGTGGCGCGCGCCGGTGCGGCCCGCAATGTCCAGTCGCTGGTCGATGAGCTCTGCGCGACGAGCCCGGAATTTGCGGCGATGTGGCGCGACAACGACGTGCAGGGACGGCATGGCGATGGCGTGAAGGTCCTGCAGCATCCCATCGCCGGATCGCTCTCGCTGGAATTTTCGGGCTTCGCCGTCGATGGCCGGCCCGACCTCACCATGGTGATCTACAATCCCGCGACGCCGGCGGATGCGGACAAGATCCGCGCGCTCGTGACGTCACGACCGAAATAGCCACACAACCGCACTCGGCTCGCGCGCCTCGCTCGCCAGCGTCGACCGGGGGATGCGCGGAAGCGCGACGTCCCCGCGGCTAGTCCTTCTTCGCGGCGTCGAGCACCTTCTTGCAGGCGTCGGCGAGCTGGGCATAGTTGCGCGTCAGGCAGGCGATGATGCGGCCGCCGCCGGGGAGCACATCGCTGCAGAACCTCGCGTAGTCGACCTGACACGCGGCGCGCTGCTCGTCGGTCGGCAGCAGCTGCGCGCGGGCCGCATCCGCAAGGCCCAGCAACAGCGTGAACAAAATGGCGATTGCGAGCTTGGACATCAGGCCTTCCCCTCAATGCAACGGGCATCATGAAGATCGCGACCTTCAACATCAACAATGTCCGGCGGCGTCTCCCCAACCTGCTGCGCTGGCTGGGCGCGGCCAGGCCCGACGTCGTCTGCCTGCAGGAGCTGAAATGCACCCAGGCCGATTTCCCCGTCGATGAGATCGCCAAGGCCGGCTACAGCGCGGTGTGGCAGGGGCAGAAGACCTGGAATGGGGTCGCGATCCTCGCCCGCAAGGCCGAGCCGGTGCTGACGCGCACTGCCCTGCCCGGCGATATCAGGGATCGCGAGGCGCGCTACATCGAGGCCGCCGTGCGCGGCATCGTCGTCGGCTGCATCTACTTGCCGAACGGCAATCCGCAGCCGGGACCGAAATTCGACCACAAGCTCGCCTGGTTCAAGCGGCTGCACAAGCACGCGGCTGATTTCATCAAGGACGACCTTCCGGTCGTGCTCGCCGGCGACTACAATGTCGCGCCTGATACGCTCGACATCTACCCGACGAAGTCATGGGACAAGGATGCGCTGGTTCAGCCGAAGAGCCGCGCCGCCTACAAGACGCTGGTCGATCAAGGCTGGTGCGACGCGATCCGCACCCTGCATCCGGAGGCGCCGATGTTCACCTTCTGGGACTACAAGCGCAACCGCTGGCCGCGCGACGCCGGCCTGCGGCTCGATCACCTGCTGCTGAGCCCGAAACTCGCGCCGCGCCTTAGCAAGGCCGGCGTCGACCGCTTCATCCGCGGCGAGGACGGCGCCAGCGATCACGCGCCGGCCTGGATCGTGCTGAAATAGTCCGAAGGTCGAGAAGGGTACCCCGCCGAGCTGCGTTCATCGGAGATCACTCTGGCCGATCGCGCCCCGGTGAATGTGACGTCGACTGGGAGCGTTACGCCGCGCGCCGTCAGGCCCGTCCCGCATCCATGATCGCGTGCGCGAGCCGCGCCGGATCGGAGAAGCACAGCTCATGGGCTTCGGCATCCGCCCGCGCGACTGGCGGGCGGAGACCGCGCGTCACTCCGGCTGTCGACCGCCTGCGGTCAGCGCGGACTCCGTTCGCGAGCCGCGCCCCACAACCAGATTGCCGCCAGCAGGACAAGCGAGCCGACGAACGCCGCGACGACGTCGCGCAGCGAAATGACGATGCTGCCCATGCCTGGAAACAGCCCAAACAGGTTGAACAGGACACCACCAATGAGGGCGCCGACGCATCCCAATCCGATGTTGGTCAGAAGCCCGAAACCTGCTCGGCGGCGCTTCACCAGGATTCCGGCAAGGCCGCCGCCAATCAAGCCGACGACGAGCCAAGTCCCTGCATGTGCCAGTGTGAACATTCTTCACTCCGTCGGTCTGCCGTCGCCCCTCAGTTGGAGCATCACGGCCAGAATCGTGCACTTGCAGGTTACATCGATTTCGTTGCCATCAACTGAACTCTGCAGCTCGGATGAGTTCGTAACCCAATCGCAAGCTGGTCGATGCGCAGGCCGGCGTCCACCGAAATGATAGTCATTCGAATCCAATCGTCTCGAACACGCGCGGCTGATGCGAACGCTTCGCACGCAAAGGGCTACGTAGTTCCCCCGAGTTCATACAATCCTCGGAATCGGGAAGAATGCGTTTCCCGCAGAGCGTGCAAGGGTGAATGTATGTGCATCGCATGCAACTGGGCAAGATTTCGTGGTTTGCTCAAGCCTGATTTTGACACCGTCAACGAGGCCGAGCCGTCACGACGCCGGTTCCTACAGACAGGCGCGGCGTTCGCTGCGGCCGGCGTTGCCTCGGTGTCCGCTCCGGCGAACGCCGAGGCACGAACCATCGGCGGCAAGGCCGACATCGTGTTTCGCAACGGCCCGGTCTACACCGTGAACGGCGGCCGGGAATGGGCCCGCGCGGTCGCCGTCAAGCAACAACACATCGTCTATGTCGGCGATGACGCGGGCGTCCGGTCCTTCATCGGCCCAAAGACCCGCGTCGTCGATCTCGCCGGCAGGATGCTGCTGCCCGGTTTCGTGGAAGGACACATCCATCCGATAGCGGGCGCTGTCGTGACTCGGGGTGTCGATCTTCAATACGACACAAGGGAGGAGATGCTCGACGCCCTGAAGGCCTATCGCGCCAAGCTGGGCCAGGCCGGCATCGTCCGCGGCTTCGGCTGGCGCTATAACGCCTTTCCGCCGACCGGCCCGCGCAAGGAGGATCTCGATCAGATCTGGCCGGACACGCCGGTCTTTCTCGTCGGGATCGATGGCCATTCAGCCTGGGTCAATTCCAAGACGCTGGCGATTGCCAAGGTGACCAAGGCGACCAAGGATCCGTTGCCCGGCTACAGCTACTTCGAGCGGGACCCGGCCTCGGGAGAGCCGACCGGCTATCTGGTCGAGCCACCGGCGATGTTTCCGGTCCTCAACGCGGTCTCGCCGTTCACGCCCGGCTATATTGCGGACTCGCTCGCACAGTGGCTGCCGAAGGCGTCGGCGGCCGGCATCACCAGCGTGTTCGATGCCGGACTGCTCGTTCTCCCCGAGGAGACCGGCTACAAGCTCTATCAGGACCTGGAGCGCAAAGGGAAACTGCCGTTCCGTGTGGTCGGATCGACCTACCACAACAATCCGGCGATCGACCCCGTGCCGATCGCGAAGGCCCTGCGTCGACGCTTCAATTCCGAACTGGTGCAGGCCCCCGTTCTCAAGCTCAACATCGACGGCGGCGAAGCCCAACGGACCGCCGCATTGCTGGCCCCCTATAGCGACGATCCGAGCACGAGCGGCGAGACGCTGGTCCCGCCGGATCAGTTCAAGGACATCATCCGCCGCGCCGACAGGGCGGGCCTCAATATTCACATCCATTCCTACGGTGATCGCGCCAACCGCCTGTCGCTGGACGCGTTCGAAGCCGCGATCAAGGTCAATCCGCCGCGCGATCGCCGGCACACGCTGGCGCATCTCATATTTGTTTCGCCTGACGATCTGCCGCGCTTCGCCAAGCTCGGCGTCACCGCGCAGTTCTCCGCCCAATGGTCGGTGGCGGATGCCTATTGGCAGGGCGTGATGCGGCCGCGCGTCGGCGCGCGCGCCGAGCAGGCGTTTCGCACCGGCTCGATCCTGCGTCATGGCGCCAACATCTCGCTCGGCACCGATTGGCCGGCCGCCGGCTATTACAGCACCTACAAGCCGCTGGATGCGATCGAGATCGCGACCACGCGGCGGGAGTTGAACAAGCCGGATCAGCCGGCCTTGGTGCCGCTCGACGAGCGGATCAGCCTCGAAGAGGCGATCCGCGCCGCCACCATGGGCCCGGCCTATCAGCTCGGGCTCGACCAGAAGGTCGGTTCGATCGAGGTCGGCAAGCTCGCCGATCTGATCGTGCTTGAAAGAAACCTGTTCGAAGTCGCCCCGCACGATATCCACAACACAAAGGTGCTGATGACCGTCATGAACGGTCAGGTCAGGCATGAACAGCGAAGCTGAATCCAGCGACGTCTCGGACCGTCACCTTCAGGGCCACATCGACAAACTCAGACCGATTCCCGGAAATACGGAGGCGTATATGATTGACAGAAGAACGCTCATCAAAGGCGCGGGAGCGGCGTTGGTCGCGTCCGGACTCGATTTGCCGGCCGCGCGCGCCGAGTCCGCCGATCCGCTCTGCTATGCGTCGGTCGCCGATCTCATCGCCATGTTCCGGGCCCGCAAGGCGTCGCCGGTCGATCTCTTGAAGGCGCAGATCAAGCGGATCGAAGCCTACAACACGAAGGTCAACTGCATCACCTACGAGCATTTCGATCAGGCGCTCAAGGAGGCCAAGCTGTCCGAGGACCGCTATCGGCGTGGCACCGCAAGGCCGCTCGAAGGGATCACGGTGGCCATCAAGGACGAATTCTCCAGACCGGGCTGGCGGATCACACAGGGCTCGCTCCTCTTCAAGGACTCGCCGCCCGCAACGGAAAACTCGGCCATCACCGACTCGCTCGAGGCCGCCGGCGCCGTCATGCCATTCCAGACGACCGTGCCGGAATTCTACCTCTTCCTCGGCGCGTCCACCCGCGCCTGGGGCACGACACGCAATCCGTGGAATCTCGAATACTCTCCGGGCGGGTCGTCGGCGGGATCGGGCGCGGCGCTGGCCGCAGGCTTCACGACGCTCGCCATGGGCTCGGACATGGGCGGCTCGATCCGAATTCCCGCCTCACAATGTGGTCTCTATGGCTTCAGGCCGCCGTTCGGACGCGTGGCTGGTGGGGAAATCCCGTTCTCGACCTCGGGCCCGATGGCGCGGCGCTTCGACGACCTCGTCCGCCTCCAGAACGCGATCGTCGGTCCGTCCGAGCGGGTGATGGCCGCGATGCGCCCTCGCCTCGACTATCCCACCCGTTATCCGCGCCTTTCCGGGTGGCGCATCGCCGTGGATTGGGGCGCCGGCATTGCGGACGTCATACCGTCCGTGAAGGCTGCGATGCTGAGAGGAATCGAGGCGCTGCGCGCCGCGGGGTGCACTGTGGACGAGGTCGACTGCGGCTTCACGAAGGCCCACAAGATGGTCTTCATCCGTGGGCTGATGTCGACGTCCATCGGCACTGCGATCGAGATCTCGAATGCGCATCGCGATCAGCTCTCGCCCTACATGACCGAAATGCTCGACCAGGTCGGCGCGGTCGGACCGCGCCAGGCCGAAGAAGCCGAAGAGCTGCTGCAGCGGCTGCACCGCCAGGTGCAGCAGCGCGTGTTCGGCAAGGGCTACCGCATTCTGCTCATGCCGACCATGGCAACGCCTCTGGTCAGGGCCGACATGTTCAAGAGCAAGGAAAACAAGGTCGACCCGTGGGTGGGCACCGGTCTGGGCTTGGCGCTGACGTGGCACTGGAATCTGCTCAACCGCTATCCGGTCGTCGATGTCCCGCTCGGCGTGGTCGAGGACCGCATGCCCTCGGGCATGCAGGTGATCGGCCAGACCTACACCGATCTCGACACGTTCCAGTTCGCGTCGAACTGGTCTCGCCTGCGGCCGTCACTGTTCGCCGGCGGGCAATTTCCGACCTTCGCCTGACTCCATAGCGGCCGGAACGGTGCAGATGCGAGACAACGGATGCGAGAGCAGCGCTTCGACAGTGAGGTCGGCCATGACTCCGAGAATTTTTCGACGAGCGGTTCTCCTGTTCCTGATCTCAGCGCTGTACCCAGGCGCCGGCGCCTCGGCACAGCAGAGGACGCCATCGCTCGAAGATCTCGCCAAGGCGGCGCAAAACCCGATCGCGGATACGATCAGCGACGGGCTGGAGAATATCGCCATGCCGAACACGGGTGCGTACCGGCAGACGGCTGACGTTCCGGTCGGCGCGGGAATAGGCAAGCTCTTCATGGTCGACAAGCAGCCGGTCAACGCCGAGATCGGTGTCTACTACAATGTGCTGAGGCCGGACCTGGCATCGCGGTGGCAGTTTCGCGCCAACCTGGCTTTCCTGTTCCCGAAGTGACGGTGCTCGGGACCAGGCATCGGTGGGATCGATGACCTCCACGGCATGAATGACACCCTCGCGCTCGGGCGACGCATAGACGATGAGTCGTTGCGGCGGTCCTCCTTTTCTCTGTCTGAAAGCATTCGATTTGAAGTTTATCCATCAACAGGAAACGAAGACTTCAGTATGCGTGCTGGCGCTCGACGCCGCCGAGATTGACTTGATCGTTGTCAATCTTGGCGGGTGCTGAGTGAAGTAGTTTCAGCGTCTGACTCGGCAATCGTGCAGCTCACCCGGAGCGCGGAATTTTCGGAGCAGGACTTCGGAGCAGGACAATGTGCATTGCATGCGGCTCAGCCATCGGTTCGCTGTTTGCGGCATCGAAGTCGGAGCGCGGCGGACTGACCCGTCGCCAGATGGTCGCGACCTCGGCTGCGGCCGCGGCATTCGTCGCTGCCTCGGCTCCGGCCTGGGCCGCCTCCAGCAGCACGACCATCTTTCGCGGCGGGCGCGTCTACACGGTGGACGACTCCCTGCCCTGGGCCCAGGCCGTCGTCGTCAAGGGAGACACGATCGTCTACGTCGGCGACGACGCAGGCGCGATGAAGTTTGCCGGACACGGGGCTGACGTCATCGACCTCAAGGGGCGCATGCTGATGCCGGGCTTCGTCGAGGCGCATTGGCATCTTTGCACGCTGGCCTTCGCCCGCGGCGCCTGGGTCAACGAGGAAGATCCCGAGCGCATCTACGCGATCCTGCGCGACTACGCGAAGACGCACTCCGACGAAAAGTTCATTCTGGGCTTCGGCTGGATCGCTGGCGCGTTTCCCGCCTCGGGTCCGCGCAAGGAGCCGCTGGACGAGATCTTCCCTGATCGGCCGGTCCTGCTCGTCAGTTGCGATCTGCACGCCTACTGGGTCAATTCCAAGCTGCTGGAGATGGCCGGCATTACGAAGGATACCCCGCGCGACGTCGTGCCCGGCTCCTCCTGGTACGAAAAGGATCCCAATGGCGTGCCGACCGGGTTCATTTCGGAAGTGCCTGCGCTGTTCGCGGTGCTCAAGGCGCTGGAAAAGCACGGCATCGAACCATTCGGCCTGAAGTCGACCGCCGCCGCGATCGAGGAATGGCAGCCCAGGCTGGCAGCCGCCGGCATCACCACCTTCTTCGATGCCGGCTTCAGCGCCTGGCCGACCGAGCAGCATCACGGTTTCGACATGCTGGTCGAGCTCGAGAAGCGCGGCAAGCTGTTGCAGCGCGTGATCGGCAGCCTGTATCACAATGATCCCAGCGTCGATCCGCTGCCGATTATCCGGGCCTATCGAAAACGTTATCGCACACCGCTCGTCAAGGCGGACGTGCTGAAGCTCATCGTCGATGGCACCGAGTTGAGCCGCACGGCCTATCTGCTGGATCCCTATGCCGGAAGTCCGGATTGGCGCGGCGAAACATTGTTCCCGTCGCCGGTGTTGAACCGCATCCTGCGCCAGGCGCATGCCGAGGGAATCGATACGCACCTTCACGCCGTCGGCGATGCCGCCGTCCGCATGAGCCTGGATGGATACGAAGCCGCCTTTGGCAAGAACGGCCCTGGCAACCGCCGTCATACCATCTGCCACGCGTTCCTCACCGCGCCATCGGACATTGCGCGCTTCAGAAAGCTCGGCGTGATCGCGAATACGCAGATCCAATGGGGCGTGCCGGATGCCAGCCAGCGTCGCGTCCGCGAGATCTACGGCGACGAGCGCTGGAGCCGCATGTACACCTTCAAGACGTTCATCGACGAAGGCGTCACGGTGTCGTTCGGCATGGATGCGCTGGCGACCGGCTCGAAGGTCGTCGTCAAGCCACTCGAGGCGTTGCAGGCCGGCCATACGCGTCAGGAGCCGGGCAAGCCCGACGGCCTGGTCCATCCGCCCGCGACCGAACGCCTGGGCCTGCCGGACCTCATCCGAGGCTACACCATCAACGGAGCCTACCAGCTTCGCATGGAGGACAAGATCGGCTCCATCAAGGTCGGCAAGCTGGCCGATCTGATCGTGCTCGAGAACAATCTGTTCGATGTCGGGCCGCACGACATCGGCAAGGTCAATATTCAGCTGACGATGATGAACGGCCGGATCACGCATCGTAGTGGAATCTGAGCGGGAGCGGTGAACGTGCTCGAGACGACGAACGCGCCGAATGAACAACGGGTTGCGCAGGCGAGCGCGCCGATGTCGAAACGTAATCGCTGGCTCATCCTCCTGACCGTCTCCAGCGCGCTGGCGCTCGTCGTGATCGACATGACGGTGCTCTATACGGCGCTGCCGAGCCTGACCCATGAGCTGGCTGCAACGGCCTCGGAGAAATTGTGGATCGTCATGGCCTACGGGCTCGTCGTCGCCGGCCTGCTTCCCGGCTTCGGCTCGCTCGGCGATCGCGTCGGGCACAAGAGGACGTTCGTAGCCGGCCTCATCGTCTTCGGACTGGCCTCGGTCGTGGCCGCCTATTCGCCGACCGCCATGGCCCTGATCGGCGGACGCGTCCTGCTCGCGATCGGCGCCGCGCTGATGATGCCGGCGACGCTGTCGATCATTCGCATCACCTTCTCCGATGATCACGAACGGGCGCTCGCCATCGCGATCTGGGGAGCCGTTGCGTCCAGCGGGGCGGCCGTCGGCCCCTTGGTCGGCGGTGTCCTGCTGGAATATTTCTGGTGGGGCTCGGTCTTTCTGATCAACGTGCCGCTCGTCGTGCTGGCGCTGATCGCCGGCCTGCTGCTGATTCCTGCACCGGCCGATCGTGCTGAGCGCGACTGGGACCTCCTCGGTTCAGTGCAGGTGATGGCCGGGCTGATCGGCTTCGCCTACGTCGTCGAGGAGCTCGGCAGTCGCCAGTCTTCCTATGTCGTCCTTGCCGGCACGGCTGTCGCGACGGTCATCATGTTGACGGTGTTCGTACGCCGTCAATTGCGTCTCGAGAATCCTTTGCTCGACTTCACCCTGTTCCGAAACGTCGAGTTCACGCTCAGCGTGATCACCGCGATCGTGGCTTCACTCGCCATTGCGGGGACGGAGCTCGCGATCAGCCAGCGCCTGCAACTCGTCCTCGGCTATTCGCCGCTGCAGGCGGCATTGTACATCCTTCCGGCCCCGCTCGGTGCCTTCATCGGCGGGCCGCTCGCGAGCCTGATGCTCCGTCGCGTCCGAGCCGCCACCACGATGTCCGGCGCGCTGTTGATCGCAGGCATCGGCGCGGCCGGCTACCTGCTCTGCTACAACGCCAGCCTGGCGCTGCAACTGATCTGCATCGCGGTCAATGGTCTAGGGCTAGGAGCATCCATCGCCGCCGCCTCCAACGCTGTGATGAATCACGCACCTGAAGGCCGCGAAGGCATGGCCGCGTCGATCGAGGAGGTGTCGTTCGAGCTCGGCGGCACAATCGGCATCAGCATTTTCGGAAGCATTCTATCCGGAGTCTATACGGCGTTCATGGTTCTGCCCGACGGCCTCGGCATTCCCGCCGTTGCGCGCGACAGCATCGACGAGGCGCTGATCGCCGCCGAGCGGCTGCCGACCGAGCTCGCTGCCCTCGTCACCTCGCACGCTCATCGCGCCTTCGATCAGGCGTTCCTGACTGTCGTCTGCGTTGCGATGGTCGTCCTGCTCTGCACCGCCTTCCTGGTCCGGCCCCGAGCAGAGCGAACGACCTCGAACGCGGCTCGTCAGCAAGTCCACTAGGCCGGCGACGAAGACCCCTCATGCGCGTCGGCATTGGCGGCGATCACCACGCTCGCCAACGCGATGTCGCCGTCCGATACGTAGTGATTGACCCGCTCGGGCAGACTCCGGCCGGCCTTATAGAGCTCGACGGTCTCGATCGATCGTGTTCTGATCAATTCGGCCATGATGTAGTCCCGCTCCGCATTCGCATCCGGATCGGTGGCGTGCGTGATCTGAAAGGTCAGTCGGGTGAGCGACAGGCCCGTATCCTTCGTGCCGGCACCGACCCAGAGGACGGACTCATCGGCCGCAGGCGTGTCGGTCGTTAACCAGAAATCGCCAGCGTTCCAGCTCTTCTCGGCGTGGGCGAGGTCAACGGCCCAGAACCGGACGTGATGACGCTTTCGCGGACTATTGCCGATGGCTTTCTGAAAGCCGATATCCTGGCCGCGACCGAACAGATAGAGGGTGCTGAAAGGAGCAGTGGGGTACGGCCTGGCGAGGACGAAGGCGCGGACCATGGCGCACGAGCTTGCCAGCCCCAATCGGTCCGCCTCGCACCAACCGATCGCAGCAAAGCTCGCGCGGAGCTGTCGAAGCGTGCCGATCAGGGCGAGATTGACGGGGTCGCCGGGCAATCCATCGCCGGTGATCGTGTAGCTGGGCACCCTCCGACTCTGAAGGATCCTGAGACTCAATCGGATCACGCGTGGCAGAACGACATAGGCCGCGATTGCGTAGCTGACGCCGACGGCGGCAATCCAGGGCAGCCTGCGGTCCGCCGTCTCGAACACCACGAACACGATCAGCCAGACCGTGAAGATCCCGAGCCCGGCGACCAGCACGCGTTGCATGAGGCGTAAGAGCAGTCGCACTGGATCGGTCCGGTGAAAACGAGGTGATCAGCAATCGCGTTTTCGGTAGGGTGTCCGATCTTCTCTTCGTTGGCAACACCGCACGTGAAGGCACGAGGCGGCCCGGTCGCCGGCGCTATGACGAGGTTGTCCGCCCTGGGTTGCTCGACATTCGTCTGCGGCGGCACGCAGCCCCGAGCCAGCCCAAAGACAGCCGGACTGCGCGTGCTTACGCCGACAGCCGCTCGGCGTTGGCCGCGACATAATCCCGATAGAGATCGACGACCGCGGCCGGGCTCGCGCCGGCCATCAGCTTCGCCGTCGCCTCCAGGGCTGCAGCGATCTTTTCGCTGACCATCAGCTCCGCCTCCTCGCCCGCATCGGCTTCGCCGCGCGCGATCTTTTCCAGCCGGAGCCGGATGACCTCGCCGGCTTCCATGGCCAGCATCGCGGCCGTGAACCAGGGGAACTCCGCATCGGCGGTTGCCGTCAGGGACGGCCGCATCTGCAAAGACATCGGGGTTTTGCTCATCGTCATCGTCCGAGAACATCAGCGGACGTGCGAGGAATACGCTTCAACTTTTAATGATGCGGACGCACAATCATCGACGATTTCGAGTCGACACGAACCGCCGATTAACCACACGGCGCAGCTTCTCCCCGTCATTTGCGCGCGGAGCGAAACAATCCAGAATCCCTCCGTGGAGACAGTCTGGATGGCTTCGCTCCGCCGCTCCGCTCGCTATGACGTGGGGATAGAGCTCGTCTGCTGGAGGCGACAATCTTGGGCTTCCTGTTCGTGCTCGCGATAGGCCTCGTTGCCGGCACCTTGTCCGGCATCGTCGGCACCGGCTCGTCGATCATGCTGATGCCGGTGCTGGCGTACGAGTACGGCCCGAAGGAGGCCGTGCCGATCATGGCGGTGGCCGCCGTCATGGCCAACCTGTCGCGCATCCTGGCATGGTGGCGCGAGGTCGACTGGCGCGCCTGCGCAGCCTATTCGGTCACCGGCATTCCGGCCGCCGCACTCGGCGCGCGCACCTTGCTGATCCTGCCGTCGCAGGCGGTCGATATCACGATCGGCCTGTTCCTGATGGCGATGGTGCCGGTACGGCATTGGCTGACGCGGCACGACCTCAAGGCCAACCTCTGGCACCTCGCGCTCGGCGGTGCGGTGATCGGATTTCTGACCGGCATCGTGGTCTCGACCGGGCCGCTCAGCGTGCCGCTGTTCCTGTTCTATGGGCTGTCGAAGGGCGCCTTCCTCGCCACCGAGGCTGCGAGCTCGCTCGGGCTCTATGTCTCGAAATCCATCACCTTCCAGCGCTTCGGCGCGTTGACGCCGGACATTCTGCTCAAGGGCCTGATCGCCGGCGGCTCGCTGATGGCTGGCGCCTTCGTCGCCAAACGCTTCGTGCTGCACATGAAGCCCGATGTGTTCCGCGTGGTGATGGATGGCATCATGCTGGCCGCGGGCCTAAGTATGTTATGGAACGCCACCCACTCCTGACGGCACCGATTCTCACCTCATGGCCAAGACCACGCTCTCCTTCGTCTGCCAGAACTGCGGCGCGGCCTATTCGCGCTGGCAGGGCAAATGCGAGGCCTGCGGCGAGTGGAACACGCTGGCGGAGGAAGACACGACGGGCGCGACCTCCGCGCCGGTGTCGCTGCGCTCCAAGCGCAAGGGCCGCACGTTCCAGCTGGAATCGCTCACCGGCAAGAGCATCGACGCGCCGCGGCTGTCGTCGGGCATGACCGAGCTCGACCGCGTCACCGGCGGCGGCTTCGTGCGCGGCTCGGTGCTGCTGGTCGGCGGCGATCCCGGCATCGGCAAATCGACGCTTCTGACCCAGGCGACCTCGATGCTGGCGCGCGCCGGCCATCGCGCGGTCTACATTTCCGGCGAGGAAGCTGTCGCCCAGGTGCGGCTGCGCGCCGAGCGCCTCGGGCTTGCGGATGCGCCGGTACAACTGGCGGCTGAGACCTCGGTCGAGGACATCATCGCGACCCTGTCGGAAGGCGGCGTGCCGCGACTGATCGTGATCGATTCGATCCAGACGATGTGGACCGACACCGTCGAATCGGCGCCGGGCACGGTTACCCAGGTGCGCGCCTCGGCGCAGAAGCTCATTCGCTTCGCCAAGAAATCCGGCGCCGCCATCATCCTGGTCGGCCACGTCACCAAGGACGGCCAGATCGCCGGCCCCCGCGTCGTCGAGCACATGGTGGACGCGGTGCTGTCGTTCGAGGGCGAGGGCTCGCAGCAGTTCCGCATCCTGCGCGCCGTCAAGAACCGGTTCGGCCCGACCGACGAGATCGGCGTGTTCGAAATGACCGGATTGGGTCTGCGCGAGGTCACCAACCCCTCCGAGCTGTTTCTGTCCGAGCGCGATCTCGGCAGCCCCGGCACGGCGGTCTTTGCCGGGATCGAGGGCACCCGCCCCGTGCTGGTCGAAATCCAGGCCCTGGTGGCGCCGACCTCGCTCGGCACGCCGCGCCGCGCCGTCGTTGGCTGGGATCCGAGCCGGCTGTCAATGGTGCTGGCCGTGCTGGAGGCGCATTGCGGCGTCAAGCTGTCGGGCCACGACGTCTATCTCAACGTCGCCGGCGGCCTGCGCATCAACGAGCCGGCGGCGGATCTCGCCGCGGCCGCAGCTCTGGTCTCCTCGCTGGTCAACGCGCCGCTGCCGCCCGATGCGGTCTATTTCGGCGAGATTTCGCTGTCGGGCGCGGTCCGCCCGGTGGCGCAGACCTCGGCGCGGCTGAAGGAGGCCGCCAAGCTCGGCTTCGGCCGCGTCGTGCTGCCGGAGCGCGCCCGCGGCGAGGCCGGCGGCGATGCCGGGCTCAGCCTCAATACCGTCGGCGGATTGACCAGCCTGGTCGCCGACATCGCCGCGCGAGGCACGCCCCGCGCCCGCCACGACGGCAGCCGGGACGAGGGTGAGCAGGGCCGCCGTGGCCCCAGCCATGCCGAAAAAAATGCCACACCAGCGAGATTCCGCCGCCAGGACGGCTAGCCGGACCGTGACGTTCGCGTGACTCGCCGCTATACAACGCCGCAACCGGGCGCCCACGCGGGATGGTGCAGCGTCCGGACTTGCCGGGGAACCCTGCTCTCCTCCGCCTGGAGGGGCGGTCCTCCGTCAATTCGAAGCGAACCTTGGACCTGACAAGCGGACCTGAGCAGCCGATGCCGATAACGATCCTCGATCTCATCCTGCTCGGCGTGATGCTGGTGTCGGGGCTGCTCGCGATGGTCCGCGGCTTCATGCGCGAGATCCTGTCGATCGCCGCGTGGGGCGCGGCGGCCCTGGTCACGCTTTATTCATTCTCGAAGCTGCTGCCGACCGCCAAGACCTATTTCAACAACGATACCGTCGCCAGCGTCGTGGTCGTTGCCGGTACTTTCGTGGGCACCCTGCTCATCGTCTCGGTGATCACGGTCAAGATCTCCGACATGATCCTCGATTCGCGCATCGGCGCGCTCGACCGCACCCTGGGATTCCTGTTCGGACTGGGCCGTGGCCTCCTGATCGTGGTCGTCGCCTTCCTGTTCTTCAGCTGGCTGGTGCCGGACAAGCAGCGTCCGGACTGGGTCACCGGGGCCAAGTCCCGCGTGGTCCTGCAGGGAACCGGGGATTGGCTGATGTCGCTCTTGCCTGATGATCCCGAGAACACCATTTTAAAGAAATTCAAGAAGAACAAGCCGGACGACGACCAGACTGACACCGAGTCGCCCGGAGTGGGCGGCGATGGGTACAGCAAGCCTGCCCGCGACAGCTTGAAGAAGCTGATCGAGAAACCCGCGGCCAAGTGAGCCTAGCCCAGAAGAGAGGCGCGATGGACCAGCACCACGATTCTTCCGGCGAAGCCCAAATGGACTCCCACGCGGATCTGGACTTCGGACCTCAAGCCTACCTCAGAGACCCAGACCTTGACGGAGACACGCTGCGCGAAGAGTGCGGCGTGTTCGGCATTTATGGGCACAATGACGCCGCCGCGATCACCGCGCTCGGCCTGCATGCGCTCCAGCATCGCGGCCAGGAGGCAGCCGGCATCGTCTCCTACGATGGCGCGCGCTTCCACAGCGAGCGCCGCCTGGGTCTCGTCGGCGACACCTTCTCCCGCCGCGAGGTGATCGAGCGCCTGCCCGGCAATGCCGCGATCGGCCACGTCCGCTACGCCACGACCGGCGCGACCATCCTGCGCAACGTGCAGCCGCTGTTCGCCGAGCTCAATGCCGGCGGCTTCGCGGTCGGCCACAACGGCAACCTCACCAACGGCCTCACCCTGCGCCGCGAGCTGGTGCGCGCCGGCGCCATCATGCAGTCGACCACCGACACCGAGGTGATCCTGCATCTCGTCGCGCATTCCCGCCGCACCAACTTCATCGATCGCTTCATCGAGGCGCTACGCGCGCTCGAAGGCGCCTACTCGCTGGTCTGCATGACCAACAAGAAGCTAATCGGCGCCCGCGATCCCCTCGGCATCCGCCCGCTGGTCTATGGCGAGCTCGAAGGCTGCCCGATCCTGGCGTCGGAGACCTGCGCGCTCGACATGATCGGCGCGCGCTACATCCGCGACATCGAGCCGGGCGAGGTCGTGATCTTCGACGAGACCGGCGCGCACAGCCACAAGCCGTTCCCGCCGAAGCCGGCGCGTCCGTGCGTGTTCGAATACATCTATTTCGCGCGGCCCGATTCCGTGGTCGGCGGCCGCTCGGTCTACGAGGTGCGCAAGGCGTTCGGCGCGCAGCTCGCGCGCGAGAGCCATCCCGACGTCGACGTCGTGGTGCCGGTGCCGGACTCCGGCGTGCCGGCGGCGATCGGCTACAGCCAGCATTCCGGCGTGCCGTTCGAGCTCGGCATCATCCGCAATCACTATGTCGGCCGCACCTTCATCCAGCCGACCCAGGCGATCCGCGAATCCGGCGTGCGCATGAAGCACTCGGCCAACCGCGCCGCGATCGAGGGCAAGCGCATCATCCTGATCGACGACTCGCTGGTGCGCGGCACCACTTCGCGCAAGATCGTGCGCATGATGCGCGACGCCGGCGCCACGGAGGTGCATTTCCGCCTCGCCTCGCCGCCGATCCTCTACCCCGACTATTACGGCATCGACCTGCCGGACCGTGGCGGCCTCTTGGCGGCGACGCATTCGCTCGAGGAGATGCGCGAGCTGATCGGCGCGGATTCGCTGGCGTTCCTGTCGATCGACGGCATGTACCGCGCCATGGGCGAGCCGGCCCGTGATCCGGCCGCACCGAAATACTCCGACCACTGCTTCACCGGCAGCTATCCCACCCACCTCACGGACCAGGCGATGGTCGAGTCGACCCAGCATCAGCTGTCGCTGTTGGCCGAGGCGAGCTGAGGTTCTTTCCACACGCAGTCATTCCGGGGCGATGCGCAGCATCGAACCCGGAATCCCGAGCTTGCTGATCCCCGTATCATCTCCAGATTCCGGGTTCGAGGCCTGCGGCCTCGCCCCGGAATGACGATGCGTCGTGAGCTGTCGTCCCGGCCAAAACCGGGACCCATCATCGCCAGCCGTCATTGGCGGGCAGGACTAGCCACAGACAGCCAACTCCCTCATAACCGCCGCGGAGTATGGGTCCCGGCTTTCGCCGGGACGACGACGTCAGAGATTTGCGACCATGACCCTTCCCCTCGCCTCCCGTATCGCTCTCGTCACCGGCGCCTCGCGCGGCATCGGCCATGCGACCGCCCGCGCGCTCGCCCGCGCCGGTGCGCATGTCGTCGCCGTTGCCCGCACCCAGGGCGGGCTGGAGGAGCTCGACGACGAGATCCGGAAAGAGACCGGCAACGGTGCCACCTTGGTGCCGCTCAGCATGACCGATAGCGACGGCATCGCTCGGCTCGGCGCCGCGCTGCACGAGCGCCACGGCAAGCTCGACATTCTCGTCGGCAATGCCGCCGTGCCCGGCCCGTCGTCGCCGCTCGGCCATATCGACCTCAAGCCCTGGAACGACGTCGTCGCCGTCAACCTCTCCGCCAACTTCCAGCTGATCCGCTGCATGGAGCCGCTGCTGAAGGCCTCCGACGCCGGCCGCGCGGTGTTTCTCACGTCAGGCGCCGCCCACAAGGCCCAGGCCTATCTCGGCCCCTACGCCGTCACCAAGGCCGCGCTGGAGACGCTGGCACGGGTGTGGGCGCATGAGACCGAGCGGACGCCGCTGCGCGTGAACCTGTTCAGCCCGGGCCCGATCCGGACCCGCATGCGCGCCACGGTGTTCCCCGGCGAAGATCCGATGACGCTCGAAACGCCGGAGCAGGTCGCCGAGTTCATCGTGCCGATGTGCCTGCCGTCGTGGACCGAGACCGGCAAGCTCTACGAGTACAAGACGCGCACCCTGAAGAGCTTCCAGCCGCCGGCGTAGCCCTGCGCAACCACCGTCATTCCGGGGCAAGGCCGCAGGCCTTGAATCCGGAATCTCGTTACTATCTTGCGGTCGGATTGGCGGCAGCAGAGTTTGCCGCGGAAGGCTTGGCCGCCGCAGCCTTGTCCGCAGCCGGCGCCTGACGATCGCGCACTGCCGTCAGCTCCTTGCGCAGCTTCTCCTGCTGCTCCGGCGTCAGCACCGGGCGCTGGTCGTCATGCGGCACGTCGTTCACCGGGAGATAGTTGTACGTATTGCCGTACTGCGCCGTGTCGGACGATGGCGTCGTGCCCGAGGTCGCGCAGCCGCCGAGCAGCACGGACGTCAACAGCGCCGCACTCCCCAGCGCCGAACGCAAGGTCACGTGTCGCGCAAATGGCAAGCAGGTCTGACGGAAGTTCATCGCGCGGCCGCGGCCATGGTGCGCGTGGTCCCCTGCGCCGTGATGCCGTGCTCGTTGGACTGCAGCCCCGGCAGGCTCTTCACCCAGGGATAGCCGCGCTGGCCCATGTCGTGGCCGCGATCGAACAGCGCAGTCATGTAGGTGCGATCGAACGGGCCGTCGGCCTTGACCTGGAAATCGGCCGGCACGCTGGCGAGGTTGAAGTCGATGCCGTTGAACTTCGCCACCGAGTAGATGCGGTAGATGTCGCCGATGCCCTGGTTCTTGATCAGGGTCGACAGCGAGCGCTGCGTCACCGAGAGCACGTCGGCGCCGACGCTGTCCCATTGCGGATCGATGCGGGCGTTACGGATGACGTAGAGATGTGCGCCGCTCACGCTCCTGCGCGGGCCGCGGCCGGAGACGAGGCGCAGCACCGAGGGACCGATGAACACCTGCCGGGTGACACCGCCGTCGACATGCAGCTCGTCGTAGTCCTTGTCGCCGATCCGCACCTTGATGCGAACCGGGGCGAAGGCGCCCGGCACGGTCGCGGAGGCCAGCAGCACCTGACGGAACAGGGCAATCGCCTCTGGCGTATCGGCTGCTGCGATGCGGCCCATGTCCCACAGCACCGGACGCTGCGCATCGAGATTGGTGGTGCCGACCAGCAGCACCCGGCCCTTGCTGCTCTCGCGCGCGACGTCGCGGAGAAACTCGCGATCGACATATTTCTCGATCAGCCGCGACAGCGGCGTGTTGTCGGCCAGCGCCGAGCCCTGGAGCAGGCCGGGAATGTTGACCGTGAAAATGTCCTTGCGCTCATAGGCGGTGAAGATCTCGCGCAGCTTGTCGTCGTGCTCGCGCCCCAGGAAGACGAACGGCGCGATCAGCGCGCCGGAGCTGACGCCCGTCACCATGTCGAACGACGGCCGGTTCCCGGCCTCGCCCCAGCCGGCCAGAAGCCCGGCGCCGAACGCACCGTTCTCGGCGCCACCGGAGATCGCGAGGAAATTCAGCGGACGCGAGATCGGGATTTCGGCCGACGCGCGCGACATCGCGGCCTCGGCAAAGCGCGGCGCCGGCTCATCACCCCAGTAGCGGACGTTGCGGAAGCCGACCGGGTCGGCGCTGACGGCAGCCGCTTCCGGCAGCGCGTTGCGCGGCATGATGGCTGCGCAGGCCGCCAGCAGCAGCGACGCGGCGAACGCGAGCAGGATACGCGGGACAAGCGCGCGGAACGAGGCGGCAGACTTCATCGCGACGCTTGCTGCTCCACGCTTGCGATCTCCGGCGACGGCTGCGGCGCGTCGGGCCTGGCCTCGTCGGCGCCCTTATCAGTCCAGCCCGGCGGCAGGCCCAGACCGGCACCGACAAAGCCCTTCAGGCCGGGGAAGCGTCCGTACTGCTCACATGCGGCATATTTGGGAGCGCCACCCAGCTTGGCCGGCACACTCGACACCGAAGGCAGCGAGGCCAGCGACGGGACGCCTGAGAACGGCGACTCGCCGGTCGACACCAGCTTGGCGAAGTCGGCGCCGAACTCGGAAGCGAGGTCGTAGGCGTCGCCGTCATTGGCCATCCGCGCATTGGAGACCGAGTTGGCGCCGCGCGCCCACACCATCGCGGCCTTCTGAAAGCCGGCAAAGTCGCGCGCCTCGGCCTCGACGGACAGCGTGCCGAGCCCGACCGGCAGCCGGGGCACCGGCACGGGAACGCCCGGCAGCGCGACGCTCTTGGCGATGGACGCCGCCTGCGAGGCTGCCGATGCGGTCGCGTTGGTCGCCGTGGCATGGGTGACGGTCGCCTTGACCGTCAGATCCGCCTCCTCGCGGGGTCCGACGATCTGGAATCGCTCGCTGAGACGCAGGCACATTTCGCGGCTGATGACGTTGGCCACCAGCTTGCGCTCGTTCTCGTCGAGGGCGATGTCGGGACGCGGCGGAAACGCGGTCGGCTCGATCCGGATCGTCTTGGCCTCGAGCAGCTCCTTCTTGTTGGCCTTGATCTGCGCGCGCGTCACCAGGCCGTTGGCATCGGCGAGGCGATCGTAATTCTTGAGCGAGCCGGCCCGCTCGAGCGGAGCAGTGGCGCAGCCGGCCGTTGCCAGCGCCAGGGAAATCAGGGCCGTCGACTTCAGCGGAGCGAGACGCATCGTAGCGGAGAGACCCATTGATAGATAGCTCACTCTAATTAAGTCTCACAAGCAGCAGCGCTTGTCCAACTAAACTAGATCCAATTCTCTAGATTAGAGCGGCGAGAAATATTATTTTATATTACAAGCAGTTGGCGGAAACGACGAATGTGGCGAGAGTTGGCCCGACGGGACGCGCGATGAGAAAGGTCGATCCGGTCAAGCACGAGCAGAAGCGCCAGGGGATTCTCCAGGCCGCCCTGTTGTGCTTCGTCAGGAACGGATTCCACGGCGCCAGCACCACCGACATCTGCGCTGCGGCGAAGATCAGCCCGGGCCACCTCTATCATTACTTTCCCAGCAAGGAGGCGATGATCCAGGCGCTGGTCGAGCAGAATCTGAGCCACGCTGCATCGCGCCTCCAGGCAATCCTGGCCTCGCCCGACGTGATCGACGCCCTGGTGCAAGAGCTCGAGAGCGCCAGCATTCACCAGCCGCAGGCCCAGGTCCTCAGCGCCGAGGCCTTGGCCGAGGCCTGTCGCAATGCCGACTTTGCCGCCATCGTCCACGCGCATGCGCGCGCGATGCGGGCGCTGCTGGTCGACTTCCTCACCAAGGCACAGGGCCGCGGCGAGGTCGATCCCCGCCTCGATCCGGAGGCGACCGCGAACCTCCTGTTCGTGATCGTCGACGGCGCACGTGCGCTGCCGATCCGCAATCCGGCGGTCGATATCAAGCAGAGCAGTGAGCATCTGCGGCTCATGCTGACGCGCTTTTTGCGGCCGCCCAAGTTGCCGACGCCGCCGAAAAAGGAAGCTGTGGAGCAGGCGCCCGTCTGAGCCTGCCGATCGGCGTGCCCCCGCGCGATTGACACCCCGCCATGCCCGCGATTGACTGCGCTCATAAGCGGATGACCGCAGCACATATCGGGGAGGACGGCATGACGCGAGCACGACGCGGACGCGCGACAAGGCCTGCCCTGGTCATTCTGCTGTTCGCCGTTGCGGCCGGCAACGTCCTCTTCTCTCGCGGCACCAGCGCCGCAGCGGAGGTGCCCGCGTTCGCGGTCGAGCCGTCCTGGCCGAAGCAGCTCCCCAACAACTGGATCCTCGGCCAGGTCGGCGGCATCACGGTTGATCACCAGGGCCACATCTGGGTCATTCACCGGCCGCGCTCGCTGACCGACGACGAGAAAGGCGCCACGCTCAATCCGCCGCGATCGAAATGCTGCATGCCGGCGCCCCCGGTGCTCGAATTCGATACCGACGGCAATCTCTTGCGCGCCTGGGGCGGCCCGGGCCCGGGCTATGAATGGGTCGGCCGCGAGCATGGCATCGAGGTCGACGAACGCGGCTTCGTCTGGATCGGCGGCAATGCCGACAATGACAACGCCATCCTGAAGTTCACGCTCGATGGCAAGTTCGTCGCTCAGATCGGAACGATGGCGCCGAGCAAGGGCTCCAACGACACCACCCAGCTCGGCAAGCCCGCGGAGACAGCGATCGACAAGGAGGCGAACGAGATCTACGTCGCCGACGGCTACGGCAACCGCCGCGTCATCGTGTTCGATGCCACCACCCTCGCCTACAAGCGGCATTGGGGAGCCTACGGCCATGTCCCTGATGATGCCAAGCAGCCACCGTATGATCCCAAGGCACCGGTCGCCCAGCAGTTCGGCAATCCCGTGCACTGCGTGAAGATCGCCGACGATGGTCTCGTCTATGTCTGCGACCGCATCAACGACCGCATCCAGGTGTTCAGGAAGGACGGGACATTCGTGACCGAATGGTTCTTCGAAAAGAACACGCTCGGCAATGGCGCGGTGTGGGACATCGCGATCTGGCCGGATCCGAAGCAGACCTACCTGCTGTCTGCCGATGGCGAGAACAACGAGATCCGCATCATCAGGCGGGATGACGGCAGCGTGGTTGGCAGCTTCGGCCACAATGGCCGCAATGCCGGCCAATTCCATTGGGTGCACGCGATGGCTGTCGACCGGCAGGGCAACGTTTATACCGCCGAGGTCGACACCGGTAAGCGCATCCAGAAATTCCGGCTGACCTCGGACGCCCTGCGTTAACGCTCAAGCGAAACGCACAAACCTTGCGCGCGTCTCGCGCCTTTTGGCGCATTGCCGCAACTCACAAGACCGGCTATCCAGGGAGACCGACGGCAAAGGGCGCCCAAGAAGCCCCGCCGTGACACGACACCAGGGAGGACTTCGATGACGACGTCTCATACGCGGCGGATGGCCGCGTTGCTTGCTGCCACCACGCTCAGCTTTGCCGGCTCCGCCTTCGCCGACGACAAGGTCGTCAAGATCGGCGTGCTCAACGACATGTCCAGCCTGTATGCCGACATCGGCGGGCCCAACTCGGTCGCAGCCGTCAACATGGCGGTCGAGGATTCAGGCCTTAAGGCCAAGGGCTGGACCATCGAGGTCATCAGCGGCGACCACCAGAACAAGCCCGACGTCGGCGTCAACATCGGCCGGCAGTGGATCGACACCCAGAAGGTCGACGTGATCATGGACACGCCGAACTCCGGCGTGGCGCTGGCCGTCTCCAATCTGGTCAAGGAGAAGAACTCGATCCTCCTGAACTCCGGCGCGGCCACTGCCGACCTCACCGGCAAGGCCTGCAACGCCAACACGATCTCCTTCACCTACGACACCTACATGCTCGCCAACGGCACCGGCAAGGCGCTGACCAAGGCCGGCGGCGACACCTGGTTCTTCCTCACCGCGGACTACGCCTTCGGCCATGCGCTGGAGCGCGACACCTCCGCAGTCGTGACCAGCAGTGGCGGCAAGGTGCTCGGCTCGGTCAAGCATCCGCTCAACACCGCGGACTTCTCGTCCTTCCTGCTGCAGGCGCAATCGTCGAAGGCCAAGGTCATCGGCCTTGCCAACGCCGGCGGCGACACCACCAACTCGATCAAGCAGGCTTCCGAATTCGGCATCGTCCAGGGCGGCCAGAAGCTCGCCGCGCTGTTGTTGTTCGTCAACGACGTGCATGCGCTCGGGCTCAAGGTCGCGCAGGGCCTGACCTTCACCGAGTCGTTCTACTGGGACCTGAACGAGCAGACCCGCGCCTGGTCCAACCGCTTCCAGAAGCTGTCACCGAAGGGCACGATGCCGTCGATGACGGTGGCCGGCGTCTACGCCGGCGCGCTGCACTACCTGAAGACCCTCGAGGCACTCGGCGGCAATCCGCATGACGGCGCCAAGGTCGTGGCCAAGATGAAGGAGATTCCGACCGACGATCCGCTGTTCGGCAAGGGCCCGCTGCGCGCCGACGGCCGCCGCCTGATCCCGGCCTATCTGTTCGAGGTCAAGAAGCCCGAAGAGTCCAAATATCCGTGGGACTACTACAAGCTGATCGCCAAGATCGCGCCCGAGGATGCCGCCAAGCCGCTCGAGGCCAGCGAGTGCCCGCTGGTGAAGAAGTAGGCCGATAGCTCCGATGCGGGATGCGGTGGATTAGCATCGCGTCCCGCCAGTGCCGCTGCGCAGACGATACGACATTCGCTGCGCAGAATCACGTCATCGTCAGCGCAGCAGACTCGCGAGGCGGCCGATGCCTTCCTCGATCACGGCTTCCTCGGGCAGCGAATAGGACAGGCGGATCGTGTTGGTGCCGCTGCCGTCGTGGAAGAAGGCAGCCCCGGGAACGAACGCCACCTGGGCCTGATTCACGGCCCGGTCGAGCAAGGCGGCACCGGACACGCCGTCCGGCAGGGTGAGCCAGACGAAGAACCCGCCGTCGGGGCGCGTCCACCTAGCTTCTGACGGCATCTGTGCCTCGAGTGCCCTCAGCATCGCATCGCGCTTGAGCCGATAATGCGCGCGCGCCCGTGCAATCAGCCCGGCATGCCCTCCGTCTTTCACGAGCCTGTGCATCACGATCTGATTGATCGCTGACACGTTGAGGTCGCTCGCCTGCTTGATGAGGACGAGACGGCTGATGATGGCGCGCGATGCACAAACCCAGCCGATGCGCAGGCCCGGCGCGACCGTCTTCGAGAACGTTCCGAGATGGATGACGCGGGAAGCATCGAGCGAGCCGCGGCGACGGACGTCCAACGACTGCAGCGACGGCATCTCGTCGCCGTCGAAACGCAAGGCAGAATAGGCGCTGTCCTCCAACACCGGCACGTCCAGCTCGCCGGCGAGATCCAGGACATCGGCGCGCGCCGAACGCGACAGCGTCTCACCGGTCGGATTGGCAAAGTCCGGCACGACATAGACGAACTTCACGCGCGCCCCCGCAGCTTCTTTCGCGGCTTCGTCCGCGTAGGAGGCCGGGGTGCGGTTGGCAGCGCGTGGACCGATCGAATCGTAACGCGGCTCGTAGGCCGAAAAGGCCTGCAGCGCGCCAAGATAGGTGGGAACGGTGACGAGCGCCGTATCGCCGGGCGTGAGCAGCAGCTTGCCGAGAAAATCGAGCGCCTGTTGCGATCCCGCGGTGACGAGGATGTTGTCTGGCGAGGCCGCTATGCCCTGCGCGGTCATGTACTCGGCGATCCACTGGCGAAGCGGACCGTAGCCCTCGCTGACGGCATATTGCAGAGCAGCGGAAGCCGCGTTGGGCGATGCCAGCGCATCGGCATAGACCTGCGCCGCCGCTGCTACAGGAAACAGCGCGGGATCGGGGATGCCGCCGGCGAACGAAATCATGCCGGGCCGCTCCAGCACCTTGAGCAGCTCGCGGATCTCCGATGCCTTCATGCGATCCGCGCGGCGCGCGTAGACGGGCTTCCAGCTCACCAATATTCCTCCCGTGATCCGGCTATTTATGTCAGTATTATTGACCTATTTTGAAGCGTGTGCAATCCCCGTCCCGCGAGAGCGCGAGAGCTGCATCGGTGGGGTCAGGGGATGAGAACCTTCAGGCCGGCGCGCTACTCTAGCTGCTCTTTGCCGAGGACAGCGTCCGCACCGCAATCAGGAGAGCGACGATCAGCAACGCCGACGCCAGCAGGAACGGCGCGCCGGGTAGATGCGCCGGCGCGGCCGCTCCGATGAAATAGGCAAAGGTCAGCGTGAACAGGAAGGGACCTGCGAGCTGGGCCACGCTCTGCACGCTCGACGTCGCGCCCTGTAGCTGGCCCTGCCTGTCCGGTGGGACGAGGCGGGTCATCAAAGCCTGCATGGCCGCGCCCGAGACGCCCCACAGCGCCATCACGGGAATGCCGAGCCAGCTCAACGGCCCGGTCGGCGCAAGGCCGAAGATCAGGAAGCCCACCGTCCCCGCGGACAGGCCGAGCATCAGCGCGCCGCGCTCGCCGAGCAGGCGGACGATCGGCCCCACCGCCCCGCCCTGCACCACCATGGCGCAGATGCCGACCATCGCCAGCGTCAGCCCGACCGTGCGCGTATCCCAGCCATAGCGATAGGTCGCGTAGAGCACGAAGGTCGACGGCAGCACGACATGAGCGAGCTGGGTGATGAAGTTGACGACCGACAGTCCGCCGAGGATGCGATCCGAGCGCAGCAATTGCAGCGCGCCGAGCGGGCTCGCGGCTCGCCATCGGAACGGACTGCGCCGCTTTGACGGCAGCGATTCCGGTAGCACCAGCAGTCCGTACAGCGCGTTGGCGAAGCTGAGCGCGGCTGCAGCCCAGAACGGCAGCCGCGGGTCGATGTCGCCGAGCAGGCCGCCGGTGGCAGGACCGAGCACGAAGCCCGCGCCGAACGCCGCGCCGATGCGCCCGAAGATCGCCGCACGCCGGTCGGGCGGCGTCAGGTCGGAGATGTAGGCGAAAGCCGTCGAGATGCTGGCCGAGGTGACTCCGGAGATCAGGCGCCCCACGAACAGCCACGCGAGCGACGGCGCCAGCGCCATCAGCACGTAGTCCGCGGCCAAGCCGAAGTTCGACAGCAGGATCACCGGCCGCCGGCCGAAGCGGTCGGACAGGCTGCCGAGCACCGGCGAGAACACGAACTGCATCAGCGCCCAGGCGGTGCCGAACAGGCCGAAGATGCGGGCCGCCTGCGCAGTGTCGTTGCCCACGAAGCTCTCGATCAGCTTCGGCAGGATCGGCATGATCAGCCCGAGCGCGAGCATGTCGAGCAGGATGGTGACGAAGATGAAGGCGACGGCGCCGCGGCGTGGGGCCGTCGCATCTTCTGTCGCGACGCTCGGCGGGCTTGCTTCCATGGCCGGACCGCTTCCGCTGACGCAACTGATCAGTTCGGCCGCTTGCGCTTGTGCGCGAACGGGTTGGCCTTCTCGCGCAGCGTGATGCGCACCGGCGTGCCCGGCAGCTCGAAGGTCTCGCGCATCGAGTTGGTGAGATAGCGCAGGTACGATTGCGGGATCGCGTCGGCCCGCGAGCAGAACAGCACGAAACTCGGCGGCCGCGCCTTGGTCTGGGTGATGTAGTTCAGCTTGAGCCGGCGGCCCGACACCGCCGGCGGCGGGTTGTCGGCGATCGCCTGCTCGAACCAGCGGTTCAGCGCCGCGGTCGGCACGCGCCGGTTCCAGATCGCGTAGGCTTCGATGATCGCCTGCATCAGCCGGTCGATGCCTTCGCCCATCAGGCCCGACACCGCCACGATCGGCGCGCCCGCGACCTGCGGCAGCCAGTGGTCGGCATCACGGCGCAGCATCGAGATCTGGCCGGGGTTGCCGTCCATCAGGTCCCATTTGTTGACGGCGATGACCAGCGCACGCCCCTCGCGCTCGATCAGGTCGGCGATGCGCAGATCCTGCTCCTCGAAGCGGTTCTGCGCATCCATCATCAGCACGACCACCTCGGCGAAGCGCACCGCACGCAGCGCATCGGCCACCGACAGCTTCTCCAGCTTCTCCTCGATGCGCGAGCGCCGGCGCAGACCTGCGGTGTCGAAGATGCGGAAGCCGCGGCCCTTCCACTCGATTTCGACCGCGATCGAATCGCGCGTCGTACCGGCCTCGGGACTCGTGAGCAGCCGCTCCTCGCCGAGCAGGTGGTTGATCAGGGTCGACTTGCCGGCGTTGGGACGGCCGACGATCGCGACCCGGATCGGCCTGTTGGCGCGCTCCTCGTCGGTCTCCTCGTGCTCGTCCTCCTCATCGTCCGTGGGCGGCACGAGCTTGCTGACGGCGTCATAGAGCTCGCCCATGCCCTCGCCGTGCTCGGCCGAGATCTGGATGGGATCACCGAGGCCGAGCGCGTAAGATTCCATGGCGCCGAGCTCGCCATGCTTGCCCTCGCTCTTGTTGGCGAGCAACAGCACCGGCTTGTCGGCGCGGCGGGCGAAATCGGCGAAGGCGCGGTCGGCGGGCGTCAGGCCGATGCGGGCATCGATCACGAAGAACAGCGCGTCGGCGAGCGCGATCGCGGTCTCCGTCTGCTCCTGCATGCGCGCGGTCAGCGAGCCCTTCGGCCCCTCGTCGAGGCCGGCGGTGTCGATGATCGTGAAGTTGAGATCGAACAGCTTAGCTTCGCCCTCGCGGCGGTCGCGCGTGACGCCCGGCATGTCGTCGACGAGCGCCAGCTTCTGCCCGACCAGACGGTTGAACAGGGTCGACTTGCCGACATTGGGCCGGCCGATGATGGCGATGGTGAAGGGCATGATGATCCGTGCGCGTGAGCGCGCAGCTTTAGCGCATTCGGCCGCAAAACCGAACGGGCGATCCGCCGATTCGCAGGTGAGATTAACGGCTGAAGGAGCCGCTCGGCATCGGCGCCGGGAAGCCGCCGCCGGATCGCTGGGCCGCCGGCGGCTGCGCCGGGGCAGCATCATCCGGCGGTGGTGCCGTGGTGCGGCGGCGCACGATCTTCTTGGGCTTCGGTGCCGGCGGAACGGCGGCAGCGCCCTCCTCGACCGCGGCAGCCTCGCCATCCTGCGGATCGGCCGTCGTCGGGTTGTTCACGGCCGCCTGCCGCCGGCCCTTTCTACCCTTGGGCTCCTCCACCGGAGGCGCCGGCGGCGTAGCCGCCTGAGCGCCCGGGTCGGTCATCGGCTGCTGCTGCGCACCCTTGTAGAGTTCCTTCGGCACGCCCTGCTCGAGACCCGGCACGCCCTCCGGGAACACCGGCTTGCGGTCGCCCGGCAGCTTCTTCTTGGTGTCCAGGAAGTCGAGCATGTCCGAGGGGTCGAAACTTCCCCCGCTCGCGCAGCCGCCCAGCACGCCGGAAAGCGCAATGAGGACCGTCAGGGCAATGGCACGTTGGGGGCGGCGCATGATCGTCGTTCCAATCAACTCGGTTTCGCCGTCGCGAGGTCCGCGATCAGCTCTTGGCGACTGCAGGCAACAGCGCCTGCAGCGCTTCGGCGCGCGAGCGCAGGCCCGGCGGGGTCTCACCATCCAGCGCAATCATGTCGAGCCATTGACGGGCCGCCGCGGCATCATTGGCCTTCCACGCCGACAGCGCCAGCAATTCGCGGGCGGCGTGGCGGAACGGGGCGCCGGGCGCAGTTTCGCCTTCGAGGCGCTGCTTGAGGTCGGCGTAAGGCGCCGTATCGGCCAGCAGGCCGGCCGCGCGCAGCCGCGCCATCGACTGCTGCTCGGCCCCGATGCTGCGGTCGGCGGCGAGTTCGTCATAGAGCTTCACGGCAGCCGCCTTGTCGCGCATCGCGGCCTCGGCGGCCTGGTGGAAGCGGGCCAGCATGCGGTATCCCGATGGGGCCGTGGCCGCGACATCCGCAAAGGCCTTCTCCGCCTCGGCATGCTTGTTCTGCTCGGAGAGTTCGAGGGCCTTGTTGAAGGCCGAGCCCGCTTCGGCCGCCTTCTGACCCTCGAGATACTGGTAGCCGCGCCAGCCGCCGACGCCGGCGATGATCAGCACGGCAATGGCGATGATCAAGATCGAGTAGCGGTCCCACAGCTTCTTGAGCTGTTCCCGACGGACCTCCTCGTCTACTTCATCAATGAATTCAGACACCTAAGGACATCCCGTCAGGTTCGCTGCGAGCGCGCGCGCATGGGTTTGAAGTGCCGCGCGAGCGGCCCGTTGCCCGCGCGCCGGCGCCGATACCGCATCGGCATGGCGGTGGCAAGGCGAGTCCAGCCGAATCAAGGCGTTACTCCCCGGTTCTGCCACAAGGTCCGAACGCGGCTATCACGCCGTCAAGGCTTCGCGCAACTGCCGTTTCATCACCTTGCCGTTGGCGTTGCGCGGCAAAGGGTCCGCGGTCACGGTCAGGGTTTCCGGGACCTTGTAATCCGAGACCCGCTCGGCGCACCAGCTGCGCAGCGCTTCGGCGCTCATCGGCTCGCGGGTCACGACCACCGCGTGCACCCGCTCGCCGAGCACCGGACATGGCCGGGCGATGATCGCGCTCTCGACCACCGCCGGGTGGCTCGCCAGCACCGATTCGACCTCGGCCGAGTAGATCTTCAACCCACCGCGGTTGATCATGTCCTTCTGCCGGTCGAACACCCGGACGAAATTGTCGGCATCGATCGAGCCGAGGTCGCCCGAGTGCCAATAGCCGGCAGTGAAGCTCTCGGCGGTGGCCCTGGGATTGTTCCAGTAACCCTTGATGACCTGGCCGCCGCCGATCCAGATCTCGCCGATCTCGCCACGTGGCAGCTCTCGCCCCTGCCCGTCCATCACCAGGATGCTGGCGCCCGGACACGGCAGCCCGACGCTGTCGATCTGACGGGCGGTGAGATCAGGCGGCATCAGGGTCGCCGGCGAGGTGGTCTCGGTCGAGCCATAGGCGTTGACCAGCCGCAGGCCGGGGACCTTGGCTGCGAGCTTCTCGATGGTCGCGACCGGCATCGGCGCGCCGCCGAAGCCGCCGATGCGCCACGACGACAGGTCATGACTGTCGAAGTCGCGCTGCAGCAGGCAGAGATTGTACATCGCCGGGACCATGACCGTGTAGGTCACGCGCTCGCGCGCCGCGAGCTTCAGATACTCGTCGGCCTTGAACTCCGGCATGATGATCAAGGTGCCGGCGCAGCGCGCCATGCTGGTGATGTTGGCGACGACGCCGGTGACATGGCCGAGCGGCACGGCGGCGATCGAGCGGTCGGCGGGCGTCAGCCCCAGGCACGCCTCGTAGATCATCGAGGAGTGCACGATGTTGCAATGGGCGAGCATCGCGCCTTTCGGCCGGCCAGTGGTGCCGGAGGTGTAGAGGATCATCGCAGTGTCCTCTTCTGTCACCTCGACGTGATTTTCGTGCGCAGCATGATCGGCCAGCGCTGCAAAATCCGACCGCGCCGGACGATCGTCGACGGCAATGCGCCCCGCCAGCTCCTGCGTTTCCGCAGCGGCCGGCAACCGGTCCGCCAACGCCGCCTCGTGCAGCAGCAGCCGGGCGCCGCAATCCTTCAGCACATAGGCGATTTCCGGGGTCTGCTGCCGGGTCGACAGCAGCACCGTGATCAGCCCGAGCTTGGCCGCAGCAAACAGCGTGAGCACGAATTCCATGCGATTGCCGAGCAGCACCGCGAGCCGGTCGCCCTTCTGCAATCCCCTCGCCTGCAGCCCGCCCGCGATCCGCGCCGCAGTCGCCATCACCTCGCGCCACGACAGCCGCACGGCCCCGTAGACCAGCGCCTCGCCGTCGCCGTTGCGCTCCACCGCTTCTTCGACCATGGCCCAGACGTTTGCGGGCCGCTCCGTGAACAACGGAACCACGCGATCGCCGAAACGGGCTTCGCGCCGCATCGGCGGCGTTACATAGGTCGACCAGTCCATGGAGTTTCCCCGAGCTTGGCTTCTTGTCGTTGTTCGCCGCGATGCGGACCAGCCTGAAACATAACCAAGGGATGACGCGCTTGGCTATCTCCGCCAGCGCCGGAGATTCATCCCGTGACGCCGCGCGCACCACCGCGCCAACGGGCCGACCAAGCGAGAGGCGCCCATCAGGTCTTTGACCTCATTCCGTAGACATGTTCCGCCGCCGGAAACGCACGGGTACGCACGTCGGCCGCGTAGCGTTCGATCGCCTCGTCGATCGCCGGACCGAGATTGCCGTAGCGGCGGACGAATTTCGGCGCCCGCGGCGACAGGCCGAGCATGTCCTCCAAAACCAGCACCTGGCCGTCGCAGGCGACGCTGGCGCCGATGCCGATGGTGGGGATCGCGATCTGCTGCGTGATCTTGCGCGCCAGCGGCTCGGCCACGGCCTCGATCACCACCGAGAACGCGCCAGCCTGTGCGATCGCCGCAGCGTCGTTCTCGATCGCAGCCCAATCCGCCTCGTCGCGGCCCTGGGCCCGGAACGAGCCGAGCGTATTGATCGATTGCGGCGTCAGGCCGACATGGCCCATCACCGGAATGCCGCGCTCGCTGAGGAAGGCCACCGTCTCGGCCATCCGCGCCCCGCCCTCGAGCTTGACCGCGCCGCATTGCGTCTCCTTCAGGATCCGCACCGCCGCATGAAACGCCTGCTCCTTCGACGCCTCGTAGGAGCCGAACGGCATGTCGACCACCACCAGCGCCTGGCGCGAGCCGCGCATCACGGCGCAGCCCTGCAGGATCATCATTTCCAGCGTCACCGGCACAGTGGTCTCGAAACCGTGCATCACATTCCCGAGGGAATCGCCGACCAGGATCACATCGCAATGGCGATCCACCAGCGCCGCGGTATGGGCGTGGTAGGACGTCAGCATCACGATCGGCTCGCCGCCCTTGCGGGCGCGGATCTCGGGAGCCGTCTTGCGCCGGACGGTCGACTGCACCGACATCGCTAACCTCCGATGACAGGAATGCCGAGCACGACAGGATGGAACGCGAAGGCCAGCGCGGCATAGACGATGATGCCGACCACCACCGCGATGACGTCGTTGCCGATGCCGCCGACCGGAATCGGCGGTCCGCCGGCATCAGCGCGGCGCTTCAGCGAGATGCGGTCGAACACGGCCCAGGCCAGGATCGAGCCGAACAGGATGATGCCGCCGAGGTCGCCATTGCTGAGCAGGTGGCCGAACGCCCACAGCTTCACGCCCGCCAGCATCGGGTGCTTCAGCACGGTGTAGATGCGGCCGCGGATATAGGCGGCGACGATCATGATCATCGCCGGCAGCATCAGGGCGAGATTGATGTGCTTGAGCGCCTTCGGCGGCGTCCAGACCTGGATCCAGCCGCCGCCATGGCGGTACTCGGCAAAACCCCAGACGATCAGGGCGAGGCCGGCAAGGGCCACGACCGTATAGACGAGCTTGTAGGTGCTCTCACCCAGCCGCGCGATGACCTGCGCGCGCGCCCCGCGCCGGGTCGTGAACACATGGGCGCCGAGAAACAGCACCAGCCCCACCACCATCACCAGAAGTCCCACGGCGTCCCCCTTCGCATGCACACGACCTGTGCGTGGGCATCGGTATCATTTCCGGGGGCGGCCTCGCAACGTGGCGCGGAGACCGTCTGCAAGCCGCACGCTGCCGATTCGCCATCACACGTCATCATTCCGGGGCGACGCGTCAGCGTCGAACCCGGAATCCCGAGATTGGTTTGCGTTCTTCGCAACCATATTGAGATTCCCCGCTGCGCAATCGCCCAGCTGAGGTTCGCACGCGTTGCGTCCGTCCCGAATGATCGGTGGGTGGGGGGGCGCGCCGTGCGAGACGGCGCGGCGGGGCGCTATTGCCGCTCCGACGTGTTCTTCAAATCCCGGTTGTCGACATAGCGGATCGCGATCGGCCGCCCCGCCAGCGCGCCGCCGAGGCCTTTTGTGAACTTCAGCGGCAGGCAGCCGTCGAGCGAGGCATTGATCGCCTTCAGATAGGTCGCGCGCGTGTCGGCCGGCGCGCCTGAGGTCACGAAGGTCACGCGCGGCGGTGAGATCATCTCGCCGGTCCGCTTGAAGCTGAAGCGCACCGTCATCTGCATCCCGGCGCGGGCGCTGTCCTCCGGCGGCGGCGTCCAGCACGCGCGCAGCGCTGCGAACAGATCGCCGATCGTGTCGAGATCGTGATCCGGCTTCTGATATTTGGCTTCCTGATCCTTGGCGGGCCAGCTCTCGATCGTGAGTTGCAGGTTCTGGCCATAGGGATAGTTCATCTCGGGAATACAGGGCCACGGCCCGAAGACGCTGCAGAACGACGGCGTGCACGGCTGCTCGTCGAGCACGCTGCACGGCGTGTGCGCGAACGGCACCGGATTGATCTGCTGGCGGCGCGCGTCGGCGGCGGCCGGAGCGGCCACCATCAGCAGGAGGAGCACGACGACACGGAGCATGGGACTCTCGGAGTGGGATGAAATCCAAGTTGGATCCCGATCGCAGAACTCGCAAGCTCAATCCCGTTCACGTCTGCGCGTTCCCGCATCGCGAACGGCCCTCGACCGTAACAGCGGAACTCGGCTAGAACACGGCAGGATGCGACAACAAACGGACGCGACGATGAGCCACAGCGAGACCGTGATCAACGTCATCAACCCGAACATGACGGTGACGATGACCGAATTGATCGCCAAAGCGGCCCAGGCCAGCGCAAGCCCGTCGACGCGGATCGTCGGCCGCACCGCGCGGTTCGGCGCCGCCTCGATCGAAGGCCATTACGACGAGGCGATTGCCGCGGTCGGCATGCTCAAGGAGGTCGAGGCCGGAGACGCAGAAGGTTGCCACGCCCATGTAATCGCCTGCTTCGGTGATCCCGGCCTGCTTGCCGCGCGCGAATTATCGGCTGTGCCGGTGCTCGGCATCGCTGAAGCGGCGATGCATGCGGCGAGCTTCGTCGCCACCCATTTCAGCATCGTGACCACGCTGTCGCGCACCAAGGTGATCGCCGAGCACCTCGTGCGCAATTACGGCATGGAGCAGCATTGCCGCAGGGTGCGCGCGGTCGACGTTGCCGTGCTCGACCTCGACAAGCCCGAGGCCAATGTCCGCGGCACGCTGCTCGGCGAATGCCGGGCGGCGCTGCGCGAGGACGGTATCGGCGCCATCGTGCTCGGCTGCGCCGGCATGGCCGATCTGGCGCACGACCTCTCCACCGAGCTCGGAATTCCCGTGATCGACGGCGTCGCCGCAGCGGTGCGCTTCGCCGAGGCGCTGGTCGGACTCGGGCTGAAGACGTCGAAGCACGGCGATCTCGCCTTCCCGCTGCCGAAGGCGCGGACGACGCTCTGACTTCAACTTGTAGCCCGGATGAGCGCAGCCTGCCCACCTGGGGAGTTCCGCAACGACCATCGACGCGCCACATTGGGATCAACCCATGGAGCCGTCGATGCCCGATCTGTCCGCCCTCTCCTCACTGTCCTCCGCGCTGGCCGCCGCTGTTGCCGCCGCAGCGCCATCACTGGTCTCGGTCCATTCGCACCGCTCGCGCGCCACCGGCTTCGTCTGGAAGCCGGGCCTCGTCGTCACGGCGGACGAGACGCTTGCCGAGGAGGGCGAGATCGTGCTCGCCTTCGCCGACGGCACGACGCGCCCGGCCGCGATCGCCGGGCGCGACCACACCACCGACATCGCCCTGCTCCGCTTCGACGGCGAGGCGGCACAGGCTGCGCCGCTCGCCGGCGACTTGCCCGCGCTTGGGGCGCTTGCGGTCGTTGCCGCCGCCGATCAGGGCGCGCCGGTCGCTGCGCTCGCAATGGTGTCGAAATCCGCCGGTCCGTGGCGCAGCCTGCGCGGCGGCGACATCGATGCGCGCATCGAGCTCGACATCAGGCTGCGGCACAGTTCCGAAGGCGGCCTCGTGCTCGACGCTGCGGGCCACGCGATCGGCATGGCCGTGCGCGGCCCGCGCCGGACGCTCGTGATACCCGCGGCCACGATCGAACGGGTCGCCGCGAAGCTCGAGACGCATGGTCGCATCGCTCGCGGCTATCTCGGCGCCGGCCTGCAGCCGGTCCGGCTCGATGACGGACTCGGTGCGATGATCATGAGCCTCGACAAGAGCGGCCCGGCCGCGGCCGCCGGCCTGCGCCAGGGTGACGTCATCACCGCTCTCAACAAGGAGCCGTTCAGGGGCATGCGCGCGATGATGCGCGAACTCGGTCCGGACAGCGTCGGCGCCGTCGTCGAGGTCGCAGCGCTGCGTGCTGGCGAGCCGGTGCAGTTCGCCCTGACCATCGGCGAGAGGCCGGCGTGAGCGAGGAGGCGCGCGCGCCGATCAGGATCGCGATCGCGGTCGACGATGCCGAACTGGCCGACCGGCTGGCGGCGCTGCTCGGCGATGTCACGGGCCTGACGCTGGTCGCGCCCGGCGAGAGCGCCGACGTCGCCGTCGCGCCGTTGCATGGCAGTGATGAGGCTCGCAGCGGCGACGACAGGATCGACGGCGCCGCGACCGATGATTTTCAGCTCACCGCGCGCGAGCGCGACGTGCTGGCGCTGATGGCCGAGGGTTGCTCCAACAAGGAGATCGCGCGCAGCCTCGGCATCTCCGTGCACACCGCCAAATTCCACGTCGGCTCGCTGCTCGACAAGCTCGACGCCACCGGCCGCACCGATGCGGTCGCGCATGCGGCAAGGCGGGGGATCATCGAGCTGTGAGACCGCAGGCCGGCGCGGCGCGCTTCACGACCTCGCGGCGAGCTACTTCCGCAAGCCGCTCATCACGCGCGGCAGCAGCGATGCGGCCAGCATGCGATAGCCCTCGGGGGTCAGATGCACACCGTCGACCTGATGCGGCAGGCCACGGAACATGCCGTTCTCGACCATCACGACCTTGATGCGGCGCTGCGCGGCCTTGGCCATGATGGCGCTGATGCTGCTGGCGCGCTGATCGCCGGCACCTTTGCGGGCGTCGTTGCCGCCGGGCTGCAGCACCAGCACGCGGGTTGATCCATCGACCGCGCTGTCGAAGCGGGACAGCATCCCGGCGGTGGTATCACCGTTGATGCCGGCGTTGGCGACGCTCACCCGAACGCCCTTGCCGTGGAGCATGGCCTCGAGCTGCGCCGGAAAGTCCTCGCCGCGATTGACGCCCTTGCCGTAGGTGTTGCTGGCGCCGAGCGCGACGACCTCGGCCGCATCAGCCGTTGCGATCGTCGCCGACGCAAGTCCACACACAGCGAACAGTGCAATCATCTGTCGCCGCACAAGACGGCCAATCGATCCCGCCGGCATTTCCTTCTCCCTCGCCTGTTTATGAGAGAAAGACTAGCGCGCCGATGACCTGACGAAAAGTGCGCGGCGTTACGGGTATCATCCCACAGCAGGAGCGAGGCTCACTGTGAGGAAGCGCATGTCTTTCGCGTCGCGATTCCGGGGCGCCCGCAGGGCGAGCCGGGATTCCATCGGGCGGCGGAACAAGAGGCGAAATGGATTGCGGGCTCATCGCTGCGCGATGGCCCGGGATGACGAGAGAGTGCCGGGCGGCTACGCCTTCTTCTTCACGTCCTTGACGTTGGAGAACACGATGCCTTCGGCGCGCTCCTTGGTGTAGCCGAGATAGAACTCGTTCTTGGCCAGGAACACCGGATCGCCGTCGACGTCGTCGGCGACGCCGGAATTGTTGGCGGCGATGAACGCCTCGAGCTTCTTCTTGTCGTCGGAGGAGATCCAGCGCGCCAGCGAGAACTCGGAGATTTCGAATTCGACGGGCAGCGAATACTCGGCATCGAGCCGCGCCTTGAGCACGTCGAGCTGCAGCGGGCCGACCACGCCGACCAGCGCCGGCGCACCGTCGCGCGGACGGAACACCTGCACGACGCCCTCCTCCGACATCTGCTGCAACGCTTCCTTCAACTTCTTCGCTTTCATCGCATCGGTGAGGCGGACGCGACGAACGATTTCCGGGGCGAAGCTCGGCACGCCGACGAAGGTGAGATCCTCGCCCTCGGTCAGGGTGTCGCCGATGCGCAAGCTGCCATGGTTGGGAATGCCGACGACGTCGCCGGCGAAAGCTTCGTCCGCGACCGAGCGGTCCTGGGCGAAGAAGAATTGCGGGCTCGACAGCGGCATGGTCTTGCCGGTGCGTACCAGCTTCGCCTTCATGCCGCGGTTGAGCTTGCCCGAGCACAGCCGCGCAAACGCGATGCGGTCGCGGTGGTTGGGGTCCATGTTCGCCTGGATCTTGAACACGAAGGCGCTCATGCGCGGCTCGGCGGCGTCGACCTTGCGCAGGTTCGACTCCTGCGCGCGCGGCGACGGCGCGTAGCGGCCAAGGCCTTCGAGCAGATCGCCGACGCCGAAATTGCGCAGCGCGCTGCCGAAATAGACCGGCGTCAGGTGGCCCTCGCGAAATGCCTCGAGGTCGAACGGCTTGCAGGCTTCCTTGACCAGCTCCAGCTCGTCGGTGATCTGACTCATGTCGAGATTGGCGTTGATCTTGCCGAGCTCGGCGATGTCGATCTGCTGCGCCGCGCCGGTCTTGGCACCGCCGCCTTCGAGCAGGCGCACGCCGCCGTCGCGGATGTCATAGGTGCCGATGAAGTCGCGGCCGCGGCCGACCGGCCAAGTCATCGGCGTGGTGTCGAGCGCCAGCGTCTTCTCGATCTCGTCCAGCAGATCGAAGGTGTCGCGACTCTCGCGGTCCATCTTGTTGATGAAGGTGATGATCGGGATGTCGCGCAGGCGGCAGACCTCGAACAGCTTGCGCGTGCGCGCCTCGATGCCCTTGGCGGCGTCGATCACCATCACGGCCGAGTCGACCGCGGTCAGCGTGCGATAGGTGTCTTCGGAAAAGTCCTCGTGGCCCGGCGTGTCCAGCAGGTTGAAGACGAGCCCTTCGAACTCGAAGGTCATCACCGAGGTCACGACGGAGATGCCGCGCTCGCGCTCGATCTTCATCCAGTCCGAGCGGGTGTTACGGCGCTCGCCCTTGGCCTTGACCTGGCCCGCGAGATTGATGGCGCCACCAAACAGCAGCAACTTTTCCGTCAGCGTCGTCTTGCCGGCGTCCGGATGCGAGATGATGGCAAAGGTGCGCCGGCGCGCCACCTCGTCGGACAAGGCGGTGCGGGCGGGCTGTTCGGTCGTGACGGCAGTATCGGACATGAGGCGGCAGGCGTCGTTTCAGGCCAGAGAGCGGGCGATTTACGGGAAAGGCGCGGGATCTCGGCCGCCGCGCGCCCTCCATATAGGCGTTTTGCACCGCAACTCCAACCGGCGAGTTGAGCCCGGCCGGGCCGATCCGGATCAGTGCCGGAGCACCGACACCAGCCAGAACGTCAGCGCCGCGACGATCGCCGCGGCCGGAATCGTGAAGACCCAGGCATAGACGATCGATCCGGCCACGTTCCAGCGCACCGCGGAGGCGCGGCGGGCGGCGCCGACGCCGACGATGGCCCCGGTGATCGTGTGGGTGGTCGACACGGGCACGCCGAGGAAGGTCGCCAGGAACAGCGTGATCGCGCCGCCGGTCTCGGCGCAGAAACCCTGCATCGGGTTCAGCTTGGTGATGCGCAGGCCCATGGTGCGGACGATGCGCCAGCCGCCCATCAGGGTGCCCAGCGCCATCGCCGCCTGGCACGACAGCACGACCCAGAACGGCACCGTGAACTCGTTGCCGAGATGGCCCTGCGAATACAGCAGCACGGCGATGATGCCCATCGTCTTCTGCGCGTCGTTGCCGCCATGGCCGAGCGAATACAGCGAGGCCGAGGCGAATTGCAGGATGCGGAAGGCGCGGTCGACCGCGAACGGCGTCGAGCGCACCGAGGCCCAGGACACGATCGCGACCAGGACCATCGCCAGCACCAGCCCGACCAGCGGCGACAGCACGATCGCGAGCACGGTCTTCGACAGGCCGCTCCAGACGGCGGCCGAGATGCCGGCCTTGGCGACCCCTGCCCCGACCAGGCCGCCGATCAGCGCGTGTGAGCTCGACGAGGGAATGCCGGCCGCCCAGGTGACGAGGTTCCAGACGATGGCGCCGACCAGGGCCGCGAAGATCACCTGGGCGTCGACGATGGCGGGATCGATGATCCCTGTACCGATGGTCTGCGCGACGTGGAGGCCGAACACCGCGAACGCGACGAAATTAAAGAATGCGGCCCAGAACACCGCATATTGCGGCCGGAGCACGCGGGTCGAAACGATGGTCGCGATCGAGTTGGCGGCGTCGTGCAGGCCGTTCAGGAAATCGAAGGCGAGCGCAACGGCGATGAGGCCGACCAGGATCGGAAGGCCGAGTTGAGCGTCCACGGCGCGGCCCTACCCTAGACCTGTTCGATCATGATCGAATTGATCTCGTTGGCGACGTCGTCGAAGCGGTCGGCGACCTTCTCCAGATGGTCGTAGATCTCGGCGCCGACGATGAAGTCCATGGTATTGGCCTTGCGGTGCTTGAGGAACAGCTCCTTCAGCCCGATATCGTGGAGGTCGTCGACACGGCCCTCGAGCTTGGTCATCTCCTCGGTGATCGCGGTGATCATCGGCACGTTCTGGCCGATCGCCTGCAGCAACGGCAGCGCGCGGCCGATCAGATTGGCGCAATCGACCAGCAAGGTGCCCATCTCGCGCATGGTCGGCTCGAACTCTTTGACCTCGAACAGCACCACGGCCTTGGCGGTCTGCTGCATCTGGTCGATGGCATCGTCCATCGAGGTGATCAGGTTCTTGATGTCGCCGCGGTCGAACGGGGTGATGAAGGTGCGGCGGACCGCGGTCAGCACTTCGCGGGTGATGTTGTCGGCCTCGTTCTCGAACTGGCTGACGCGCTGGCAGTGGGCGAGGATGTCGTCACCGCCCTGCAGCATGTCCTGCAGCGCATGGGCGCCCTGAATCACCACCTTGTTGTGGCGGGCGAACAAATCGAAAAACCGCTCCTCCCGCGGGAGGACGGCGCGAAACCAGTGCAGCATGGGACGAGATCCATCCATTCCGAAACGGGCCAGGGCCGGCCCGTCACAGAACTGTCATACTCCGGATCGCGCACCAGCAGAAGCGGTGGCCGGTTCATCCACCGCTTTCTGCCCTTTCGACGATCTCTTTTCAGATCAACGGCTTAAAGGGATCGTTTGAACAGATGGGCGATTTCACCGACCACGCCGCGGCGGAAGGTGAGCACGCAGGCGACGAAGATCACGCCCTGGATCACCGTCACCCACTGGCCGAAGCCGGACAGATATTGCTGCATGCCGACGATCACGAACGCGCCGACGACGGGGCCGAACACGGTGCCGAGCCCTCCGACCAGGGTCATGAGCACGATCTGCCCCGACATCGCCACCTCGACGTCGGTCAGCGAGGCGTTCTGGGCGACGAACACCTTCAACGCGCCAGCCAAGCCGGCCAGCGTCCCGGATAGAATGAAGGCGAGCAGCTTGTAATGGTCGGTCTTGTAGCCCAGCGAGATCGCCCGCTGCTCGTTCTCGCGGATTGATTTCAGCACTTCGCCGAACGGCGAGTTGATGGTGCGGAAGATCAGCAGGAAGCCGGCGAGGAAGCCGACCAGCACGACGTAATAGAGCACCGTCGGCCTGGACAGGTCGAGGATGCCGAACATCCGCCCCTGGGGAATGCCCTGGATGCCGTCCTCGCCATGGGTGAACGGCGCCTGCAGATAGATGAAGTACAGGAGCTGCGACAGCGCCAGCGTGATCATAGCGAAATAGATGCCCTGGCGGCGGATCGAGATGTAGCCGGTGATCACCGACAGGACGAACGATCCGGCGACGCCTGTGAGGATGCCGAGCTCGGGCGGCAGCCCCCACACCTTCAGCGCGTGGGCACTGCAGTAGCCGGCCGTTCCCAGGAACATCGCGTGGCCGAACGACAGCAGGCCGCCATAGCCGATCAGGAGGTTGAAGGCGCAGGCGAGCAGCGCGAAGCACAGCGCCTGCATGACGAAGAACGGGTACAGCCCGGTCCACGGTACGATCGCCAGCAGCGCCGCCATGATGACGAACACGATCATCTCGTCGCGCATCGCGCGCGGGGTGATCGGCAGGGTCGTGTCGGTGATGGATGTCATGTCAGGCCGCCCGTCCGGTCAGACCCGTCGGCTTCACCAGCAGCACCAGGACCATCAGAACGAAGACCACGGTGTTGGAAGCCTCGGGATAGAAATATTTGGTCAGTCCCTCGATCACGCCGAGCAGGAAGCCGGTGATGATCGAGCCCATGATCGAGCCCATGCCGCCGATCACGACCACCGCGAACACCACGATGATGATGTGCTCGCCCATCAGGGGCCGCACCTGGTTGATCGGCGCCGACAGCACGCCGGCGAGGGCCGCGAGCCCGACGCCGAGGCCGTAGGTCAGCGTGATCATGCGCGGCACGTTGATGCCGAACGCCCGCACCAATGTCGGATTCTCGGTGGCGGCGCGCAGGTAGGCGCCGAGCCGGGTCCGCTCGATCAGGAACCAGGTCGCCAGACAGACGACCAGGGAGAATATGACGACCCAGCCGCGATAGACCGGCAGATACATGAAGCCGAGATTCATGCCGCCACGGAGCTGATCCGGGATCGCATAAGGCAGGCCGGACGAGCCGAAGAAGTTCTGGAACACGCCCTGGATGATCAGCGCCAGTCCGAACGTCAGAAGCAGTCCGTAGAGATGGTCGAGCCCGGCGATCCATTGCAGCATGGTGCGCTCGAGGATCATGCCGAAGACGCCGACGATGATCGGCGCCAGCAGCAGCGCCCACCAGTAATTGATGCCGCCGAGGTTGAGCAGGAAATAGGCGCAGAACGCGCCCATCATGTAGAGCGCGCCATGGGCGAAATTGATGATGTTGAGCATGCCGAAGATGACGGCAAGCCCGAGACTGAGCAGCGCGTAGAACGAGCCGTTGATCAGTCCGACCAGGAGCTGTGCGTAGAGGGCCTGCATCGTCTTGTTCTGTTTTCTCTCGGCGTTTCCCAGAAGATGGCGGCCCCGGCGACGTCAGCCGCCGGAGCCACAGCGGTTCATTTCTTCAACAAGGCGCACGCGCTCTTGTCGAGCGGCGTGAAGGCCTGGTCGCCCGGTACCGAGCCGACCAGCTTGTAGAGATCCCACGGGCCCTTGGACTCCGAGGGCTTCTTGACCTCGAACAGATAGGCGGTGTGGATGGTGCGGCCGTTGGGCTGGATCTCGCCCTTGCCGAACAGCGTATCCTCGGTCGGGATCGACTTCATCTTGTCGACGATCTTGGTGCCGTCGTGCGGGTTCTCGCCCAGCGCGTCCAGCGCCTTGAAGTAATGCGCGAGACCGGCATAGACGCCGGCCTGGACCATGGTCGGCGGCGCGCCGTTCTTCATCCGCTTGGCGAACCGCTCGGAGAAGGCGCGGGTCTGGTCGTTCATGTCCCAGTAGAAAGTCTCGGTGAAGTTGAGGCCCTGCGCGATGTCGAGCCCGATCGACTTGACGTCGGTCAGGAACAGCAACAGCGCGGCAAGCTTCTGGCCGCCCTTATTGATGCCGAACTCGGCCGCCTGCTTGATCGTATTGGTGGTATCGCCGCCGGCATTGGCGAGGCCGATGACCTTGGCGTTCGACGACTGCGCCTGCAGCAGGAAGGACGAGAAGTCGGAGGTGTTGAGCGGATGCTTGACGCCGCCGATCACCTTGCCGCCATTGGCGGTGACGACCGCCGTGGTATCGCGCTCCAGCGCGGCGCCGAAGGCGTAGTCTGCCGTCAGGAAGAACCAGGTCGAGCCGCCCGCCTTGACCAGCGCCTGGCCGGTGGTGTGCGCCAGCATGTAGGTGTCGTAGGTCCAGTGCACCGTGTTGGGCGAGCACTGCGCGTTGGTGAGATCCGAGGTCGCGGCGCCCGAATTGATGTAGACGCCGTTCTTTTCCTTGACGACGTTGTTGACGGCGAGCGCCACGCCCGAGTTCGGCACGTCGACGATGACGTCGACCTTGTCGACGTCGAACCACTGCCGCGCGATCGCGGTGCCGATATCCGGCTTGTTCTGGTGATCGCCGGAGATGACGTCGATCTTCCAGCCCTTCGCGGTGAGGCCGGAATCCTCGATCGCCATCTGCGCCGCGAGCGTCGAGCCGGGACCGCCGAGATCGGCATAAAGACCAGACTGATCGGACAGCGCGCCGATCTTGACGGTCTTGTCGCCGGCCGAAGCGACGCTGCCAGCGGCGAGAGTGAGCGCCGTTCCCAGCAGCAATGACGCGATGAATTTGCTCTTCATTTCCAACTTCCAGAACTTTCCAACAAAACTGCCAAGAAGACCATAGAGAAGACCGTAGAGAAAACCGCAGGAGGAAACCGCCACGTCAACGTCGCCGGCGCCGATCAGACGCCGAGATAAGTATGCAGCTTATCCATGTTGGCCGACAGATCGGCATTGGCGAAACCGTCGATGACCTTGCCGTGCTCGACCACGTAGTAGCGGTCGGCGACCGTCGAGGCGAAACGGAAGTTCTGCTCGACCAGGAGGATCGTGAAGCCTTCCTTCTTCAGCCGCGCGATGGTGTGGCCGATCTGCTGGATGATGACTGGCGCGAGACCCTCGGTCGGCTCGTCCAGCATCAGGAAGCTGGCGCCGGTGCGCAGAATGCGCGCGATCGCCAGCATCTGCTGCTCGCCGCCCGACAGCTTGGTGCCCTGGCTCTTCAGCCGCTCCCTCAGGTTCGGGAACAGCTCGAAGATCTGGTCGAGCGTGAGCCCGCCCGGCCGCACCACCGGCGGCAGCAGCAGGTTCTCGCGCACGTCGAGGCTGGCGAAGATGCCGCGCTCCTCCGGACACAGCGCGATGCCGAGCCGCGCGATCTTGTCGGAGGTCATGCGGATCAGCTCGCGCCCGTTGAACTGGACCGAGCCGGTGCGCTTGCCGATGATTCCCATGATCGACTTCAGGGTCGTGGTCTTGCCGGCACCGTTGCGCCCGAGCAGGGTGACGACCTCGCCGGCATTCACGTTGAAGTTCATGCCGTGGAGAATGTGGGATTCGCCGTACCAGCTCTCGAGATTCTTGACATCGAGAATGGTGCTGGTCACAGCGCCAGCGGTGGGCGTCTTGGCCGTCATCACCTCAGGCATGTCCGGCCCCCAGATAGGCTTCCTTGACGCGCTCGTCCTTGGCGAGCTCCGAATACGGCCCTTCCGTCAGCACCTGGCCGCGCGTCAGCACGGTGATGGTGTCGGAGAGGTTGGCGACGACGCTGAGATTATGCTCGACCATCAGGATCGTGTATTTGGCGGAGATGCGCTTGATCAGCGCGGCGATCTTGTCGATGTCCTCGTGGCCCATGCCGGCCATCGGCTCGTCCAGCAGCATCATCTCCGGATCGAGCGCCAGCGTGGTCGCGATCTCCAACGCACGCTTGCGCCCATACGGCATCTCGACCGCCGGAATGTTGGCGAACTCGCTGAGGCCCACGTCGTTGAGAAGCTCCAGCGCCCGGTTGTTGAAGCGGTTCAGAACGCTCTTGGAGCGCCAGAAATCGAACGACGAGCCATGCTGGCGCTGCAGGGCGACGCGGACGTTCTCCAGCGCCGTCATATGCGGAAACACCGCCGAGATCTGGAACGAGCGGACCAGGCCAAGACGCGCCACGTCGGCCGGCGCCGTCGCCGTAATATCCTGACCCTTATAGAGAATCTTGCCGGCCGACGGCCGCAGGAACTTGGTCAGAAGGTTGAAGCACGTCGTCTTGCCGGCCCCGTTCGGGCCAATCAGCGCATGAATGGTGCCCCGGCGGATCTTGAGCGAAACATCGCGAACGGCAAAAAATCCCGCGAATTCCTTCGTCAATCCGTGGGTCTCGAGAATGAACTCGTCAGCCAAAGATTCCCCCCAAGCCGGCGCCTTCAGCGTCTGGCCCTCGCTTCTTCCTGTACGGCGGCTCTGCCGGACGACTGGACGATTCCTCGCCGCCACCCGCGACCGCTTCGCGCCGGAATATGCCGTCAATCGAGGGAGTTAGGCAAGGCGGAAAGCTGGGCAACGACGTCGCAAGGCGGCCGACGCACCTTGCGTTGAAATCACCTGCGATTTCCCGCTGACATAGAAAATCATACCACCGGAATTTTCCTGCACGCGCGCGCTGCGAAGGCGGCGGGCGCGGCCCGCGAGACGGCGCAGCGATGATCGTCTCCAACTACTTCGCGGCCTTCACGTCCTTTGCGTAGAGATCCGGCTTGAAGCCCACCACGCGGCGGCCGCCGAGATCGAGAACCGGGCGTTTGATCATCGAAGGCTGCGCCAGCATGAGCGCGATCGCCTTGCTCTCGGTGAGTCCGTCCTTGTCCGCGTCGGGCAATTTCTTGAACGTCGTGCCGGCGCGATTGAGCAGCACCTCCCAGCCGAGCTCGTCGCTCCATGCCTTGAGTTTAGTCTTGTCGATTCCGGCGGTCTTGTAGTCGTGGAATTGGTAAGCGACGCCGTGATCGTCGAGCCAGGCGCGCGCCTTCTTCATCGTGTCGCAGTTCTTGATTCCGTAGATCGTGATGCTCATGCCACGCGTCCTCAAACCATCGTGTTCAACCGCGACGGATGTCTCATGTTGCGACAATCGGCCCCGCATTTTGCAGTGCGATTCACTCGCTTTTGATGCGGCCGACGCCGCGCGTTCCGCGGTCGGAATTCACTCGGACCTTTGCCACGAAACTGTCGGCTGAGCATTACATTTTCTTCGCATCCCCGGCGTATCTGGCCCACGAACAGGAGACCGCGAATGGGCAAGATCATGGTACGTTGTCCGCAGACCGGCCGCAGCATCGAGACAGGGATGGAAATGGACGCCGCGCGCTTTCAGCGCATGCCCGTGTTCTTCTCGCGTGCCTACTGCCCGCACTGCCGCATCTACCACGAATGGTTCGCCGCCCATGCCTGGGTCGAGGAGACGCGCGAGCGTATCGCGCTGGCTTGACCGCACTCAAGTTGACGGATGCTGGCCGCCACGCATCTCCACCCGACATCAAGACAGCAGAGCAGCGATATCCTCCTCCGTCAGCGCCTTGCCGATATTGCCCTCGCGATCGAACAGTGAATCAGCCAGCGCCTGCTTGCGCAGCTTGAGCTCACCGATCTTCTCCTCGATCGTCCCGGCCGTCACCAGGCGATAGACGAAGACCTTCTTGTCCTGGCCGATGCGATGCGCCCGGTCGATCGCCTGCGCCTCGACGGCAGGATTCCACCAGGGATCGTAGATGATGACGGTATCGGCTGCCGTCAGGTTGAGGCCGACTCCGCCGGCCTTCAGGCTGATCAGGAACACCGGGCTGTCTCCCCTCTGAAACGCCTCGATCGGCCGCTTGCGATCACGGGTGTCGCCCGTGAGCAGCTCGTAGGCGATGTCAGCCGCCTCGAAACGCTCCTCGATCAGGGAGAGCATCGAGGTGAACTGCGAGAAGATGATGATCTTGCGCCCCTCGCTGAGCAGTTCCTCGACCATCTCAATCAGCCGGTCCAACTTGGCCGAGGGGCGCTCGACCTTGTCGTCGAGCTTCACCAGCCGCGGGTCGCAGCAGACCTGGCGCAGCCGCAGCAGCGCTTCGAGCACGACGATGTGGCTGCGCGCGAGACCACGTTCGTCAAGGGCTTTGCGCACCTTCTTCGCCATCGCCGCGCGGATCGAATCATAGAGATCGCGCTGCTTGCCGTCGATCGCGACGGTCTCCACGATGTCGACCTTGGCCGGCAGCTCGGACGCAACCTCCTCCTTGGTCCGCCGCAGCAGGAACGGCTTGACGCGGCGGGTCAGCGCCGCCGCCCGCATCGCATTGCCTTCTTTCTCGATGGGCGTGCGCCAGTTGCGCGTGAACGCGGTCTTGTCACCGAGATAGCCGGGGTTGACGAAGCTCATGATCGACCAGAGCTCGCCGAGATGGTTCTCCATCGGAGTGCCCGTCAGGCAGAAGCGGTGGCTGGCCTTGATCGCATTGAGCCAGCGCGTCGTGGCGGCATTGGGATTCTTGATGGTCTGCGCCTCGTCGAGAATGGCCATGTGCCAGTCCCGTCCCAGGATGAGCTCATGGTCGCGCGCGATCAGCGGATAGGTGGTGAGCACGACGTCGTGCTCCGAAATCTGCGCGATCAGCTCCTTGCGAGCGGCGCCGTGGAACACCAGGACCTTCAGGTCAGGAACGAACTTGCTTGCCTCGTTGAACCAGTTCGTCATCAGGCTGGTCGGCGCGACGATGAGCACGGGCCTCGCCAGCGCGCCGCGCGCCTTCTCGAGCGCGAGCAGGGCCAGCACCTGGACGGTCTTGCCGAGGCCCATGTCATCGGCCAGCACGCCGCCGAGGTTGGCCTGCCGAAGGAGATCGAGCCAGGCGACGCCCTGCCGCTGATAGGGGCGCAACGTGGCGGTGAAGCCGGCCGGCAGCTTCAATTCATCCGGCCGATGCTGCCGCACCAGATCCGCGAGCCGGCGCAGATCATCGGGGCCCTTGAATGCGCCCGGATCGTGCGCCAGCAGCGGCACGAGCTGCGCACGAGACAGCTTGAGCTTGCCCGACGCATCCAAGCCGCCGCCGCTCAGCCGCATCGTCTGCAGCGCCAGCAGAACCGGCAGGAAGCGGCCGGCCGCCAGCGCCAGGTGCCGTCCGTCGGGCAGCGGCACATACATGTGCTTGGCTTCGGCATCGGCTTCGGACAGCGCATCGAGAATGCCGGGCTGCGCGAGCAGCCGCGCCAGCAGCTCGGCCAAGTCATGCGGCCGGCCATCGATGTCGATCTTGAAGCCAAACTCGAACCAGTCGATTCCGGAGCCCTCGATCTCCATGTCGACGAGACCGGAGGACTCCGCCAGCCGGTACGGAAAGTCGTCATCGATGCGGATCTCGAACCCCTGCTCGCGCAACGCATCGAGCTCGAGATGCACGAATTGCAGCCAGCGGCCTTCGTCCTCGAAGGTCAGATCGTCCGCGTGACCGCCGAAGCTGTAGGTCTGGACCTTTCTGAGTGGAACCAGGCCGAGCTCGCTCAGCCGTTTGGACGACTTTCGTTCGTCCGCCTTGGCGCGGGTGACGAGATGCACCCGGCCGTCTTGGAACGCCTCCACCTCGTTGCCACCGCTGTCGGGCTCGATCTCGATCGGACCGTAACGGAAGCCCGCGCGGACCACGCCGAGTGGAAGCCCGCTGGTGTGGACGCCGCGAAAGCCATAGCCCGGATAGGGTCCGCGGCGCAGATGCAGGATGGGCGTCGGCTTGGCCTCGATCTCGACGACCTCGGTCGGCCGCGACGGCAGAAGGGCGCTATCCAGCGAGGGCAGCCGCTGGCTGAGATGTCGGGAGACCTCGCCGATCAGCGCCTTCGGCAGCGTTGGCGCACTCAGCAATTGGTACGCCGTTCGCGGCTCGATCCCCGGATCGACCTCCCCGACGATGCCGCGTGTCTCCTCGGCATAGACAGGCGGCTCGGCATGCAGAGCAAGCACGCCGTCGACCACGAGCCTTGCGCCGATGCCTTTCAGGCCGACCGGCTGCCATTCGATGCGGCCATTGCGCTTGTCGCCCCAGCGCAGCAGCGGCCCGGCATGATCGCGCCAATACGCCCGCCCGGTCTCGACGATGCGCTTCAGCAGCGCGGCAGAGCCGATCCGGAAGGCCGACGCTCCGTCGAGAAAGACTTGATGTCCGAGCCGCGCTGTGATGTCGATATCGCTGTCGCGGTAGAATGCCGGCGCCCGCCCGGCGCCTCCCCGCACTTGATCGACTTTCGAGAACACGTCGGCGAAGCTGTCGTCCTTGCGCAGCCGGACCGACCACAGCCGGACGACCGGATAGGCAGCGCCTCCGGACTCGGAATGGGGCTGCACGCCATAGATCAACCTCTGCCTCACCTCGGGAGGATAGGTGTCGCCACGGCTGACCGTGCCGATCTTGTCCAGCCAGGCGGCGATCTCCGGCGGCAGCACCAGCGGGCTCGCCTTCCTCGCCGTCTTTGCCGGTGTCCTCAGGTCCACGTCGTCCTCGAGGGACGGCTCGATCGCTTCCAGCAGCACCGCCGCGACGTGCTTGCAGTTGTGCTGCATCGGGCAGGTACATCTCCCGGAGACATCCAAACGACCGTGCTTATCCCGGGCCAGCTCGATCTCGACCTCGTACGGCCAGGATTGCGATCCCTGCACCGAGGCCGCCAGCTCCCGGCCGTCCTCGCTGATCTCGAGATCGAGAACGCCTCCGCGAAGCTGCAGGTGCTCCGCCTTCTGAAAGGCAGCATGGCTGAAGAAGGAGCGGATGGCCTGGGGCTTTTTGAAAGGAAGCGGCATTGCATGGAGACCTGACGCACGCGATCGCGCGTCCCACGGATCGATGTACCATGATCCGGGCGGCAGCATCGCGCCGCCCCTTCTAGCCTGGGGATATCTCCGGCGAGGCGCTCAGTGGCTCACTCGTCCTTCGGGTCGCTCTGCAGCGGCTTGTTGGAATCGCCTAGCATCAGGCAGGGGTACAATTCCGTGAACTTGAAATCTGCCTCGCCGGCGGCGCGATCGAAGCGCAGCACGACGTCGAACCGCTTGCCCGACCAATGGGGCGGCAATTGCCCGGCGTTGCTCACCGGCAGACGCGGCAGGATATCGGAGATGATTGCCTTGTGCTCCCACGCCACCAGCGCGGTGCCGGACAGCGCCAGCAAGGCTTCGACCAGCCCAGCCTCCTCTCCCTTCGCGAACGACGTATCCGGCTTGGCGAGACCGACGCGCGCAGCCAATTCGAGTACCGTCTCATAGGGCCGGCGGCTCGGGTCGGAGCCGTCCTTGCTGCTGTCGGGATCGGCGGCGTAGATCGCCTGCGGCGTCGGATAGGACGCGCCGCCCAAGCCGCTGCCGAACAGCGCCGTCCAGGCCCCTGCCCGCTCCCAGCCGAAGATGACCAGCGACTTCGAATCCGGCTTGCCCTCGTGGGTCAGGCCCGGACCTGTCGCGTCGCCGTCAGGCTTCTCGGCATGACGGATGATCAGCAGCGTCAGCGCGTTCATCGGCAACCTCTCAGGTGGCATCATACGGCCGCCAAACGGAATTGCCACTTGAGATTGCAATCGTGGGACCGCATCATGAGATCTTTCCAACCAGGATTCATTTCAGATGAGCATTGGACCGGCTCTGGGATGTCTGGACGCGCAAGCAGCAGCGGCTCAAGCTTCCCTACCTGCCGCAGGGCGCCGACCTGAAGACGTTCTCCGACGAGCCCTTCCTGTTCTATGCCGACGGCAAGGGCGGCTATGTCGGCCCCAGCAAGGCCGGCGACTACATCTCGACCGATCGCTTCGACTACGACTATGCGCCGGGCTTCGGCGAGGACATCGTCAATCCGCCCGCGGTCGCCTCGGCGCCGCAGGCCAAGCCGCAGCAGGGCTCGGTCAAGGCCAATGTGGGCACGGTGAGGATCCCCGGCGATGCGCTCGACGCGCATCTGGCGGCAGCGCGGCCGCAGCCGCTGATGGCGCAGATCACGCTGCCCCGCCCGAGCGGCTATTCGACCGTGCGCGAGTTCGACGTCCTGGTGAACGCGCCCGCCAACGTCACCAAGGTCACGGCTGACAGCCCATATTATGCAGGCACCATCGCCTTCTTCGGATCGATGATGCCGGGCATGGCCATGACCATGGATGCGACCTTCGCGGTGCCGCTGCCGACGAAGCGGGAGGCCTTCTCCGCCCTGCGGGCCGCGCCCAACCAGCCCCTGAGCATCCGCGTCGTGCCCTCGGGCGGCGTCGGCACTGCGCCGACACTGAAAGCGCTCTCGGTCGGACCGCTGCGCCCATGAACGGGAGGCGCGCCGCGCTGCGGGCCTGCGCCATGCTGCTCTGTGCCGTGCTGCGGCCGGCCTCGTCCTTGGCGGCGGAGCCGTTCAGAGCCATCGATCTGGTCCTGCCGCGGCCATTGGATGCGAGCGACGCTCCAGTCGTCGAGATCAGCCTGGGCGCACTGGGGCGAGGCCAGGAGGTGACGGTGACGACGGCGTCCGGGATGCCGCTCCGGACCATCTCGCCATTCGGCCATCGCACTGGTGCGGAGGCCGGCACCTACGCGCTTCCGGTGCCGAAGGAGGCGATCAAGAGTGGACGGCTGTCGATCCGTCTCAGCATCAGCCAACCCGGTGGCAGCCGCGCGCCGACGCCGCAGGAGGTTCGCGGCGTCACGCTCAAGCTCGTTCCACGGCCGTGATCCGTCGTCTGCGCCGCAAGCGCGCCGGCCTCAGACCGTCCCGCTCCGCGCACGTTCTGCACGCTGCTCGAACGGGCTGCCCATGCTGGGCTGTCCGATCCAGACGCGGTTGAGCAGCCGCGTAAACGGCGGACACGTCGTCCCCTCGATGCGCGCCATCGCCTCCTGATAAGGGCCGACGGTGCGCAATCTCTCCGGCAGCACCGCATAGGCGCGCGGCAACCAGACTCGAGCTCGCGCGGCGCTGCGGCGTTCGCGCTCGCCATAGGGCAGCGCGAAGGCGAGCCGCAGCCGCTCCGGCAGCATCTCGGCCGTCAGCGCCGTGAACCAGCGCGGCGGTGCGATCCAGGTCGCCTCGCCCGAGAAGATGCGCTGCGCGATGTCGCGCGCGGCCGTGCTGACCGTCAGCGTCTCCGATTCCATCATGTCGGCCGCATAGGCCTTGAAAGCCCCCCAGTCCGGCGGCAGCACCTCATGCGGAATCCCGAACAGACCGGCGAAGCGCATCGCCTCACGCCAATATTGCTCGCGCTCGTCATCGCCGAGCGGCGGACACAACAGGCCGTAGGACATCATCGCAGTCTCGACCAGGGTGGCATGGACCCAGCGCAGCGCGTCGACGTCGTTGGCGCGATAGTGCGAGCCAGCGGCGAAGGGTCCGACTTTCTCAGGCATGACGCCGTCGACCGCGGCGTGACGCCGATACAACCGCCGCGCCACGGCAACCGCCTGCGCGCGCGTGCCGAACACCATGGTGTAGACGATGCCGAAGGTGCGGTGGAAACGGCCGAGCGGATCGGCGAACACCTTCGACTGCTCGGCAACGCCCGCCGCCACCCAGGGATGGGCGAGCTGCAACAACAGCGCGCGGCCTGCGCCGAGAAACAGCGCGGCCTCGCGATGCACGCGCCACATCACGCTGTCGGACGGCAGCACGGCATCGCCCGGCGTGGCCGGCGCGGACAGCAGCTCGGCCATGCAACGTTCGAAATCGGCCTCGCTGACGATCACGGCCGCTGCGGGATCTCCAGCCCGCGCTGTACCGCCGGCCGCGCCAGCCCGCGCTCGAGCCAGGCCGGAACATGCGCGAGCTCATCGAAGGCTGTGAGCTCGCGCGCGCCGTAGAAGCCGATCAGGTTGCGCACCCAGCCGAGCGTCGCGATGTCGGCGATGGTGTAGTCGGCGTCCATGATCCACTGCCGGCCATCGAGCCGCGCCTCGAGCACGCCGAGCAGCCGCCTGCTCTCCGCGACATAGCGCTGCAACGGCCGCTTGTCCTCGTACTCGCGGCCGGCGAATTTGTGGAAGAAGCCGAGCTGCCCGAACATCGGACCGATGCCGCCCATCTGGAAATGCACCCACTGGATCGTCTGCCAGCGCCGCGCCGGATCGTTCGGCAGGAATTGTCCGGTCTTCTCGGCAAGGTACTGCAGGATCGCGCCGGATTCGAACAGCCCGAGCGGCTGGCCGCCGGGACCGTCGGGATCGATGATCGCGGGAATCTTGCCGTTCGGATTGAGCGAGAGGAATTCCGGGGTCTTCTGGTCGTCCTTGCCGAAATCGATCGTGTGCGGCTCGTAGGCCAGGCCCGTCTCCTCCAGCATGATCGAGACCTTCACGCCGTTCGGGGTCGGCAGTGAATAGAGCTGGATGCGGTCGGGATGCTGCGCCGGCCAGCGCGTGGTGATCGGAAAGCTGGAGAGATCGGACATCGTGGCTCTTGCTCGCTTTGTCGCTGAGGCCTCAATCTAAGCCCGTGAGCCGCCGCTGCAAGGTTCTATGCGGAACCGCATGCGGCCGACGGTCTTATGTTGCTGCATCGTGCAGAAAGCCAGCATGCCGAGCCCGACCTACCAGTTGATCATGCAGGCGATGATCACACGCCAGCAGGTGCTGTGCATGTATGGCGGCTTCGCCCGCGCGATCTGCCCGATCATCCTCGGCCACACCGCCGGCCGCGAGCGCGTGCTCGCGTTCCAGTTCGCGGGCGGCGCGAGCAGCGGCCTGCCGCCGGGCGGCCAATGGAAGTGCTTCGATGTCGCTGACATCAGCGAGGTCGAGCTGCGCCAGGGGCGCTGGCATTCGGGGCGCAGCCACCGCCAGCCGCAATACTGCGTCACCGACGTCGAGCTCGACGTCAATCCGAACAGCCCCTACGACCCGAAACGACCGATCGCGACGCCGCAGAGAGGTAAGCTTCGGCGGAAGCGCTGACGCTACTGCGGCTCGCGCAGACGCACGCGCAGCAGCGCCGGCAGCTTCGACGTGGCGTCATGCTGCGCGAGCTTCGCCGCGACCCGGCGCATCAGCGACGACGCGCCCTGCTTGGCAAACACCTTCATGCCGCGATAGCTGAAATCGACCACCACCTCATGATGGCGCATGCCCTTGCCGCCCTTGACCAGGCCAAGGTCGCGCACCAGGCAATAATGCCCGTCGCTCATGCGTGCAAATCGGGTGTTCTCGAACATGCAGCGAAGCAATGCACCGAGTCGCAAATCCGTCAAGATTGACAGGAACGACTCATGAACTCAGCACATCGGCTACGGGCCGCCGCGGCGAGAAGGGCAGCGCCGGCCCGTAGCCGAAGCGCAGCACGAGATCCGGCCGCCGTGTCGTTCCGACCACGCGCGCCAGCTCTGGCCGCAACGCGGCCACTTCGACCGGCTGGTTGATGAAGGCAAGCTTCAGGCCCAGCCGCGTCGCTTCGAGCGCGAAGCGCTGGCACGCCTGCCCGGCCCTGATCCAATGCGAGGCATCGGCCTGCTCGGCGGTGAATACGGCGACACCGGCCGATGAGCGAATCTGCCGCGCGTATTTGTCGTTCTCCGATGCTGCATTGAAGAGCCGATCGAAGGCGAGGCCACCGAGCGCGGTCGGCAATGACGGGTTGCCGCTGGCAGCCGCGAACAGCCCGTCGCCGGTCTCGATCGCGCTGCGCGGATTGAACCGCAGCCAGCTCTTCAGTTCGCGCATGAACGCCGCATCGCGCATCTGCGCATCATTGCCGGCGACGACGAGATCGCGGATGGCGGCGATCGCGGCGGGAGCCGTGATGATCGCGAGATCGACGCCTGGCATGGTTGACGCGGCCTGCAGCGCGGCGAGATCGCCTGGCGGCACCGGTCGTCCGTCATACTCCGCGCGCGTCGACTGTCTGCGGACGATTGCCGCAAGCCGCGCATCGTCATGCGCCGTGCCGTTCGTGAAGCTGTACCGCACCGTCCGGCCGTCGCTGCTGAGCTCGCCCGGACGGCCGCTCGCATCCGCGGCGATCGCGAGATTGGCGGCCGCGCAGCCCAGGCTGACGAACAGATGATGGTCGTCCGGATCGACCACCGGCGTGCGGCGTGACGGATCGGGCATGATCTCGATCGCATCCTGCGCTACGCGAAAGCGCCAGGGCTGCGTGTTGTGGCTGTTGGCTGCAAGCGTCGCGTAGCGGATCACCGAAGTGATATCGGGCGACAGCGGCGCGCGCAGTCGGGCGCTATACGTCTCATAGTCGTGCATCGTCCCCGTGATCGCGCGCCAGGATGCAGCGCCGAGCATGGCGGCAGCAATCGCGCTCCCCGTTCCTAACAATACCGTTCGCCGGTTCATAGCAAACACGCCTGCATGTTCCGCTGCAATCGAGCCAAAGATGACAATACGCCGGCATCGCATCGGCGCGTTGTTGCAGATCAAGGCCGCCGCAGTCGGCAAAAAAGTTCGAAGACACGCTGTTGACAGCCCCAACAAAGCGGCGTATGTCCCGCGGCCTCGCGAGCGACTGCGCCCGCGACAAACATGAGCGAGACGATGTCCTTCGGCTACGAACACTTCATCCGCACGTCCAACGGCGTCATGCCGGTGGATGGCGCACGCCATGCTCGGGGGAGCGGTCTTGCTTGAGGCAAGATCAACAGTCCGCATCACACGGACCCTCCCGAGCCAGCCGCTCCGGAGGGTTTTTTGTTGCCCTCACGCGAGCGGCCTGCACGGCGAAACCAACGGAAGTCCCGGCTGTCAGCCGGAACGGGAGACCCGGATCCCGGGGCTCGCGCAGGTGATGCGCGTGCCCGAGCGCGCGGGGCCTGTCGGAGGGAACGAGGCTGCAACGCCGGACACCGATGACAGAGCGAGCTTCCTTGGAGCTCGCAACATGCGGCGCCAACGCGCGCCGCAGACAAGCTATTTGAATTCCCGGTCGTTCGCGGCCGGGAGCTGCTGGTGGTGAAGATCGCGGGTCCTTCGCGCCAATGCGGTCACGCGCCGCCTTCGATCGATCGTACCGTGGAATCCGTCTAGCGAGATGGGTGAGTCGCGGGTTGCGGTGAGGCTGATGCCAAGCCTGCGTTTCGATCGTCGTATCTCCGTGATCGGCTGTTCCCCAGCATGCCATCCATCGTCGCCCGGCAACCGCCGGGCGGCCAAGGCGGTGGTGAAGATGTCTGTTACTTCGTTGAAACCGAGCGCCCAAGCGGGCAGCAACAGCATCGCCCCTTCCCCGCCGAACGTATCCACGAGCCGTGGTGAAGACGACTGTTACTTCGCCTTCCACGCCAGAGGTCGCGGGTTCGACTCCCGCCCGGCGCCATGCCGGTAGCTCAGAGGTCAGAGCGCTGTCCGGTCCATCAGCGACCGGGTCTCAGCCGTCGCCTGTTCCCGGCTCGTGATCCATCTCAACTGATCGTCTTCGAACAGGCGGTCAGATCGTTGCGGCGCAAACCTCTGCTGCGCCACCTTCTTCCACGCGCCGTGGTGAAGAGTGCTGATACTTCGATTGCGGATCGAGAGGTCGTGGGTTCGAGTCCCATCCGGCGTTCCATGCGCCGGTAGCTCAGTGGCAGAGCACTATCCGCTCCACGCCGGTGGAGCGGAGCTCAGCATTCGCCCGTTCCCGGCGCGTGGTCATCTGTGACGCGTGGTCTCCGCACGAGATCACGCGTGACGTCCCTTCCACCCGTCATCAACCAAGATCAACCCAGAGAGGAGGCCATCATGGTCAGGCTCAACAAGTTCCTGCGCGCCTTCACCCATGAGGGTGCGCCGTCCCGGCAGCTCGCGCCCGAGCAGGCACTGCAGCGTACGCTGCTGAGCTGCCTGCTGTGGGAGGACCAGTTCTACGAGGACGGTGTGTCGGTCGCCGAGCGCATCAAGGCGCTGGTGCCGCAGGTCGCGCCGCGCGAGGCGGCGCAGCTCGCGGTCCGCGCGCGCGAGGAGATGAAGCTGCGGCACGCGCCGCTGCTCGTCGCCCGCGAGATGGCGCGGCTGCCGGAGCACCGTGCGCTGGTCGCCGAGACGCTGGCGCGCATCATCCAGCGGCCGGACGAGATGACCGAGCTGCTCGCTATCTATTGGGCGGACTCGCTGGGTCCGCAGCAGCAGCGCAGGCGGCAGCCGGTGTCGGCGCAGGTCAAGAAGGGGCTGGCGAAGGCGTTCACGAAGTTCGACGCCTATCAGCTCGCGAAGTATGACCGCGAAGGACCGGTGCGGCTCCGCGACGTCCTGTTCCTGGTGCACGCCAAGCCCAGGGATGCCGCCCAGGAGGCGGTGTGGAAGCAGCTCGCCGCAAGCGAGCTGCCCTCGCCCGACACCTGGGAGGTCGCGCTGTCGAAGGGCGCGGACAAGCGCGCAAGCTTCGAGCGGCTGCTCGCCGAGAAGCGGCTCGGAGCGCTGGCGCTGTTGCGCAACCTGCGCCTGATGCGAGAGGTCGGGGTGCCGCGGGCAACCATCGCGGCCGCGATCGAGACGATGCGGACGGACAGGATCCTGCCGTATCGGTTCATCACGGCGGCGCGGCATGCGCCGGACTTCGAGCCCGAGCTCGAGCAGGCGATGCTGGGCGCGATCAAGGGCTACGCGCGGCTGCCAGGTCGCACGCGGCTCCTGATCGACGTCTCGGGATCGATGTTCGCGAAGCTGTCCGCGCAGTCAGAGATGACGCGCGCGGAGGCTGCGTGCGGGCTCGCGATCCTCGCCCGCGAGGTCTGCGACGAGGTGGAGATCTTCACGTTCAGCGACAAGGTCGTGAAGGTGCCGCCGCGCCGTGGCTTTGCGCTGCGCGATGCGATCCTCGGGTCGCAGCCGCATTCCGGGACCTATCTCGGCCGTGCGGTCGGCGAGATCGACCGCAAGGGAGACCGCCTGATCGTCTTCACCGACGAGCAGAGCCACGATGCGGTGCCGTCGCCCAAGGCGCGCGGGACCATGGTCAACGTGGCGTCGTACCAGCACGGGGTCGGTTACGGACCCTGGACGCGGGTCGACGGCTTCTCCGAGGCCGTGATCGCCTGGATCGCGGCGCAGGAGGAGACGCTGCGAGGCGCCACCCTGCACTGACGACAACGGACCCGGACGCGTCACAGACGCGCCCGGGTCTCCTTCCCATGCTGCGCGGTTACGGCCGGCTCGATTGATCTCCTTGCGGAGCGCGCTTCAGGAGCGGCGCCACCGTTTCGATCTCGTCCGTCATCACGCCCCCAGCGAAGGCCTTGGGCAACCGGGCGATGTCGTCCGGCGAATCCAGTCCGGTGGAGAATGTCTCGCCATGATAGGCACCGACCACGAAGACGCTGCTTCCTCCTTGTGCCATGCGCTCGAGGAAACGGTCTGGCCAGCCCCAGAGCCACGGCGCGACATTGACCGGGACCAGCACCATCATGTTCCGGCATGCGGACGGCACCAGCCCCGTCCAGCCATATCCGATATATCGCAGCAGGCAGCTCTTCAGCATGCCGCGCGACATCACCTTCAGCCCCGGCTGCGCCGCCCTGAGCGCCGCGATCGGCGCATCGCCACCATACACCATCAGCCGCCCGCGTTGCGCAGCGTCGATCGGTGCAAGTGCCGCGGCAAGCAGCCGGCCTTCCGCCGGATCATTGCTCTTGACGTTGATCAGGAACGACTTGTCCGGAAAGGTCGCGAGCACGTCGTCCAGCGACGGCATCAGGCCGACGCCCTTTCCGCGGAATGGATAGGTGCGGCCGCCATCGGCGGTGTAGCCATAACCGATGTCGAGCTGCCGCAACGCCGTCATCGCATGCTCGCGCGTGACGCCCTTGCCATCGGTGCGACAGTCGAGCGTCCAGTCATGGAACACCGCGAACTGGCCATCGGTGGTTGGGTGCACGTCGAATTCCACGATATCGGCGCCGGCCAGGAAGCTCGCGCGCATGGAGGCGATGGTGTTCTCGAGATACTCATGCGTCGGCGGCAGCATCCGCGCCGCAGTGCAGGTTTCGCTCGTCAGGCCGGTGCGATCGAACTGCTGTGACAAACCGCGATGAGCCAGAACGATCGCCTGTCCAGCAGTCTTCGACACCAGCAAGCTGGTGTTGTTGACGAACATGAAGCCGACGCACAGCAATGCCGTCACGCCGGCGCATTTCCAGAATCTGCTCATACCCCGCCAATTCCGTGACGATTCGAGCCGAATTGCGTCCATCCCTCGTGGGTGCAAAAGCTCTCCCGCGGGGATCACGCATTCTTGCATCCGGCACGCCGATCGCGAGCCTGCATCAGAACGGTCGTCGCCGAACTTCGGCTGGCTGCTGCAGGCGTCGTTGCGTCGTCCGCCACCAAGCCATTCATGTTCGCCGAAGACTGATTGTCGGAGCTTGCCGGACTCCTCGGCATTCCCCACGCAAATGCCCTCGACAGCTATCAATATCTCGCCAATGGCGAGGGCGCTTCCGGTGTTCTGACGCTCATCGGGCCCAATGGCAAAACCGAGATCCGCCTGCCCTGACGAGCTGGACCGGCGCGATCCGGCGAACTCATTTCGAGCTGACCCTGCGCGCACGGGCCGTTCCGTGGCGTTCGAAGGACGGACGCAACTGTCGTGTCGCCATGCCCGGAACGATCTCCCGAGCAACGGAACTTGCCCGTCGGGCGACTCAAAGGGCGTGGATTCGCGCGGCGAGTCGCAGCCGCGACATCGGATCAGCCTCTCGCGGACTCACGCCGGAGATTTTTTCCGGCAACGCTCTCAATGCGTTCGCCGGTGTCAGTCAAACGCAGGCCAGATTTCCCTTTCGCTTTTTCGGAATCCATGAAACACTGCGCCCATCCCGCCTCGCCATGAGGGGCGCTTCGCGATCGTCACGAACGTGGAGGCGGGATGCGATGGGCGCAGCTCTGCCGCAGCATGGTGTTGCCGTGCGGACGAACGGCAGGACGCGCCGGCGAAATCGTGTGGTCCTGACCTCCCGATGCTGAGGTCAAGCCGGCTGAGATGATCAGCAGGCGACGGGGGCAACAAAGCCCGGTCCCCGAGGAGAGCACGTATAAGCCGGAAAACCGTTGCGCAGGGAAGGCCGGGATCGTCCGGCTGAGCCTGTGGTTCCTGCCCCGTGCACTTCTTCACGCACGGGGGCCGCGGGTATCAGCGGATACCCGGCCTTCCCTGCGCCCTCTGTTCAAAAGAGGGACACCGTACGATCATCACCCGGGCGCGCAGCGCGCCGCGGGATCGCGATGACATGCTGTTTGACATTCATATCAGAACGCCACGCGCATGCCCCATGCGCGTGAGCGTCACTTGCCGTCGTCGAGATGGACCAGCACCGCCGCGTTGGCGATGATGATGGCGTCGCTGCCGGCCTCGGCCGGAATCTCCAGCCCACCTTTGACGGCGATCACGGTCACCGTGCCATAGGGCAGCTCCTTGGCGACCGCGGCGGTGTCGACAGCCTCCGGATTGGGAACGCCGATGGTGACGTCGACGAGCATGTCCTGCGGCGTCTTGCCGACCATTCGGAAGAAGCCGAGGCTGGAATGGCGGATCGCGTCCGACACCGCGCGCCTGGCGGCCTTGGTGGCGTCGCGGCCATGGACGTCGACGCCCGTGCCCATCTCGGTGATGCAGCGGATCCGCGTCATGTCAGGTTCCTCTCGGGTTGCGTTGTCGCTTGGCGCGCGACCTTAGCCGACGCCGCCGCCGACGCAACCCGCACGAAATCGACGGCGACGCGCGGCAAAATGGTCATCGGATGCGGACACATATCGTGCATGATGTCGCTCTGCGCGGTGCTGAGAAAGGTCCTCGATATGACGTCCTCTTCCGCTCTCCCGTCCCGACGATCCGCTGTGATCGACCGGGCCGCCGAGACTGATCGCGGCAGCCGCTGAGGAGAGCACCAATGGGTTTTTCACACACGCTGGGCGGCACGCGCTATCGGTTCGACGACCTCAGAACCTTGCTTGCGAAGGCAACGCCGTTGCGCTCGGGCGACGTCCTGGCAGGCCTCGCCGCGCAGGATGCCGCCGAACGCGTCGCGGCACGGATGGCGCTCGCCGAGCTGCCGCTGCGCCATTTCCTCAACGAAGCCGTCATTCCCTACGAGAGCGACGAGGTCACGCGGCTGATCGTCGACCAGCATGATGGCAAGGCGTTCGCTCCCGTCGCGAGCCTGACGGTCGGCGCTTTCCGCGAATGGCTGCTGTCGGATGCGGCCGACGCAGATGCGCTCAGCGGCGTATCGCCGGGGCTGACGCCGGAGATGGTTGCTGCGGTCTGCAAGATCATGCGGCTGCAGGACCTGGTGACGGTCGCGGCGAAATGCGAGGTCGTGACGCGCTTCCGCTGCACCATCGGCCTGCCGGGCCGGATGTCGACGCGGCTGCAGCCCAACCACCCGCTCGACGATCTCAAGGGCGTCGCGGCCTCGATCCTCGACGGGCTAATGTACGGGGTCGGCGATGCAACGATCGGCATCAACCCGGCAAGCGACGACGTCGACACGATGGTACGGCTGCTCGACTTGATCGAGACCTTGCGGCTTGCCTCGCATGCACCGATCCAGTCCTGCGTGCTGGCCCATGTTACGACCGCGCTGAAGGCGATCGAGCGCCGCGCGCCGGTCGATCTCGTGTTCCAGTCGCTGGCCGGCAGCGAGGAGGCCAATCGCGGCTTCGGCATCACGCTGTCGCTGCTCGACGAGGCGCTCGCCGCGGCCGAAGGCCTGCAGCGCTGTCCCGTCGGTGGCAACGTGATGTATTTCGAGACCGGACAGGGCAGCGAGCTCTCCTCCGGCGGCCATTGCGGCGTCGACCAGCAGACCTTGGAAGCTCGCTGCTACGCGGTCGCGCGGCGCTATCGGCCGCTGCTCGTGAACACCGTGGTCGGCTTCATCGGTCCGGAATATCTCTACGACGGGAAGCAGATCATGCGCGCTGGGCTTGAGGACCATTTCTGCGGCAAGCTGCTCGGACTGCCGATGGGCTGCGACGTCTGCTACACCAACCACGCCGAAGCCGACCAGGACGACATGGATGCACTGCTGACGCTGCTGGGCGTCGCCGGCTGCACCTACATCATGGGCGTGCCCGGCGCCGACGACATCATGCTGAACTATCAGAGTACGTCGTTCCATGACGCGCTCTATGTGCGCAAGGTGCTCGGCAAGCGCGCGTCGCCGGAGTTCGAGGCCTGGCTCGCGGCCACCGGCCTCAGCGATTCCAGAGGCGAGCTGCGCTTCGAGCCGGCGCGGCTGATGCCGGCGCTGCCGCTGCTGGAGGCCAAGTGATGAGCGGCTCCGACGAGAGCAACTCGCCGGCAACTTCGTCATCGGACGATTGGCGCTGGCTGTCACGCTACACCGAGGCACGGATCGCGTTGGGACGCTGCGGTCCTGGCCTGCCGACGTCGGCACATCTCGGCTTCCAGGCTGCCCATGCCGAAGCGCGCGATGCCGTGCTGAAGCCATTCGATGCCGAGCGCTTTGCGGCCGAGGTCACCGCGCATGGCTGGCCGGCGCTTGCCGTGCACAGCCGCGCCGCCGATCGCGCGACCTATCTGCAGCGCCCCGATGCAGGCCGCCTGCTCTCGCCCACGTCGGAAGCGCTGCTGTCGGAGCCGCGCGCGCCGGCCGACATCGTGCTGGTGGTCGCCGATGGCCTGAGCAGCCGCGCGGTGCAGGTCAACGCCCTGCCCGTGCTCGATGCGCTGATGCCGCGCCTGGCTGCAACCGGCCGACGGTTGTCGCCGGTGATCGTTGCTTCGCAGGGCCGCGTCGCGCTCGCCGATCATGTTGGCGAGCTGTTCGGCGCGTCGGCCTCGATCATCCTGATCGGCGAGCGCCCGGGTCTGAGCGCCGCCGACTCGCTCGGCCTCTATCTGACCTGGATGCCACGCCGCGGCCGCGTCGATTCCGAGCGCAACTGCATCTCCAATGTCCGCCAAAGCGGGCTCGCGCCGGCGGATGCGGCGAGACAAGCCGCCGAGCTGCTCGAACGCATGTTCCGTCACCAGGCTGCCGGCGTCAGCCTCGCCCGGCTGCCGCAGTTGCTGGCGCCGGATGGAGATGGCGCGTCATGATGCCGGCGCAGTCCGAAGCATCACACCGCGCAATAGCGGTCCTGGATATCCTTGTCGGCCAGCAGCGCCGCGGCACTGCTCTCATGCACGACCTCGCCCTGGTCGATGATGACGGCGCGGTCGGCGAGCCGCAGCGCCCATTCGACATTTTGCTCGACCAGGAGCAGAGTCTTGCCCTGATCGCGCAGCCGCCGGAACAGCACGCCCATCTCTTCGACGAGCACCGGCATGATGCCTTCGGAGGGCTCGTCGAGCAGCACCATGCGCGGCTGCGCGATCAAGGCGCGGGCGATCGCCAGCATCTGCTGCTCGCCGCCCGACAGCGTGACGCCCTCCTGATCCAGCCGCTCGTTCAATCGTGGAAAGGTCTCCGCAATCTCGGCGAACGCCGCGCGCTCCTCGATGTCGGCCCTGGCCGCGACGAGCCCGAGCCGCAGGTTCTCGCGCACCGACAAGCCCGGCACAATGCGGCGCTCCTCCGGCACATAAGCGAGCCCGAGATGAAAGCGCTTGTGGGCCGCAAGCGGCAGCAGATCATGGCCGGCAAAGCGCACGCGCCCCGCGGCCCGGGGCATCAGCCCCATGACGGTGCGCAACGTCGTGGTCTTGCCGGCGCCGTTGCGGCCGACCAGCGCGACCACCTCGCCCTCGTTCACGCGCAGCGAGATGCCGTGCAGGACGTGGCTGGCGCCATACCAGGCCTGAACGCCGTCGAGCTCGAGCAACGCGGTCTCAGCCATAGCCTTCACTCTGTCCCAGATAGACCCGGCGCACGTCGGGGTTGGATCGGATGTCCTCAGGCTTGCCATCGGCAAGCAGCCGGCCGTGATGCAGCACCAGCACCCGCTGGCTCAGGCCCAGCACCATCTTCATCTTGTGCTCGACCAGCAGCACCGTGCGCTTCTCCGCCAGCCGCTCCAGAAGCACGACCATCTCCTTGGTCTCTTCCGGACCCATGCCCGCCGTCGGCTCGTCCAGCAGCAGCAGCTCCGGCTCGGACACCAGCGCAATCGCGATTTCCAGCGCGCGCTGCTGGCCGTGGGCCAGATACTTCGCAAGCTCGCCGCGCCTGCCGATCAGGCCGACGGCAGAGAGCGCCGCATCAGCGCGTTCGCCGAGCTCGGCAAGATCCGCGCGCTTGCGCCAGATGTCGTAGCTCACCCGCATCGCCTGGGCGGCGACCCGGACATTCTCGTGGACCGACAGGTCGGGAAAGATGTTGGTGATCTGGTACGACCGCGAGATGCCCTGATGTACGAAGCGATGCTGTGGCAGACCGTTCAGCTCGCGGCCCTTGAAGCGCAAGGTGCCACTGCTCGGCGACAGCGTGCCCGAGAGAATGTTGAAGAAGGTGCTCTTGCCGGCCCCGTTCGGGCCGATGATCGAGGTCAGCTCGCCGGCCGCGAACGCGACGGAGATGCCTTCGAGCGCGACGAAGCCGCCGAAGCGACGGCCGATCCCGTCCGCGCGCAACAGCTCGGTGCTCATCGCCGCTCCCTCGCGATCGGCAGCGCGTCCAGGAACGTGCCCCAGATGCCCTTGGGCAGGAACAGCACGAACACGACAAAGATGGCGCCGACCACGATCTGCCAGTGCGGCGTCCACAATGACACGACGTCCTCCAGGATCAGGAAGACCGCAGCCCCGACGAACGGCCCGAAAAAGCTGCGGGCGCCACCGAGCAGCACCATCATCACGATCATGCCGGAGGTCTGGTAGTGCAGGATGTCGAGCGGCACGATCGACAGATGCAGCGCCGACATGCAGCCGCCGACGGCGGAGATGGCGCCCGACAGCATGAACACGATCAGCTTGCAGCGCTCGACGTCGTAGCCGCACGCCCGCGCGCGCTGCTCGTTCTCCCTGATCGCCTCGATGACCGCGCCGAATGGCGAGTTGAGGATGCGCGACTGCACCCAGATCGCGATCGCCGCGAGCACCATCAGCACGTAATACTTGTTCACGGGATCGAGAAAGTTGATCTGTGCACCGAACAGACCGATGTGGTCGACCGTGAATCCTCGCAGTCCGTTCTCGCCGCCCGTGAAGGAGGAGGCCTGCAGCGCCACGTAGTAGACAAGTTGCGCCAGCGCGAGCGTGACCATGGAGAAATAGATGCCGCGGGTTCGCGTCGAGATGGTTCCGATCAATGCGGCAAGCGCCGTGCTCGCCGCGATCGCCACCGGCACTGCGGCAAACCACGGCAGGCCCCAGCGACCGATGGCGATGCCGGTCAGATACGCGCCGGTGCCGAAGAATGCGGCGTGACCGAACGACAGCAGACCGGTGTAGCCGAACAGGAGATTGTAGCCCATCACCACGACGCCATAGATCAGGACGTTCACGGCGAGCGCCTTCGACGGCAGCAGCCAGGGCAGCAGCGCCAGCGCGACCAGCGATACCAGCACGCGGTGATCCGCGAGGAAAGCGAAGAGGCGCTGCGCCTGATGGAGCGGCGGTGCCTCGCCGGTCGACTGCACCGTCATCACGCTCTCCCCCTGAGGCCGAACAGGCCCTGCGGCCGGATCAGCAGGACCGCGGCCATGAGCGCGAACATCACGATCGTCGCCATCTCGGGCGCGAACAGCGCGACCATGCTGATGCAGATCCCCACCATCAGCCCCGCGACCACGGCACCCACGATCGAGCCGAGGCCGCCGATCACGGTGACGACGAAGGCTTCCGCCAGCACCAGCGTTCCCATCTCGGGATTGACGCTGCGCATGGGTCCCGCCAGCACCCCGCCGAGCGCGGCAAGGCCGACGCCGAGGCCGAAGATCGCGAGCCACACCTTGCTGATGTCGACCCCGAGCACCCGCATGATCAGGGGATCACGGGCGCCGGCACGGACGATCAGGCCGACCCGGGTCTTCTCCAGGATCAGCCAGAGCACCAGCAGCACGACGGCGACCAGCGCGATCACGAACAGACGATATTTGGGAAAGAAGCCGACGCCGAGATCGACGACGCCGATCAATTGGGACGGCGTTGGAAACGGAATGCCGTCGCTGCCGAACACGATGCGCACGCCCTCGACCAGGATGTAGCTGAGGCCGAAGGTGAGCAGCAATGGATCATCGATCGAGCGGCCATACAGACGTCGGACCAGGACGAATTCGATCAGCATGCCGAACGCGCCGACCAGAATTGGCGCGAGTAGCAAGCCCCACCAGAAGCTACCGGTCAGCGATGCCAGATACAGACCGGCATAGGCCCCGATCATGAACAGCGCCCCATGGGCGAAATTGACCACGCCGAGCATGCCGAACACGATGGTGAGGCCGAGCGCAGTGATCACCAGCACCGCCCCAAGGGCGATGCCGGAAAACAGCTGCATGATGATCAGCGAGAGGTCCATGCGATCAGGATCAAGTCGGGTGGCCGAGTTCGCTGCAGCTTCGCAGCATCTCGTCCGCCCCTGGATCGCTGGCCACGATCGCGAACAGGTCGTTCTCGTTCGCCATCGCCGACTTCTTCTTGGATTCCAGCACCAGCACCGACTGCACCGACTGGTGGTCGCATTTGCGGTAATGCTGCGGGCCCTTGGTCAGATCGTATTGCAGTCCCTCCAGCGCCGCGACGACCTTATCGGTCTCGGTGCCGCCGGCGGCCTGCATCGCCTGCAACAGCGAGCCGACGCCGGAGTAGCCATAGGCGCCGTAGTCGGTCGGGATCGCGCCGCCATTGGCGGCCCGGAACGCCTTGTTGAACTCGGCCGCGGTCTTGTTCTGTGTCTCGAGACCCCAATAATAGTTGGCGCCGCCGACGACGCCCTCGAACACGTCGGGACCGACGGCGAGGCGCTGGTTGTGCAGGATCACCGGCACCACGATCTTCATCTGCTGCTTGATGCCGAAATCGACCGCCTGCTTGATCGCATTGGCCTGGTCGCGACCGAAATTGCTGATGCACAGCACGTCCGGCCGCAGCGACATCAGGCGCGGCATGAAGGTCGAATAGTCGGCCGCACCGAACGGATGCAGGATCTCGCCGACGCTCTCGGCACCAATCGCGGTCTGCGCCCGCTTGAAGCCGCGCAGCATCTCATGGCCATAGGCATAGTCGGCCACGAGATGGGCGACCTTCATGCCCTTCTTGATGGTCTGGCGGGCCACGGCCGCTGTGGTCATGTGCGGGTTCAGCGCCTCGTGGAAGGTGTATTTGCTGAAATCCTTGGCTTCGTTGATGGTGTCGGACTGGCTGATCGAGACGTAGATCACGCCGCGCGCCCGCGTCACCTCGTTGACGGCGAGCTGGACGGCGCTGGAGAGCGCCCCGACGATGGCGTGGACCTTGTCCTTCTCGATCAGCTCGAGCGTCCGCGTCGCCGCTTCGCCGGCATTGAGCTTGTCGTCACGCACCAGGAGCTCGACCTTGCGGCCGGCGATCCCGCCCTTGTCGTTGACCAGCTTGACCGCAAGCTCGGCGCATTTGACCTGGTCGCGGGCCTCGGCCGCGAACGGGCCGGTCAGCGGCGTCGGAAAGCCGATGCGGATGGTGTCATCGGCGGCGCGTCCCAGGCGCGGCATCGCGAGCGTGGCGACACCTGCCGACATCCCCATCAGCGCCGTACGGCGGGATATTCCTGTGCGTCGCAGCCTCGTCTCGTAGTTTGGCATGATCTCCTCCCTCATTCGTATTTCTTAGAACCGGTTGAGCGCCTTGAGCACGCGCGCAGGCGTGATGGGAATGGTGTTGATGGAGGCGTCGAAGGGCATCAGCGCATCATTGACCGCATTCAGCACACAGGCCGACGCGGCCGCGGTGCCGGCCTCGCCGCAGCCCTTTGCGCCGAGAATGGTGTCCGCCGTCGGCGTCTCGACGTGATCGATGGTAATGTCTGGCATCTCCAACGCCATCGGCACCAGATAGTCGGCCATCGACCCGTTGAGCAACTGGCCGGTCTCACCGTAACGGCACTCCTCGAACAGCGCAGCGCCAAGACCCTGCACGACACCACCGCGCAACTGCTCGTCGACCAGCATCGGGTTGATGATCCGGCCGCAATCCTCGACGACATAGTGCTTCAGCAGCCTGATGAAGCCGGTTTCGACATCGACTTCAAGGTAGCTGCCCTGAATGCCGTTGGTGAAGGCAAAGGGATAGCCCTGCGGCGCGAAATGATGGCTGACCGTCAGTTGCGCCTGAGTGCCCGGTGGCAAGGTGTCGGACCGGAAATAGGCGATGCGCGCGATCTCGGCGACCGGCAGACGCGTCTGCCCCGTCGCGACACTGACGATCTGGCCGTCGACGACGTCGAGCGCGGCGGGCTGCTCCTGCAGCACCAGCGCGGCAATCTCCAGAATGTTCGCCTTGAGCTTTCGCGCGGCCTGCAGTGCCGTCTCGCCACCAATGCCCGCGCCGCGGCAGGCCCAGGTCGCACCACCATGCGGCGTGACCTCGGTATCGCCGGTGATGATCTTGACGTGCTCCTGGGCGAGGCCGAGCTGGTCGGCGACGATCTGGCTGATGATCGCCTCGGTGCCCTGTCCCTGCTCGGTCACGGAGATCGCACAGCGCACCTCGCCCGACGGCGTCAGGCTGACGGTCGCGCCATCCTGCGAGGAGATGCGCGCGCCGCCGACGCCGTAGAACGCAGGGCTCGGGTTGGTGATCTCGACGAAGGTCGCAATGCCGATGCCGCGATAGATGCCGCGCCGATGCAGCTCGGTCTGCTCGGCGCGCAGCGCGTCGTAGTCCATGATCTCGCGCAGCCGCCGCAGGCAGACCTCGTGCGACAGCGCCTCGAACCTGTAGCCGCTCGGCGAGGCCGTCGGATAGGCATTGTCGGCGATCACATTCCTGGCGCGCATGGAAAACGGGTCGATCCCGACGCGGCTTGCGGCGAGATCCACCATGCGCTCGGTAACCGCGCAGGCGATGGGATGTCCGACCGCGCGGTACTGGCTGGTCTGCACCTTGTTCTGGAACACGACCTCGAGCGCGGCACGATAGGACTTGAAGTCATACGGCGCACCGATCAGGCGGATGACCTGATTGCCTTCGACGACGCTGGTGCGCGGATAGGTCGAGAACGCGCCGATCGCCGTGGCATCGTGGACGTCCATGGCAAGGATCTTGCCCTCGGCGTCGACGGCCATGCGCGCGCGGACATGGTGATCGCGGGCATGAATATCCGACACGAAGGACTCGATGCGGTCGGCGACGTATTTGACCGGGCGCCCGAGCAGGATCGACAGCCCGACAACCGCCATGTCCTCGTGGTAGACATGCAGCTTCATGCCGAACGAGCCGCCGATATCGGGCGCGATCACGCGCACGCCGGCTTCCGGGATGCCGTAGTGGCGAGCGTACAGATCCTGGAACTGGTAGGGCGTCTGCGTGGCGTGGTGCACCGTCAGCGCGCCGCTCTCGGGATCATAGTCCGCGACGATGGCCCGCGGCTCCAGCGTGACCGGGGTATGACGGCCGAAGCTGAATTCTTCCTCGATCACATGCGCGGCCGACGCGAAGGCCTCATCGACGCTGCCGCTGTCGAGCTGCGTGCGGAAACAGATGTTGGACGCCGCAACCGGATTGACCAGCGGCATCCCCGGCCGGCGCGCGGCGTCGAGATCGACCACCGCCGGCAGCTCCTCGTAGTCGACCGAGATCAGCTCCAGCGCATCCTCCGCAATCGCCCTGCTCTCGGCGACGACGGCAATCACGGCCTGCCCGGCCCAGACGACGCGATCCACCGGCAGCGGCAGCTGCGGCTCGGACGTCATGCCCTTGAAATGATCGAGCGTCCCGGTCCACGGCGTGCAGATCTTCGCCAGATCGGCGCCGGTCGCAACCAGATGCACGCCCGAAAGCGCCCGCGCTGCATCGACCTCGATGCGGATGATCCGTGCATGAGCATACGGGCTGCGCAGGAAGGCTGCGTACAGCATGCGAGGCAGGCGAATGTCGGTCACGTAGCGCCCGCGTCCGGCGAGCAGCCGCTTCGCATTCGGTCGCGGCACGGAGCGGCCGATATAGGAATTCGGACGGTCCAGCGAGGTCAGCGGCGCGCTCATCGCGACGAGCCCTCCGCGTCCTGCGATGCCGTTGCCGACCGCGCCGCAGCCACCGCGGCGATGGCGTCGACGATCGCTTCATATCCGGTGCAGCGGCAGAAATTCCCCGAAAGCGCGTCGCGGATGGTCTCGCGACTCGGCCGTGCAGCACGGGTCAGCAGCTCATGAGCGGTGATCAGCATGCCCGGCGTGCAGAACCCGCATTGCAGCGCATTGCGCCGATGAAACTCGGCCTGCAGGTCGGCGATCACGCCGCTCTCCGAGAGCCCCTCGATCGTATCGATCCGCGCGCCATCGGCCTGCACGGCAAACATCAGGCAGCCATGCACAGCTGCGCCGTCGAGCTGAACCAGGCAGGCGCCGCAGGCGCCCATTTCGCAACCGGCATGCGTGCCGGTCAATTCGAGCTGCTGGCGAAGACAATCCACCAGCGTGTCGCGAGGCGCGACGTCACAAGCCACCTTGCGGCCGTTGACGATGAGGCGAATGCGGACCTGCTCGTCGTCCTCGATGTCGACCAGCGCGCTCATGCGGCATCTCCGATCCGTCCCAGCAGCCGGCCGAGCAGAACGCGTGCGAGATGCAGGCGCATCGCCGCCGGAACATCGTCGCTGTCAGCAGGCGCGAGATCGTCATCAAGCGCAGCCTGGGCAGCCGCAATCCGTCCGGCATCGATCCGGCCGCCCGTCAGCGCTTCCTCCGCATGTCTCGCACGGGTCGGGACATTGCCGACCGAGAAGAACGCAATGCGGATGCGCTCGATCAGATCGCTCTGACAGGTCGCGAGCAGGCCGCAACCGACCAATGCATAGTCGCCGCGCCGGCGGGCCAGTTCATCGAACGCAATGCGCTGGCCGGCTTTGAAGAGAGGAACATGAACTGCGACGAGGATCTCGCCAGACGCGATCGCCGTCTCAAAAAGGTCGGTGAAGAAGTCATCGGCTTCGACGCGGCGCCGGCCGGACGTGCCGGCAATCTCGATCTCGGCGTCGAGCGCCAGCACCATCGCCGGAAATTCGGAGGCCGGGTCCGCCAGCGCGACACTGCCGCCCAAGGTCCCGCGATTGCGGATGGCAGGGTGCGCAACGAACGGCGCTGCGGCGCGCAACAGCGGCGCAAACTCGGCGATCAGCGGATCGGTCAGCATCTCGCAGTGCCGGGTCAAGGCGCCGATCCGCAACCACTCGCCGTCCCGCGTGACGCCGCGCAGCTCTGCAATGTGATTGATATCGATCAGAATACGCGGCGCCTGAAGACGCAACGCCAGCGCCGGAACCAGACTCTGGCCACCGGCAATGAAGCGTGCATCGTCGCCGGCGCCCGCATGAGCTTCGAGCGCCTCGCCGATCGTGTGTGCACGAAAATAGCTGAAAGCCCTCGCTTTCATCCGTTCCTCGCCGCCAGGGCTCGCCAGCCCGGAGTCCCAGATTTGTGACCATCTGGTCTTAAAAGAGTTGCACGCGGCGGCAGCGCGGTCAACCAGAAACGAACGATTGGTCACAAATCAGCTTTCGGGTATCAAGCAGGCTGTCGCCGCAATCGATGAGACCATGGCTAAGACCTCGAAGACAGCGAACGCTGAGACAAACGGCCGCGTTGGTGGAGGCCAGCGGAGAACCGACGGCCGTCCTCGCGCGAGGCGCCGCAATATGCGCGCCGCCGACCGCGAGCGCGTGATCGTGGATGAAGCCATCCGCTTTTTCGCCGAGCGCGGCTTCGAAGGCCAGACGCGGGAGCTCGCGAAGCGCATGGGTATCGCGCATTCGGTGATCTACCGGCACTTCCCCAGCAAGGAAGCCCTCATCGAGCGCGTCTATCAGGAGGTCTATCTGAGCCGCTGGTCGCAGGATTGGGGCCCGCTGATCCGCGATCGCAGCCATCCGCTGAAGGCACGGCTAACCGGCTTCTATCTCGACTATGTGGCGCGCGTGTTCGAATATAATTGGGTGCGGATCTTCGTGTTCTCGGGCATGAAGTCGTTCGGCATCACCGGTCGCTATCTCGACCTCGTCCGACGCGAGATCATCGAGCCTGCCGCGATCGAGCTGCGGCATGAATTGCAGCTCCCAGACGCCGCCACCTGCCCTCTCGGCAGCCGCGAGACGGAGATGTTCTGGGGACTGCACGGACGCATCTTCTATCTCGCGATCCGAAAGTTCATCTACGAGACACCCGTTCCATCCGACCTCGAGCAAACCGTGCGTGATGCGATCGACCTCTTCATGGACGGCGCCAGACTGGCGCTCCCGCGGCTCGTGCACGACGATCAGGCCGGAACAGCACGATGATCCGGCCCGTCGTCGGCGGCGATCTTGAGCAGGCTCTCCGAGGATACTGCACATGCCTGCCGGCTGCGGCCCTCACGCCGTTCGGCTACGCCCACCATTGCGGCTGATCTTCGCAGCGACGAGATAGGATAGCGGCATGGCGACGACGAATCCGACCAACGCCGCCAACGGGAGGTCCTTCATCGGGCTCGCAACCAGCCCCTGCACCGTCAACAATGCCGTAACCGCACTGCCTGCAAGCACGGTGCCCAGCATGACCCAGATGAGAATTGCGACCTTGAACATCTGTCTTTCTCCGCCAGTAGGAAAGCTTTCGATCCCTTGACGCGAGAATGCTCTGCTTGCGACTTCGAGCCGGCATTGATTTGGAACAACCGGACTCAGCAATCGAGGGAGGAGCGACTGCTCCTCCCTCGATCAGTCCCGATAAGCCCACGGAATGCCGCGGGCGCCTCATGATCGGCGATCGAACGACACTGCTCTATCGTGTCGCTGGAACGAAGTGATCTCGCTTGCTGACCGAAGTACCAGTCGCCGGATCCGTGATCTTGATCTCGATGTCCACCGGCGCGGAGGGAAGGTCGGCTCCCTTGGCCTCGATCGACATGCGGATCTCGCGGGTCTGGTCCTGGCCGACATCGATCACCATGCGACCGTCCTGCTCGCGCGTCTCGCCGGCCACCGTCACCTTGGCGTTCGGAAGCCCCACGACGTCCAGCACGAAGTCGCGCGCGCCGCGCTTGTTGAGCAGACGGACTGTGTAGTCGTTACGGACGCCGCCATCCGACAACTGCACGAACAGCGGGTTACGTTCATGCAGCACGTTGATGCCCATCGTGCCGCGCGTCGCCAGCGAGTACAGCATGATCCCGCCGACGATCGCGATGAAGCTCGCATAGATGACCGTGCGCGGCCGGATGATCCGGTAGATCTCGGGCTTACCTTCCTTGCGGCGCTGCACGTTGATGTCGGTGTCGTAACCGATCAGGCCGGTCGGACGGCCGATCTGGGTCATCACGCTGTCGCAGGCGTCGATGCAAAGGCTGCACTGGATGCAGCCGAGCTGGATGCCGTGGCGGATGTCGACGCCGGTCGGGCAGACGTTGACGCATTGGTGGCAGTCGATGCAGTCGCCGGCGGGAGCGCCCTGCAGCCGTGCGGCTTCCGCCTTCTTGACCGACATGCGCGGCTCGCCGCGGTCGCCCTTGTAGGTGACGTTGAGCGCCCATTCGTCGGTCAGCGCGGCCTGGATGCGCGGCCACGGGCACATGTAGATGCAGACCTGCTCGCGGGCGTGGCCGGCGAACACGTAGGTCGTCGCCGTCAGGATGCCGATCCAGAGATAGGCGATGAACGGCGCCTGGAAGGTGGCCAGATCCTTCACCAGCGTAGGCGCATCGTCGAAATACAGCACCCAGGCGCCGCCGGTCCACCAGCCGATCATGATCCAGAGGAAGTGCTTGAGCGCGGCTTGGCGAATATGGGTGAAGGTCCAGCCGCGCTTGTCGCTGAGGATGCGCTCACGGCGATCGCCCTCCACCCAGCGCTCGACGGCGTAGAACAGGTCGGTCCACACCGTCTGCGGACAGAGGTAGCCGCACCACAGCCGGCCGGCCACTGCATTCATCAGGAACAGGGCGACCGCCGCGATGATCAACAGCCCCGTGAAGTAGTAGACCTCCTGCGGCCACAACTCGATGAAGAAGAAGTAGAACCGGCGATGCGGGAAGTCGACCAGCACCGCCTGGTTCGGCATGCCGGGACCGCGATCCCAGCGGACGAAGGGCAGCAGGTAGTAGATGCCGAGCGTGATGCACAGGATCGTCCACTTGATGCGCCGGAAGCGGCCGTGCACGGCCGCCGGATAGACCTTTTCGCGCGCCTTGTAGAGCGGCCCGACGATGTAGGTTTCGTCCGAGTCAGCCATGATATCCTCGCTTCATCTTGCCGTCCTTCCGACCGATTCAGGAGAACGCGTTGCCGCTCTTGAGCCCCAGCTTCTTGAAGACGATCGCTGCCGGACAGAAGCCCGTGAACGAGGCCTGGATCATGTTCACGCCAGCAAAGGCCGCCAGCAAGAACCAATAGGGACTGACGTACCAGCCCAGGGCCAGACTGAGCAGGACGACGATCCCTGCGAAGGTGAGAACTGCTTTGTCGACGTTCATGACATACTCCCTCATGGTTGCATTTGAGCGTAATCAAGCAAGTGCCGGTCCGGCCGTATGGCTATTGCCGCAGGCCGGACAGTGTCCAGGCGACGATTCGTTGCGAGTCCATCGCACCCGAAATCCGCGCCAGCTCCCGACCCTGCTGCAGCAGCAGCATGGTCGGAATTCCGGAGATGCCGAGCCGTGCCGAAACTTCCGGCGCCTCGTCCGAGTTCAGCTTAAGGAGTTGCACACGCGGCTCCAGCTCCTGGGCCGCACGCGCGAACATTGGCGCCATCGCACGGCATGGGCCGCACCACGGCGCCCAGACGTCGACGAGCAGCGGCAAACTGCTATGCGCGACATGTCGCTCGAACGCGGGCTGGTCGACCTCGATCGGATGGCCGCTGAACAGCGGCGTATGACACTTGCCGCATTTCCCCTGCGCCGGCGCCCGGTCCGCGGGCAGACGGTTGATCTGCCCGCAATGGCCGCACACGATCTGCAAGCCGTTGCTCATGTCCCGGTCCTGACTTCCTTGATCTTGGCGATGTTGAGCCGGTCGAGCAGGAACTTCTCGTAGAACGGCTCGGGCGTCCCGCGCCTCATCTTGCGCAGGAAGTACTTCTCGAAGGCGACCTTGGCGTAGTGCACCCACTCCCCCTTCGACGACCAGTTGACGTTGCGCGGCGGGATCTGCGGCTGAGCCAGGAAGGCGACGCCGGAATCGCCGAAATCGGCAAGACAGATCGCGTTCCAGGTCGGCTCGGCTTTTGGCTCCTCGCCGCGCAGCAGCGCCCCGATGTTCAAGGCCGTCGCCGTCACCATCGATTCGATCATGAAACCCGTCTTGGGCACCCCGACCGGCACCGGCGTCGGCCCGATCGGCGGGATCGCAACGCAGACGCCGATGGCAAACACGTTGGGGAAGGTCGGATTGCGCTGATGCTTGTCGACGACGACAAAGCCGCGCGGATTGGTCAGCTTGTCGATGCCTCTGACGGCGCCGACGCCGCGGAATGCCGGCAGCATCATCGAATAGGCGAACGGCAGCTCATGCGTCTTGCGGACGGAGCCGTCGTCGGCGATCTCCTCCACGAACATGCGGCCGTCCTCGACCTTGGTGACGCGCGCGCTGGTGATCCACTTGATGTGCTTCTCGCGCATCTCGCTCTCCAGCAAGCCTTTGGTGTCACCAACACCGTCGAGGCCGAGATGACCGATATAGGGTTCGGATGTCACGAAGGTCATCGGCACCTGGTCGCGCAGCTTGCGGCGGCGCAGCTCTGTCTCCAGGATGAACAGGAATTCGTAGGCCGGTCCGAAGCAGGATGCGCCCTGCACCGCGCCGACGATCACCGGGCCAGGCTTCTCGGCCAGCCTGTCGAATGCCGCCTTGGCATGGGCGGCGTGGTCGACATGGCACACGGACTGCGTATGTCCATCCGGTCCGAGCCCTGGAATCTCATCGAAGGCGAGCTCGGGACCGGTCGCGACGACGAGATAGTCGTAAGCCACCATGGCGCCGTCCGTGAGCTCGACCTGGTTCTCGGCGGCGTGCACCCTCTTGGCGCCCTGCGTCAACAGCCGGATGCCCTTGCGCTGCATGACGTCGACCAGATCGATCTCGATCTCGTCGCGCTTACGCCAACCGACGGCGACCCATGGGTTGGACGGCACGAAATGATAGGAGGACCCCTGCGAGATGACGGTCACGCGATCCTCCTTTCTCAGCTGGGGCAACAATTCATAAGCCATCAGGGAGCCGCTCAGCCCCGCTCCGATCACGACAACATCCGCCATTGGGTCCTCCATCGCCTTGCTTCGTTATTGTTTCGCCCAGCCGCGACCTCACGAGCTGGCCTTGACTATATATTCGAATATCTGTATATACGCAACTATGAAATTTAATGCTGACATCATGGAAGCGGCGGCCGACCAGGCCAGTGACCTCTTGAAGGCGCTGTCGAACCGGCACCGGCTCCTGATCATCTGCCAGCTGGTCGACAACGAACGGTCTGTCGGCGAGCTTGCTGCATTCCTCGGCCTGCGTGACTCGACCGTCTCGCAGCACCTCGCACTGCTGCGCAAGGACGGCCTGGTCACCGCGCGGCGCGAGGGGCAGACGATCTACTATTCGATCACCAGCGAGCCGGCTCGCGAGGTCCTGAAGACCCTCTATCAGGTCTATTGCGCAACGCGGCCGCCGAAACCTGCGCCGAGACTATGACGGCGCGATCCCGCCGACTTGACTAGCATCAAGTGGGAACCCGCATCCCGGTGGGATTTATGTACCACCCACGGATGTTTCGCCTTACCCAATTTAGGTCAATAGAAGAGACAGGAATAGGCTGATGCGCAGATTATCGGTCCTGAGCTTGGTCGCCGCGATGGCGTGGCAGGCGGTGCCGGCCCTTGCGGAGACGCTGACGGTGGCGCCACGGCAGGTCGCCGACGAGAAGGCGGTGTTCGCGACGGTGGAGAGCATCAGCGTGGTCCCTGCCCGCGGCCGCATCGGCGGCACCATCGTGCAGCTTTCGGTGCGCGAAGGCGACCCGGTCAAGCGCGGCCAGCCCATCGCCTTGATCGGCGATGAAAAGCTGGCCCTGCAGATCAAATCGCTCGACGCCCAGATCGAAGCGCTGCAGGCGCAAGCCAACCAGGCGCAGATCGACTTCACACGCACCGAGGGCCTCGTCGAGCGCGGCACCCTGCCCCGCATCAAGCTCGACGAGACGCGCACGGCGCTCAACGTCGCCGAGAACGGGCTGCGGGCCAAGACCGCCGAGCGTGCCGTGGTCAACCAGCAGATGAGCGAAGGCCAAGTGCTGGCGCCCGACGACGGCCGCGTGCTGAAAAAGCTCGTTGCCGTCGGATCGGTCGTTCTGCCGGGCGATCCCGTGGTGACCGTGGCGCAGCAGAACTTCAAGCTGCGACTGCGCGTGCCCGAGCGGCACGCTCTCTTTCTCAAGGCGGGCGACAGGGTGCGGGTCGACGGCGCCGAGTTCGGTGACAGCGCCGACAAATGGGGTGTGATCGACCTGGTCTATCCGCAGATCGAGGAAGGCCGTGTCGTGGCCGACGCGATCGTCTCCGGTCTCGGCCAGTATTTCGTCGGCGACCGGCTCCGGGTCTGGATCTCCGGCGGCCAACGCGATGCCTACGTGATCCCGCAGCGCTACGTCACAACACGGTTCGGCATCGATTATGTCCAGTTGCAGCAAGGGACGCAGAAGGTGAGCGTTCCGGTGCAGCGCGGCCGCGCTCTGCCGAGCGCCGATCTCCCCGATGGACTTGAAATCCTGTCCGGCCTGCGCGCTGGCGACCAGTTGGTGCAGCCGTGAAACTCGGACTCTCAGGCAAGCTTACCCAGGCGACCATCGCCTCGCCGCTGACGCCGCTGTTTCTGCTCGCGGCGCTCGTGGTCGGCCTCATCGCCGTCGTCGTGATCCCGCGCGAGGAAGAGCCGCAGATCAGCGTGCCGATGGTCGACATCCGTGTCAACGCCGACGGCCTGCGTGCGCCTGACGGCGTCGAGCTCGTGACCAAGCCGCTGGAGACCATTGTCAAAGCGATCGATGGCGTCGAGCACGTCTACAGCCAGACCGAGGACGACCGTGTCATGGTCACCGCGCGGTTCCTGGTGGGGACCAAGTTCGAGGACGCAATCCTGCGCGTCCACGAGAAGCTACGCGCCAACCTCGACCGCATCCCCGTCGGCATTCCCGAGCCGCTGATCGTCGGCCGCGGCATCAACGACGTCGCCGTCACTGTGCTGACACTGTCGCCGAAGCCTGAAGCCGCCGGGCGCTGGTCCGACAAGGACCTCTACGAGCTCGCCGACAAGCTGCGGGCGGAGCTGACCAAGGTCGACAATATCGGCCTGACCTATATCTCCGGCGGCGGTGCCCAGCAGATCCGGGTCGAGCCCGATCCGGAAAAACTGTCGCTGTTCGGCGTGACCCTGCAGCAGCTCGTCGCCAAGGTGAAGGACGCGAACCGATCGTTCCTGGCCGGAGACGTTCGCGACGGCGGCATCGTGCGCAATGTCGCCGCGGGCCAGACGCTCACGGGCATCCCGGACATCGGCCTGCTGCTGATCTCGACGCGCGACGGTCGTCCCGTCTATGTGCGCGACGTCGCCACCGTCGTCATCGGCCCCAACCTCGCAGAGCATCGCGTCTGGGATGACGCCCGCAACGACAAGGGCGATTGGCACCGGGTGCCGGCGGTGAGCCTCGCGCTCGCCAAGCGCGCCGGCGCCAATGCCGTGGTGGTGTCTCACGACATCGCGCAGCGCCTCGAAGGGCTGAAGGCCAGTCTCATTCCGAGCGACGTCGCAGTCACGGTGACGCGCGACTACGGCGAGACCGCCAACGAGAAGGCCAACGAGCTACTGTTCCATCTCGGCCTCGCCACGATCTCGATCGTCGTGCTGATTGCGGTCGCCATCGGCTGGCGCGAGGCCCTCGTGACCTTCGTGGTGATTCCGACCACGATCCTGCTGACGATGTTCGCCGCCAATCTGATGGGCTACACGATCAACCGTGTCAGCCTGTTTGCCCTGATCTTCTCGATCGGCATCCTGGTCGACGACGCCATCGTCGTGGTCGAGAACATCGCCCGCCACTGGGGCATGCATGACGGCCGGCCGCGCCTGCAGGCCACCATCGAGGCCGTCGCCGAAGTCGGCAACCCCACCGTTGTCGCGACCTTGACCGTGGTCGCCGCCCTGTTGCCGATGCTGTTCGTGTCGGGACTGATGGGCCCCTACATGGCGCCGATCCCGGCCAACGCCTCGGCGGCGATGCTGTTCTCGTTCTTCGTCGCCATGGTGGTGGCGCCGTGGCTGATGCTGCGGCTGGCGCCGAAGTCGACCAGCGCCTCGGCAGGCTCTCATGACGCGCATGGCGAAGGCCGTCTCGGACGCATCTACCGAAGCGTCGCGCGCCCGATCGTCGCCAGCAAGCGCTCCGCCTGGATCTTCCTGCTCGGCGTCGGTATCGCCACCTTGCTGTCGATGACGCTGTTCGCCACCAAGTCCGTCACCGTCAAGCTGCTGCCGTTCGACAACAAGTCGGAGATCGCCGTGATGGTCGATCTGCCCGAAGGCGCGAGCCTGGAGGATACCGAGCGCACGCTGTTCGCGGCCGCCGACATCGCGCATGGGCTGCCGGAGATCACGACCGTGCAGAGCTATGCCGGCACGGCGGCGCCGTTCAACTTCAACGGTCTCGTGAGGCACTACTATCTGCGGGAGCGGCCCGAGCTCGGCGAGCTCCAGGTCAATCTCGCCGCGCGCGGCGACCGCAAGCGCGCGAGCCACGACATCGCGCTCGAGCTGCGCCAGCGGCTGAAGAGCATCCCTGTGCCGGCCGGCACCAGCATCAAGGTGGTCGAAGTGCCGCCCGGGCCTCCGGTGCTCGCCACCCTGCTGGCGGAAATCTACGGTCCGGACGCGGCGACTCGGCGCGCCGTCACCACCGAACTCAAGAAGGTCTTCGCCGACGTTCCCTTCATCGTCGACATCGACGATTCCATCGGTCAGCGACGACCGCGGCTGCGACTGTCGATCGACCAGGACAGTCTCGAGTTCTTCGGTGTCGAGCAGCGAGACGTCTACGACACGATCCAGACGCTGTTCGGCGGCGTCTCGGTCGGCTACTCGCATCGCGGCGAAGACCGCAATCCGATCGAGATCGCCGTGCGTCTGCCGAAGCACGACAAGAGCTGGAGCCAGGCCCTGGCATCGACGCCGGTGCCCGCCAACACGGTGCCTGGCAGCAAGACCGTCGTCGAACTCGGCCAGGTCGTGAAGGCCACCATGGAAGAGGGGTCGCCGACGATCTTCCGCCGTGACGGCCGCTTTGCCGACATGGTGATGGCCGAACTCGCCGGCCGCTTCGAGGCTCCGCTCTACGGCATGCTCGCGGTCGCCGACCGGATCGACGCCCATGACTGGGGCAAGCTGCCGAAGCCCGTGATCGGCTTCCACGGCCAGCCCAAGGACGAGTCCCGTCCGACGCTGCTGTGGGATGGCGAATGGGAGATCACCTACGTGACCTTCCGCGACATGGGCGCCGCATTCGGCGCCGCCATCCTCGGCATCTACGTTCTGGTCGTGGCGCAGTTCAAGAGCTTCCGGCTGCCGCTCGTGATCCTCACGCCGATCCCGCTGACCCTGATCGGCATCCTGCTCGGCCACTGGTTGCTGGGCGCGCCGTTCACGGCGACGTCGATGATCGGCTTCATCGCGCTGGCCGGCATCATCGTCCGCAACTCGATCCTGCTGGTCGACTTCATCCGCCACAGCGGCGGCGAGGGCAAGACGTTGCGCGACGTCGTGCTGGAGGCCGGCGCCGTGCGCTTCAAGCCGATCCTGCTGACGGCGCTCGCGGCGATGATCGGTGCGGCGACGATCCTGCTCGACCCGATCTTCCAGGGGCTGGCGATCTCGCTGCTGTTCGGCCTGGCCTCATCCACCCTGCTCACCGTGCTCGTGATCCCCGCGATCTACATCGCGCTGCGCGAGCCCGGCAAACCCACCACGAAGATGTCCTAGGAGATGATGATGGACAAGAACTACCCCGAGCTCTGCAAGGACATTTCCGGCAATCTGCGAACGCTGCGCAAGGACATCCCTGAGGTCATGCAGGGCTTCTCTGCACTGGCTCAGGCCGCGAGTCGCGACGGCGCCCTCGACAAGAAGACCAAGGAGCTGATCGCGCTGGCGATCGGCGTTGCCGTCCGCTGCGACGGCTGCATCGGCTTCCATGCCGACGCGCTTGTGCGTCTCGGCGCGACCCGCCAGGAGGTCGAGGAAACGCTCGGCATGGCCATCTACATGGGCGGCGGACCGTCGCTCATGTATGCCGCCGATGCGATCGCGGCCTTCGAACAGTTCCAGGAACAAGCGACAGCCGCCGCCTGACGCGGCATCAGCCGCAGATGTCGAGAATCGCCAGCATGTAGATGCGGATCATGTCGAGATAGTCGGGAATGTCGACGCGCTCGTCAGGCATCGTGTTGTAGCGGCCGCCCGGCCCGCAGACGATGCCCTCCATGCCGCCATAGGTATAAAGATGGCCAGCATCGGTGCCATAGAAGCAGCTGGGCGCCACCGGGCCCGTCGGCTGGGCGGCGCCGCGCACGACGCGATACGCATTGTTGACGGCACGGACGATCGCGCTCTCGGGCGCGACCTCGAACGGCGGCATGGTCGGTACGCCGGCGCGATCCTCCGACATCAGATGAGCCTTCAGGCCGGGAAAACGCGCCTCCAGCGCATCGAGCTCGCGCCGCATGTCCGCCAGCGCGCCTTGCTCGGTCTGCCCTGGTGCATAACGGCCGGAACCCTTGATGCGGACGAAATCCGCGACCTGCGGCGTCCGCCACTCGTGCAGCTCGCGACCGAGCGCGCCGTGCACGACGCCGACATGAACGCGGTTGATAGCCTCATGTGCCGGCGAACGCGCGCCGGAGAATCGCATCGCATTGAGACGCGGAATGAGATCGCAGGCGGCAGTGATGGCGTCAACCGCCTCCTCCCGCTTCGACAGATGCCGCGTGTTGCCGACGAGCTCGATGATGAACATGAATGCCGCGGCATGCATCGTCATCGCCTTGAGGTCGGTTGGCTCAGAATTGATGAAATAGTCCGCGCGCAGCCCCTGCTTCAGCAACGAGTAGGTGCCGACCCCACCCTGCAGCTCGCCGACCACATAGGTCAGGATGACGTCGCCCCTCAGCTTGACGCCGGCCTCGATCAGCGTCTTGACCGCACAGAAATAGGCGGCGTCGCCGGCCTTCATGTTTGACACGCCGATTCCGTAGACGAAGTCGTCGTCCACCTTCCCTGCCCAGGGGTCGACGGTCCAGCCTTCCGTCACCGGATTGGTATCGACATGGCCGTTGAACAGCAGACTCTTGCCGCCGCCGGTGCCGTTCCAGCGGCCGACGGCGTTGACGCGGCCTTCGGCACCGAACGGCGCGACGGCCGCATCCAGGCCGATCTCGCTCATCTGCTCGGCCATGAACGTCGCGAGCTGCCTCTCGCCTTCGGTCTTCGAATAGCTCTTATGCTGTACCATGCGCGACAGCAGTGCGAGCGACTCCGGGACGGAGATACGGGCGAGCAGGTCGTTGCGATCCATGGGGGCAATCCTTGCGGTCAGCCAACGGGCGCTGGCGAGGCCGCCATCAGCTCGCGGGTGTAAGGGTGAACGTCGTCTGCGCCGAAGGCATCGACGGCACGGCTGTCGACCAGCCGGCCGTGGCGCATCACGACGATGCGGTGCGCGATCTGCCTGATGAGGTTGAGATCGTGGGTGATGAAGAGATAGGCCGCGCCGGTCTCGGCGCGCAAAGCCAGCAGCAGCTCGATGATCCGGGCCTGGACGGAGACATCGAGAGGCGCCGTGATCTCGTCGCAGATCACCAGGCGCGGTCGCGCCGCAAAAGCACGCGCGATCGCGACGCGCTGCTTCTCGCCGCCGGATAGCTGGTGCGGCCAGCGCATCGCATAGGACGCTGGCAGCCGGACCTGATCGAGAAGGCGCGGCACTGAGGCGACATCACCGCCGTAGAGCCTCAAGGGACGCGACAGGATCTCGCCGATGCGGTGACGCGGATTGAGCGAGGAATCCGGGTGCTGGAACACGATCTGAACATCGCGACGATAGGCGGAATTCATGTCGCGGGCCCCGCGCAGCATCCGGCCGTCGAAACTGATGGTACCGTCGAAGCGGGCGAGCCCGGTCAGGGCGCGCGCCATGGACGATTTCCCCGAGCCGGATTCGCCGACGAGGCCGACGATTTCGCCTGCGCGGATGTCGACATCGACGGCCTTGGTTGCCGGTGGTGGCGACGCGCGGAACAGGCTGGCCCGGCCGTAATGCACCTCGATGCCACGCGCCTCAAGCACCACGGCAGCGCCCGGCTGATCATTCACGAGCCGCCGCTCCGGACGCGGCACCGCGGCGATGAGTGCCTTGGTATAGTCGTGCTCCGGCGTCCGAAATATATCAGATGCCCCCGCCTGCTCGACGACGCGGCCGTGCCGGATCACCGCGACGCGATCGGCGACGCGGGTCATCATCGCGAGATCGTGCGAGATGTAGAGCGCAGCGACGCCCGTTTCCGCGCGCAGGCGCGCGAACAGCTCGATGATACGGGCACCGGTGATGACATCGAGCGCTGTCGTGGGCTCATCGAACAGGATGACATCGGGCCGGCAGCCGAAGGCCGTCGCGATGATCACCCGCTGCTTCTCGCCGCCGGAGATCTCGTGCGGATAGCGCCGCAGCACCGCCGCGGGGTCACGCAGCTCGACATGGCCGAGCAGCTCGATCGCGAGATCCCTGGCGGCCCGCGCGTTCAGACCGCGATGACGCATCAGCGTCTCGGTGATCTGATGGCCGATGGTCAGTGTCGGATTCAACGCGGTCGACGGGTCCTGGAACACCATGCCGATCCGGCGGCCCCGCACCTCGGTGAGTTGCTTCGGGCTCAGAGACCGCAGGTCGATATCGCCGAGGCGCAGCGATCCCGAGATCTCGCGGGCATTGGCCGGCAGATGCCGCATCAGCGCCCAGGCCAGCGAACTCTTGCCGGAGCCGGATTCGCCCACGAGGCCGAGCACCTCGCCCGGCGCGATCTCGAGTGACACGTCGCGCAGCACCTCGACGGCGCCCGCCGATGTGACGTAGTCCAGCCCGTAATTGGTGATGGCGAGCGCCGGCTTCATCGATCGTCCCGCGGATGCAGCGCGTCGCGCAGCGCATCGCCGACGAGATTGAAGGCGATCGCCGACAGCGCGATCGCCGCCGAGGGCGCGATCAGGATCCACGGCGCCTGGTGCATGTATTGCCGCGCATCGGCCACCATCAGCCCCCATTCGGATGCTGGCGGCTGCGCTCCCAGGCCAAGGAAGCTCAGCGTAGCGAACAGCATCACCGCAAACGACACCCGGATCGTGGCCTCGATGATGATCGGGCCCATCACGTTGGGAAGCATTTCGCGAAAGATGATCTGCGATGCCGCCTCGCCGCGCGCGATGGCGGCCTTGACGTAGTCCTGATTGCGCACCGCAAGGGCTACGGAGCGCGTGACCCGCGCCATGCCAGGCGCAAACGCAAAGCCAATCGCGATCACCGCGTTGACAGCCCCATTGCCGAGCGTGCTGACCAGCAGCAGCGCCGTGAGGAGACCGGGAATGGCCATCACAGCATCGTTGGTGCGCATGATGAATTCGTCGGCCTTGCCGCCGAGATAGGCCGATGCGACGCCTATCACGGCGCCCATCGCGCTGCCGGCGAGCGTCGCCGCGAGCGCCATCGGAACGGTGGCGCGCGCGCCGGACAGCAGGCGGCTCAGCACGTCGCGGCCGAACTGGTCGGCGCCCAGCCAGTTCTGCCATCCCGGCGGGCGGAAACGGCCGAGAAAATCCATCTTCTCCGGCCCATAGGGCGCGAGCCACGGGCCGAGGATGCAGACGATGGCGAGGGCAACGAGCAGCATCACGCTGATCGCCCCCTGCGGCTTGCGGATCATCCTGCCGAACAGCTCAGTCATAGCTGATCCGTTTGTCGAGCAGCGCGTAGACGACATCCGCCAGCGTGTTGGTGATCGCGTAGGTGACCGCCATGATCATCGCGCCGGCCTGGATCGACGGCAGATCGCGGGTGGTGATGGCGATCATCAATGCGCGGCCGATGCCGGGGATGGCGAAAATCTCCTCGATGACGATGATGCCGCCCAAGAGATAGCCGACGTCGAGCGCGACGATGGTGATAACCGGCAGCAGCGCGTTGCGCATCACGTGCCGCACCAGCACCGTCCGCTCAGGCAGGCCCTTCAGCCGCGCCGCGCGAACGTAGTCGGACTGCAGCACGTCCAGCGTCTCCGAGCGCATCATGCGCATGACATGCGCGACGAGAATCACCGAGACCGTCAGGACCGGAAGGATCAGATGGCGTAGCGCCAGCCCGGCATCCTCCAGCGGCGACACGTAGCCGGTCGCCGGCAGCCATGGCAGGATGTCGGTCAGCAGCAGCGCCAGCACGGTTGCGGTGACGAATTCCGGCAGCGAGACCCCGAGATATGCGATCACGCTGGTCGTCGTATCCGTCGGCCGGCCCTTGCGGAGCGCCGCGAAGATTCCGAGCGGGACTGCGATCAGAAGAGTGACGACGAGCGCGCCAGCTGCCAGCAGCAGAGAGCGCGACAGCGCCGTCAGCATCTCCGGCGCGACCGACAGGCCGGTGCGCATGGAGACGCCGAAATTGCCCGTGGCCGCGTGCGCGACCCAATGCGCGAATTGCAGCCGGACCGGATCGTCGAGCCCGAGCCGGCTGCGAACGGCTGCCAGCGCCTCTGGCGAGGCGTTCTCGCCAAGCAGCGTTTGCGCGGCATCAGCCGGCAGCGCCTGCGTGATGGCGAACACCAGCACGCTGACGATGACGACCGTGTAGACCATCAGGAGCAGCCGCCGTAGCAGCCAAGCGAATGACACCGCTCGGATCCTGCCTCAGCTGCGCTTGGGCGCGCCGGCGCCGAGCGAGACGAGATCGAGCCGGAACACCGACCCACGCGGATGCAGCTGGTAGCCTTCCACATAGGCGCGCTGCGCCGCCAGGATGTCGAAGAAGACCGGAATGACCGACGGCACCTCCTCGCTCATCATCGTCTGGGCCCGCGCATAGAGCGCGGCACGATTGGCATCGTCGGTCTCGCTACGCGCCGCATTGACGATCTCGTCGAAGCGCGCATTGTTCCAGCGCGTCTCGTTCCAGGCCGCATCCGAGGTATAGAGCAGCTTGAAGATCGCGTCGGCGGTCGACTGCATGTTGTAGAAGCCGACGTAGAAATTGCCTTTCTTCCAGACCTGATCGAGATAGGTTGCGTGCGGCATCGTCTGAACGTTGATGCGGAAGCCGGCGGGCGCCGCCATCTCACGGATCGCAACGCCGAGCTGCGTGCGCGTGTCCGGCTTGTCGGATGCCACCATCGTCAGGTCGATGCCGGAGGGATAGCCGGCATCGGCGAGCAATTGCCCGGCTCTGGCGATGTCGGGCTTCTTCAGTTTGCTGTCCTGATAGAACCGGTAGGCGGGGCTCAGCGGCGTGTCGTTGCCGGGCGTGCCATAGCCGCCGGCCACAAAGCCGGCCATGGCCTCGCGATCGATGGTCAGCGCCAGCGCCTGGCGCACGCGAACGTCGTTGAACGGCTTCTGGTCGCAGCCCATGTTGACGTTCAGAAACTGCCCCGAGGGGATCCGCACCGCCTTGACGCCGCTGGCCTTGCCGAGCCGCTCATATTCGCCGGGCGTGGTCGACAACATGAGATCGATGTCGCCCGAAATCAGAGCCGATGCCTCGGCGGTGCGGTCGGGATAGACGAGGATCTCGACGCGATCGAGTGAAGGCCGCGCGGGATCGTAATAGACCGGGTTGCGCTCGACGACGATCTTGCGGTCCGGCTCATAGGACACGAGCTTGAACGGCCCTGAACCGTTCGCCTTGGTGGCGAGGCTGGCGAGATCGGCGGCAACGACTTTCGCAGGCACGATGCGCGCATTGTTGTAGGCGAGCGCGACCGGAAAATCGGCGAAGGCAACCGATAACGTGAACCGCACGGTCGACGCATCTACGGCGGCGACATCCTTGATCGGGCCGACATTGGTACGCGCCGGTGACGCGGTCTTCGGATCGAGGATCGCCTTGAAGGTCGCGACGACATCCTCCGCCGTCAGCGGCGAGCCGTCGTGGAAGCTGAGATTGGGCCGCAGCTTGAACGTCCACTCGGTGAGCCCCGCGCCGGCCTGCCACGACAAGGCGAGGTCCGGCTCGACCGACATGTCCGGCTTCAACCGGGTCAAGTTGGAATAGAGCAGCTCGGTGATAAGGTATTCCGGATTGACGCGCGCGAGCAGCGGGTGAATGACGGCCGCGCCCTGATCGACCGAGATCCGCAAAACGCCGCCGCGCTTGGGCGCCTCGGCGGAGAGAGAGACTTGCGGCAGGGCACCAAGCGCGAGCGCGGAGCCGGCAAGGAAATGACGACGAGTCACGGACGGCATCGGGCGAAGTCCTTTTCGGGCGTGATGGCTTCGGGAGAGAGCTCGGGACAGAACTCGGCTGCAAGATAGGCCAGCACCGACTTCGCCAATGCGACGATGTCGGTGAGCGTCGTCGATTCGCCCGGCGCATGGATGCGGCTATCGGGCCTGCCGAGGCCCGTGAGCAGCACCTCCTGCAGGCCCGTGGCCTGCTGCACCCAGCCGAAATCGGAGCAGCCGGACGCCCCCCATCGGGCGAAGTCCTCGGCCGCGTAGCCGAAACCGGCCGACAGCGCCTGCTGCCAGCGCGGCCAATGCGGCCCGCCGGGATCGGATGTCGGCATCAGATGACCGGTGAGGATGATCTCGACGTCGAGCATGCCGGCCGCCTGCCGGATCGCCGTTTCGATCTCGCGGCGCGCGGCGGCGAAGTCCTCCTCGGGCGCATAGCGGCGGCACAGGAGAATCTCGACCAGCGAGGGGATCTGTCCGCCGCATTGGCCGCCATGAATAGCCGAGATGTCGAGGCTCGCGGTGAGCGGTCCAGCCGTCTGCGGAGGTGGCGGCAACGTCGATGTCCGCTGCGCGACGAGCGGCTTCAAAGCGGCGAGCGCATTGAGGATCGGCAGGGCCGCCTCGATCGCGTTGGCGCCGGCACGGCGCTGCTCGCCGGCATGGGCCGCCGTGCCGTGAACGCGCACCGTGAGCGTGAACAGGCCGAAGCAGCCGGCCCAGATCCGCGGCATGGCGCTGCCGTTGAAATTCAGAATATGCCCTTCGAGGCGCCCCTGTTCGGCAAGGTAGCGCACGCCGGGATAAAGCCCCGCCTCCTCGTCCGTGCACAGCAGCAGCATCGGATCATAGGCCAGCGACAATCCAGTCTGCTGCGCGGCGCGGAGCGCGAGCAGCGCTGCCGCGACGGATCCCTTCATGTCGGCTGCGCCGAGTCCGGTCAGACGGTCACCGTCGCGGCTCAGTTGCAGCGGATCGGTCGCCCAGCCGGGCGCCGCCGGTACTGTGTCCACATGGAAATAGAGCCCGAGCACCGGTCTGCCGGAGCGGCGCCGTGCGATCAGATTCGTACGCGGTCCGCGCGCGCCCGGTGCGCGCCATAGATCCTCCGGGACAATCACGCGCTCGCAATCCAGCGCCAGCGGCCTAGCGAGCTGCTCCATCACGTCGGCAAAGGCATCGTAGCCGGCGCCCGGCGGAAAGCTGGTATCGACCGCCACCAGCTTCCGCAGGTCCACGACGGCAGTCTCGGCCATGCCGTCGATCGCAGCGAAGGCGCCGGCCAGGCCGGGCTGGCTCCGATCTACTGGAATGCCCTGAGAAATCATTTGCCGTCTGCTCAATCCTATATTCTATATAGAAATAGAATTCACGACGCGGCATTTGTCAATTCCATGAAAAAGGCAGCTGTGGCCAGCAAAGCGGCAGACGGAGTCGGTGCGGGTCCGGGCGCGCTGCCGGTGCCGCTCTACGAGCATGTCAAGCGGCAGATCGCCGAGGCGATCCTGATCGGCGACATGCCGCCGGGCACGGTGCTGCCCGGCGAGGTCGCGCTCGCCAACCAATATGGCGTCGCCGTCGGCACCATCCGCCGGGCGCTGGCCGACCTCACAGCTGGCGGCATGCTGATGCGGCGGCGCAAGACCGGCACGGTGGTGACGGGCCGCGCGTCGCAGCATGGGCTCAGCTTCTTCTTTCAGTACTTCCGCCTGCTCGGCGCCGACGGCAGCCTGCTGCACTCGGAGGCCGAGGTGCTGTCGGTGACGACACGCGATGCCGAGCGGCCCGAAGCGGCGCTGTTCGCCGTGGCCGACGGCGAGCCGCTGCTGCATCTTCATCGCATCCGCCGCGTCGCCGGCGCGCCGGTGCTGCATTCGCGGATCTCGATGGTCGCGAGCCGCGTGGCGGGATTTCCGCGCGAGCCGAAGAAGGTCCCTGCCCTGATCTACCGCCATCTGCTCGAGGCCTATGGCATCCGGATCGCCGCGGTGCGCGAGAAGGTGACGGCCGAGGTCGCCACCAAGGAGGACCGCAAGCTGCTCGGCCTCTCCGCGCCGGCCGCCGTGCTCGTCATCGACGAGGAAGCCTATGACCAGACCGGCGCGCTGGCGATCCTCAGCCAGCACCGCGCCACGACGGCGCAGCACTACTACTCCAACGAGATCCGCTGAGCGGACCTCGGTTCAGCAGCCCCAGCGCAGGGCGGCCGTGTGCACCGACGCGTCCCACAGCGCCATCGTCGACTCATCGAGCGCGGTGACCGTGAGCGAGCAGCCGGCCATGTCGAGCGAGGTGACGTAGGAGCCGACCAGCCCGCGCGCGATGGCGAGCCCGCGGCCTTCCAGGATGCGCCGCGCCGCATTGGCCATCACGTACAACTCCATCGCTGGCGTGGCCCCGAAGCCGTTGACCAGCAGCAGGCATGGAGTTCCGGGCTTCGCTGCAAGATCGGCCAGGATCGCGCCCATCATCTCCTCGGCGATGGCGTCCGCGGAGGCCAGCTTGACCCGGCGGCGGCCGGGCTCGCCATGGATGCCGACGCCCATCTCCATCTCGTCCTCGCCGAGCGTGAAGGTCGGCTTGCCGGCGGCCGGCACGGTGCAAGAGGTCAGCGCCACGCCCATCGACCGCGTGCGCTTGTTGACGTTGTCGCCGAGCGCCTTGAGCGCATCGAGATCGCGCCCCTGCTCCGCCGCGGCGCCAAGCATCTTCTCCACGACCAGCGTGCCGGCAACGCCGCGGCGGCCGGTCGAATAGGTCGAGGTCTCGACCGCGACGTCGTCGTCGGTAATGACGGTCGCGACCTTGCCCTCCATCATCTCCGCGGCCATCGCGAAATTCATCACGTCGCCTTCGTAGTTCTTGACGATGAGCAGCGCGCCCGCGCCGGTGTCCACGGCCTGCGCGGCCGCGAGCATCTGGTCAGGCGTTGGCGATGTAAACACCTGGCCCGGACAGGCGGCATCGAGCATGCCCGGCCCGACGAAGCCGGCATGGAGCGGCTCATGGCCGGAGCCGCCGCCGGAGATCAGCGCGACCTTGCCCGGTTTGGGGCTCTTGCGGCGAACGAACTTGTTGTCCTCGCCCAGCGTGACGATGTCGCCATGCACGGCGGCAAAACCCTGCAGGCTCTCGGTCAGCACGTCGGAAACGGCGTTGATCAGCTTCTTCATGGCTTCCCTCCGGGTTCGGCGTCGTCGTTGTTTTCGTTGGCCGAGATCAGCGCGGTGATGCCGCGCGCGACGCCAGTGATGATGCGGTCGGCATGGGCGTTGAGCGCGGAGTCGCCGAAGTCCGGCAACTCGACCACGAGTCGCCGCATCGGCCGCTGCGCCTCGGCCTCGTCCAGCCGGCCCGGATGCGCGGCGCGGTAGGCGGTCAAGAAAGCCTGCTGCTCATGCGGCGAGAAGTGACAGATGTGGAAGATGGTCTCGAGATGCTGCAGCGGGATCGGCGTCGCATAGGCCGGATTGACGATCTGCGAGATGAAGCTGCGATTCTTGCCGATCGCCTCCGCCAACCGCTGCCGTGTGCCGGAGGGACGGCTGTCGATCACCGCGCGCAGGATCGCCTTGTATTCGGCGAGCGGGCTTGCGCCCCCCGATGCATCCTGGTCACTCATGCGCCCTCTCCCGCGGCCTTTTCCGCGCCCTTGGCGAGGTCAAGCTCGCGGATCACCGACTTCACCAGCGGCAGCAGGCCCGGCGCGACCGACAGCGCGCGCACGCCGACCCCAAGCAGCGCCGGAATGGCTCTGACATCCCCGGCGGCGTCGCCGCAGATCGAGACTTCCACGCCCCGCGCGCGACCAGCGCGCACCACATGGGCAATCATCGCCAACACCCCGGGATGCAGCACGTCGGCATAGTCGGCGACCTCGGCGCCGTCACGCGAAGCAGCGGTCGCGTATTGGGTCAGGTCATTGGTGCCGATCGAGAAGAAGTCCGCAGCGAAGTCATGCGCTGCCAACGCAGCAGCCGGCACCTCGACCATCATTCCGAAGGCCGGCGCGGCGAACGCGACGTTGCCGGCGGCCAATTCGGCGAGCACGGCGCGGAGATGGCGACGCGCGACGTCCAGCTCCGCTGCATTGGTCACCATCGGCAGCATCACCTTGAGCGGTCCGAGCGCAGCGGCGCGAGCCAGCGCGCGCAGTTGAACACGGAAGATCTCGGGATGACGCAACGACAGACGGAGGCCACGCAGGCCAAGAAACGGGTTGCTCTCACCATCGATCGTGTAGCCCGGAATCGGCTTGTCGCCGCCCGCGTCGAGCGTGCGGATCGTGACCGGCCGGCCTTCGGCCCAGCGCACGAGCTCGGCATAGGCGTGATATTGCGCCTCCTCGTCGTGAAGCAGGTTGCCGGTGAGAAACTCCGTGCGCGCCAGACCGACGCCATCGCACGCTGCGGCTGGCAGCGCCGTCATATCGCCTGGACCGGAGATGTTGACGAGCACGGAAACGAAGGTGCCGTCGCGCGTCAGTGCCGGTTCGTGCTGCCGCGCCCTTGCCTCCGCCCTGCGGCGCGAGACCGTCTCGTCCTCCGCCCGCGCGGCGGCGACAGAGTGCGCGCTGGGATCGGCGATGACGACACCGCGACCACCATCGACCAGCAAATCCCCTGTCAGCTTGTCCCAATCGTGACCGAGCCCAACCACCATCGGCACGCCGCGGCTGCGCGCCAACATCGCGACATGGCTGGTCGGGCTGCCCTCGCCGAGCGCGATGCCCCCTCCATTCGTCCACTCGATGGCGAGGAAAGCCGATGGCGCCAGATCACGCGCAACGACGATCGCCCCCTTCGGCAACTTGCCGTTCTGCTGCAAGCCAAACAAGTGTCGCAGCACGCGATCCCGGATGTCGGCGAGGTCGCCAGCGCGGGCGCGGAAATATTCGTCCTCGGCGGACTCATACCCCGCCATCTCCTCCGCCATCGCCGCGCGCCAGGCCGCATCCGCAGCGACGCCGCCCTCGATCTGGACGTAAGCCGCCTCGGTCAGCGCATCGTCTTCGAGCAGCGCGAGCTGAAAGCCGATCAGCTCGGCGGCGTCTCCCTCGAGCCTGTCGATCAGCTCGGCCACGGCCTCGCGCGCATGCGCGACCGCTACGGCGAGCGCTTCATGCTCCTCGGCGATCGTCCCTTTCCTCCGGCTGGCGCCCTCCAGCGCATGCAGGATCGCCGCGGGCCCGATGGCCAGCCCGTCCGACGCCGCCCGCCCGAAGATACGCCGCTCCATCGTCACTCCTCGTCGAACTTGCGGTTCACCAGATCGACCAGCGCGGCGATGGCGGCCTCGGCATCGGTTCCATTGGCGCGCAGGAACAGCGTCTCGCCCTTGGCGGCCTTGACGCGCATGATCTTCACCGGGCTCTTGGCATCGGTCCAGGGCCCGTCGGCCGCGATCGCGACTTCGATGGTCGACGCAAAGCGCTTGGCGAGCTGGGTCAGCTTGACCGAGGGCCGCGCATGCAGCCCGACCTCGTTGGTCAGCACCGCATGCGCCTTCGCTTCCTGCATGCCGATCTCTCCACCGTCAGCCATTCTCGTTCCTGCTCATCCGCCCATCAGCTCTTCGGCGGTTGCGCGCACCGCATCGAGCGGCGAGCCGCCGGAGGCTTCCGTCGCCGCCATCACCGCGCCTTCGACCAGCGGCGCGTTACAGATCACGATGCGCTCGCGCCGCTCCTCGGGCATCATCTCCACCGCCATCTCGCTGTTGGTTTCAGCGCCGCCGAGATCGACCAGGATCGCAACACCTGACTCCGACCATGCCTTGTCGATCGCGCCCATGATGGCGCCAACGTCGGTGCCGAGTCCGCCATCGGCATTGCCGCCGACCGCTGCGAGCGGCACGCTGTCGCCGACCATCTGCCTGACCATGTCGGCCGCGCCTTCCGCCACCTTGGCGGAATGCGACACGATGACGATGCCGACATTCTTCTGCTCACTCATGATCAGGCCTCATTGAATACGCTGCAGATCGCCTGCACGAGCAGGCTGGACGAGCGCGCGCCGGGATCCATGTGCCCGATCGAACGCTCGCCGAGAAACGAAGCACGGCCGCGGATCGCCAGCATCGGCACGGTGGCGTCGGCGGCTTCGGCAGCGATCGCGGGCAGCCGGGTGGCGAGATCGTCGCCACCGGCCGCAAAAGCTGCCTGCACCGGGATCAAGACGTCGAGCATGGTCTTCTGGCCTGCTTCCGACTTGCCGCGGGCTTTCACGTCCGCAATGGCACGCCCGAGCGCCGCCGCCGCTTCAGCGGCAGATGGCACCGGTGGCAACGCCTTGCCGAGTCCCATCGCCAGCGTGCCGTAGAGCGGACCGGACGCACCGCCGACCTTCATCACCAGCGCCATGCCGACCGCCCTCAGCGCCTCGGGAAGAGGCTTGGCTGAAATGTTCTCGACATCGGCGAGAACGGCCTCGAAGCCGCGCTTCATGTTGAGTCCGTGATCGCCGTCGCCGATCGCCGAATCGAGCGCGGTCAGTTCCTCGGCATGCGCGATGATGGCATCGGCCATCGCCATGATCAGCCTGCGCTTGAACGCATGGTCCATTGTCTATCTCACCCGCTGGCCCGCCCGGTCGAACAGCAGCGGCCGGGTGAACTCGATAGCGACGGCGTCGCCGACTTTCAATTCCGTATCCGGCTCGACCAGGCTGACGATGGTCTGGTCCTGCAGCGTGATATGCAGATGATTCTGATCGCCGAGATGCTCGATCCATTTCACCCGTGCGTCCGCACGGGTCTCGGCGCGCCGGACCGTCATGTGCTCGGTGCGCGCGCCGATCGTCGCGACGTCGCCCGGCACCGCGAGATCCGGGAACAGCCCACGCGGCAGCAGATTGATGCCGGGACTGCCGAGCCGGGTCGCCACATAGGCATTGGCCGGATCCTCATAGACCTCCCGCGGGCTGCCGACCTGCACCAGCCGGCCCTGCTCGATCACGCCGATGCGGTTGGCAAGTGTCATCGCCTCGATCTGGTCGTGGGTGACGTAGAGCATCGTGGCGCCGAGATCCTGCTGGATGCGCTTGAGCTCGATGCGCAGCTCGGAACGCAGCTTGGCGTCGAGCGAGGACAGCGGCTCGTCGAGCAATGCGATCGCGGGTCTGCGCACGAGCGCACGGCCGATCGCCACGCGCTGCATCTGACCGCCCGAGAGCTGAGTAGCGCGGTTGCCGAGCTTGTCCTCGATCCGCAGCATCCCCGCGACGTCACCGACGATGCGCCTGATCTCAGCCTCCGGAATCTTGCGCACAGGCGAGCGCAGTGGAAAAGCCAGATTGTCGTACACCGACAGATGCGGATAGAGAGAATATTGCTGGAACACGAACGTGACGTCACGCGCGGCCGGCGTCGCCTTCGTCTGGTCGACACCGCCGATGGTGATGCTGCCGCGATCCGGCATCTCGAGGCCGGCCACGAGCCGCAATGTCGTGGTCTTGCCGGCACCGGTCGGCCCGAGCAGCACGACGAGCTCGCCGTCGCGGATGGTCAGCGACAAATCCCGTACCGCCGGCTTGGAACCGAACGACTTGCTGACGGCGTTGAGCCGCGTCTCAGCCATGATGGCGCCCTCCTCTCACCGGCTGCTCATACAGCGCCGTGCGGACCGCACGGCCCGTGGCGGCGTCGAACAGCGACAGCCGGTCGGCGCGGAAGCTGAGTCCGACCGGCTCCGCACGCTCAACCCGGACCGCCGCGGGCGCGCGCGCCTTGACGGTGCCGTGAGCCGTCGTCACGGTGATGATCTGGGTGGTGCCGAGATATTCGGTGCCAAACACCTCGCCGCGCAGCCCGCCTTCGGCGCTGAGCGCCACCTGCTCCGGCCGCACGCCGAGGATCAGCTCATCGCTCTCGGCATCCTCGCGCAGCTCGGGCACGCCGATCTCGGCGCCGTCGATGCGCACGCAGTTCGTGCCGGCACCAAGCCTGCCCGCGAAGCGGATGAAGTTCATCGCCGGCGAGCCGATGAAGTCTGCGACGAACATGGTGGCGGGACGGTCGTAGATCTCCTGGGGCGTTCCGAGCTGCTCCACGAAACCGCGATTCATCACTGCGATCGTGTCGGCCATCGACATCGCCTCGAGCTGGTCGTGAGTCACGAACACAGTGGTCGCCTTGAGCCGGTCGTGCAGCGCGCGCAACTCGCCGCACATGATGTGACGGAACTCGGCATCGAGCGCGCCCAGCGGCTCGTCCATCAAGAACGCTTTGGGCTCGCGGACAATGGCGCGGCCGAGTGCGACGCGCTGGCGATCGCCGCTCGACAACCCGCTCACCGGACGGTCCACCAGATGGTCGATGCGCAGGATGCGCGCCGCTTCCTCGACCCGCCGCCTGATCTCCGCCTTGGGCACCCCCATCGAGACCAGGGGAAAGGCGATGTTCCTGCGTACGTTCATGTGCGGGTAGAGCGCGAACAGCTGGAACACCATGGCGATGTCGCGCTCACGCGCGCGCCGGAAGGTGACGTCCTCGCCGCCGAGGTTGATGGTCCCCGACGTCGGCAGCTCCAGGCCTGCAATCATGCGCAACGTGGTGGTCTTGCCGCAGCCGGACGGACCGAGCAGGCAGAAGAACTCGCCGTCGGCGATCGTGAAGCTGGTGCCGCGCACGGCGGCAAAGCCGCCGAACTCCTTGAACAGGTTCTCGATCCGGATCTCGGCCATGGCGTCAGTCCGGGAACTTGGAGACGATGGTGAACATCACGACACCAGCGAGCGTGGTGATGAAGGAATAGGTGTAGAGCACCAGCGCGAACGGCTGCAGCAGCATCAGCACGCCCGCCGCAATGAGGATCGTCGCCAGCGTCTCCATCGGGCCGCGCCGCAGCGCCCGTGGCCAGCGCGTGGTGGCCACATCGGCAGGCATGTTCCGGATCGACTCGCTCATTTGCGCACCGCTCCGAAGGTGATGCCGCGCAACAGGTGTTTCCTCAGCAGCACGGTGAACACGACGATCGGGATCAGGAACAGCGTGGTGCCCGCCGCAACCGCCGGCCAGTCCTGGCCGCCCTCGCCGATGATAATCGGAATGAAGGGCGGCGCAGTCTGCGCCGTGCCCGAGGTCAGAAGCACCGCGAAGGCATATTCGTTCCAGGCGAAGATCAGGCAGAAGATCGCGGTGGCGACGATGCCGGTGGTGGCCTGCGGCAACACGACCTTGAAGAAGGCTTGCAGGCGGGTGTAGCCGTCGACCATCGCCGCCTCCTCGTATTCGCGCGGGATTTCGTCCATGAAGCCCTTGAGCAGCCAGACCGCGAGCGAGATGTTGACGGACGTATAGAGCAGGATCATGCCGAGCCGCGTGTCGGACAGGCCGAGCTCGCGATACATCAGGTAGATCGGGATCGCGACCGCGATCGGCGGCATCATCCGCGTCGACAGGATGAAGAACAAAAGGTCATCCTTCAGCGGCACCTTGAAGCGCGAGAAGGCGTAGGCCGCAAGCGTTCCGAGCACGACCGACAGCGCGGTCGAGCCGAACGCGATCACCAGCGAATTGACGTAGCGTGGGATGTAGTTCGATGGACCCGCGACCACCATGTTGCGGCCGCGCGAGATGCGGTCGCAGAGGCTGGCGGCCGGCGGCAGCTTGGCCATGTACTCCGGGGCCTGCCGGGTCCGGGTCGTGAACAGGTTGCAGTAACCCTCCAGGCTCGGCTCGGCGACCAGCTTCGGCGGATAGGCGATCGCGTCCGATGGCGACTTGAATCCGGTCATGAAGATCCACAGCAGCGGCACCAAAGTGATCAGGGCATAGGCGATCACCACGGTTGCCGCGATCCGCTTGGTCAGCGGCGACGGATCAACGACGGAATGGGCGGTTGCGAGACCGGTCATCGGCTTTTCACCCGGTTGAGCGCCTTGACGTAGATGTTGGCGAGACCGAACACGGTGACGAACAGGATGATGGCGAACGCCGAGGAATAGCCGGTGCGCCACTTTTCGAACGCCTCGCGCTTCAAGGTGATCGAGGCGACCTCGGTCGTCGAGCCTGGACCGCCGCCGGTCAGCAGGTTGACCATGTCGAACATCTTGAAGTTCTCGATGCCGCGGAACAACACCGCGAGCATGATGAAGGGCAGCGCCATCGGCAGCGTGATCGACCAGAACTGCCGCCACGGCGAGGCGCGGTCGACCTCGGCCGCCTCATAGATGTAGTCGGGAATTGAGCGCAGGCCTGCGAGGCAGATCAGCATCACGTAGGGCGTCCACATCCAGGTGTCGACGACGACGATGGCCCAAGGCGCCAGCGGCACCTGCGCCAGCATCTGGAACGACGACGCCGGCATGCCGGTCACGGCGGCGATGACGTAATTGAACAGGCCGATCTGCGGCTGGTACAGGAAGGTCCAGAAATTGCCGACCACGGCCGGCGACAGCATCATCGGCAGCAGGATCAACGTGGTCCAAAGGCCGTGGCCACGGAATTTCTTGTCGATCAGCCAGGCCAGGGTGAAGCCCAGCACGGTCTGGATCAGGATGGTCCAGAACACGAAGCGCGCGGTCACCGTCATCGCCGCCCAGACGTCCGGATCGGTCAGGATCGACTGGTAGTTGGCGAGCCCGACATCGAGCACGGTGGCGTTCGGACGGTTCGCGCGATAATTGGTGAAGGACAGCCGGATGGTCCAGATCAACGGGAAGATGTTGATCGCGAGCAGCAGCAGCATGGTCGGCGTGATGAACAGCCAGGCGATGGCGCGCTCGGACAGGCCGCGCACGCGTCCCGCCACGACCGGCGGCGTCACGAGGGCGGCGCGGTCGACGAGGCTGCTCAGTCCGGTTTGGTCGGTCATGCGAGGGACTGCTTCACTGGCTGCTTCTGGCTGGCGGTGAGACTGGTTGGTCCGCCCGGCAAGCCGAAGCTCGCCGGAGGGATTGTCGTGGCGAATCCCGCGTGTGCGCGAGGTGCCGCGGCCATCAGAGCTTGCCGTCCTCCTTGAAGACCTTGGTCCAGTCGGCGATCAGCCCGTCGAGCGCGCCCTTGGCGGTGCCCTGGTCGGCGACGACATAGTCGTGGACGCGCTTCTGCATGGCGAGCAGGAGCTGCGCGTAGGACGGCTCGGCCCAGAAATCGACCACCTGGTCCATCGCCACCAGAAAGTCGGCGGCGAACGGCGCGGTGTTTTTGAAGTTGGGGTCGTTGAGCACGCCCTTGTGGCAGCTATAGCCGCCGAGCGCCCACCATTTCTTCTGGGTGTCGAGCGAGGCAAACCATTTGATGTAGGCCAGCGCCTCGGCACGGTTCGGCGAATAGGCCACCACCGAGATGCCCTGCCCGCCGAGCTGCGAGCCCTTCTCCTTCTGCGCCGGGTTGACGAAGAAGCCGATCTTGTCGCCGCCGACATTGGGGTCCTTGTAGAGGCCCGGGAAAAAGGCGAACCAGTTCATCTGCAGCGCGACCTGGCCGGACTTGAAGGCGTCGAGCCCTTCCTGCATGTAGCCATTCGAATAGCCGGGCGGCGTGCAGCACTTGTACAGCGCCTTGTAGAATTCGAGGCCCTTCACGGCGTCGTCGGAATTGACAAAGCCCTGCATGTCATACGGCTTCTTCGGGTTCTGATACTTGAAGCCGAACGGATAGAGCGCGTTGGTGACGCCCATGGTGATGCCTTCCGAGCCGCGCTCGGTGAAGATCGCCGCGCCGTAGACGGTCTTGCCGTCGATCACCCGCTTCTGGAAGAACTCGGCGATGTCCTTCAGCTCGGCTTGCGTCTTGGGCACGTCGAGCTCGCGGCCGAACTTCTTCTTGAACTCCTCGCGGATTTCGGGCCGTGAGAACCAGTCCTTGCGATAGGTCCAGCCGTTGGCGTCGCCCATCGCCGGCAGCGCCCAGTAGTTCGGCGTGCCCTTCGGCCATTCGGCGTAGCCGGCCACGGTGGCGGGCATGAAGTCGGAGATCTTGATGCCTTCCTTATCGAAGAACTCGTTGAGCTTGACATATTGACCGTTCTCGGCGGCGCCGCCGATCCACTGGGAGTCGCCGATCATCAGGTCGCACAGCTTGCCCTTGGAGTTCAGCTCGTTGAGCATGCGGTCGGCGAAGTTCGGCCACGGCACGAACTCGAACTTCATGCTGACGCCGGTCTTGGCGGTGAAGTCCTTGGACAGCTCGACCAGCGCATTGGCCGGGTCCCAGGCGGCCCAGCACAAGGTGATGGTCTTTCCTTCGGCGCGTGCCGGCGCGGATGCGCCGAGCACGGTCGCGGCGGCGACCGTCGCCGTCAGTGCAAATGTCTGCAGCAACTTCATCTGGCACTCCCTCCCTGTTGGCGCCGTCCCCGCTTCGCGTGGGTGACGGCGATGCATGGCCCGCGGCGAGCGGCGCCGTCACAACGACAGCGCGAGCCGCAAGCGTTTCCCCGTGGCCCCGGACCATCCGTCCGAGTTAAGTATTTTGTTTAGTAGATTGCGAATGACTAAACATGTCAAGCGCATTTTCGCCACGTTTGCAGCGCATCATGTTTAGCGACTGCGGTAAGCTGCTCGTCGTCCGGAGGTTTGCCGGGATGGCGATGGCGCGGCTCTCCGGCGCAGCCGCCAGGACGCAGGCTCGGCCCAACTCCAGGCTGCATCCGCGCGATCAGCCCTTCGCCAACGTCACGCCGCAACTGACCCGGCCGTCAGCGATGAGGAAGCGTCCGGCGAGGCGAGCAATGGCAGCCGGCCATCCCTCTCTCACGACGCGCGCCTCGAACGTGCCTGCCGCCCATGCGATCGTGAGCTCGACGTCCTGGAAATCCAGGAAGCCGCGCGTGATCGGATATTGGCATTTGTAGTAGGCTTCCTTCGCGCTGAAGATCACGATCGGCAGCATCGGCTGCAAGGCGTCCGGCTGCGCGCGAAGCCATCGCCGCTCGGCCGGCGTAAGCACCAGGTCGCGCATCGACGGATCGAGCTCGCGCAGGTCCTCGACATCCAGTCCGAGCGACGAGACATCCCTGCTTCGGGCTACGGCCACGGCGCAATGATCGGCACAATGTGAGATGCTTCCCACATAGCCCGGCGGCCACACCGGCGCGCGATCCGGCGCCGGGACGAGCGCCACCGGCGGAGCTCCGAGCGCGGCCAGCGCCCTGCGCGCCAGGACCCGCGCGGTCGCGAACTCGGCCCGCCGCTTGGCGACCGCGGCTTGAACATGAGCGCGCTCCTCGGCAAACAGTTCGTCGTCCGCCAGCGAGAGGCTGGAGGCCACGACCACGACCGGGCCTTCAAACAGATCTGCAAGCACCCTCGTCACCAACTCTGCGCGCGCGTCTCTTTGCGGACCGGCCTCGACCGACCGCCACCGTATACGACACGGCGACGTCGAAGCGAATTCCAACGGTTCAACATGTTTCGCGATCTCGCGGCGCCACGCGCCCGAGCTTTGCATGGCGAGCGCACGCTGCCGCTCGGCGAGCCGCACCACCGACCACTGCGGATCGGCATCGACCAGCACCACCTTGCGCCCGGCGAGGTGCCAAGGCACCCAGCTCGCCCCGGCAGCCCATGCTCGTATCAGGATCGGAACATAATGCGATGCAAGTCGATTCTGCCATAACTCGTCGGCTTGTCCAACGCGCCCCTGCCACTGTCCCCGCCATGCTTCTCCGCGCCGCTGAAATGCGCGTCATCGGGCAGCTTTCGCTTGACGGCGGCGTCCCGCAACGGGACTTATCCAGTCCCTCCGTCTGCCGAAGAAGTGCGTTCCCATGACCGCCGATCCGCTCTCGATCCTCAAGGCCGTGTTCGGCTATGACAGCTTTCGCGGGCGGCAGCGCGACATCGTCGAGCACGTGATCGCCGGACACAATGCCTTCGTGCTGATGCCGACCGGCGGCGGCAAATCGCTGTGCTACCAGATCCCGGCGCTGGCGCGTCCCGGCCTCGGGCTGATCATCTCGCCGCTGATCGCGCTGATGGAGGACCAGGTCACCGCGCTCCGGCAGGCCGGCGTGAAGGCCGCGGCGCTGAACTCGCGGCTCTGGGGCGCCGAGAAGGACCTGCTGTGGCAGGACATCGAACGCGGCGAGCTCGACCTGCTCTACATGGCGCCCGAGACGCTGCTCAGGCCGGAGAACCTGGAGCGTCTCAAGGCCGCGCAACTGTCGCTGATCGCCATCGACGAGGCGCACTGCGTCTCGCAATGGGGCCATGATTTCCGGCCCGAATACCGCGCCCTCGACTGTCTCGCCGGGCTGTTCCCGACGATCCCGCGCATCGCGCTCACCGCCACCGCCGATGCGCCGACGCGGGCCGAGATCGTCGAGCATCTCTCGATCGGCGACGGCAACAGCTTCATCGCCGGCTTCGACCGGCCGAACATCCGCTACGGCGCGGCGGAGAAGACCAGCACGATGCAGCAGATGCTCGCCTTCCTGAAATCCCGCGAGGGCGAGAGCGGCATCGTCTATTGCCTGTCCAAGCGCAAGACCGAGGAGGTCGCCGCCTCGCTCAGCGACCACGGCTTTCCGGCGCTGCCCTATCATGCCGGCATGGAGATGAAGGCGCGGGAGAAGAACCAGCGTCGCTTCCAGCTCGAGCAGGGGCTGATCATGGTCGCCACCATCGCTTTCGGCATGGGCATCGACAAGCCCGACGTGCGCTTCGTGCTGCATGCCGATCTGCCGTCCAGCATCGAGGCCTACTATCAGGAGACCGGCCGCGCCGGCCGCGACGGCCTGCCATCGGAAACCCTGATGCTGTACGGCGCCGAGGACATCGCGCTGCGCCGCCGCTTCATCGATGAGTCGGACGCGCCCGATGCGCGCAAGCGCACCGAGCGCCGCAAGCTCGATGCGCTGCTCGGCTTCGCCGAGACCTGCCAATGCCGGCGCCAGGTGCTGCTGCGCTATTTCGGCGACGATTGCGCGCCGTGCGGCAATTGCGACATCTGCCTCGACCCGCCCGAGACCTTCGACGGCACCATCGCCGCGCAGAAGCTGCTGTCCTGCATCCACCGCACCGGCGAGCGCTTCGGCCAGGCCCACGTCGTCGCGGTGCTGCTCGGCGAGACGGACGAGCGCATCGAACGGCTCGGCCATGACAAGCTCTCCACCTTCGGCATCGGCAAGGAGCACGACCGCAACGCCTGGCGCTCCATCGTCCGCCAGCTCGTCGCGCATGGGCTGATCAGCGTCGACGTCGCCGGCCATGGCGGCCTGTCGATCTCGCCCGAGGGCCGCCAGTTCCTGCGCGACAAGCCGCAACTCAGCCTGCGCGTGCTGAAGAAGACCAGGCGCGACCGCAAGGCTCGGGAGCGGCAGACCACGACGACATTTCCTGACCTCGACCGCGACTTGTTCGAGAAGCTGCGCGTCCGGCGGATGGAGCTCGCCAAGGCCCAGAACGTGCCGCCCTACGTCATCTTCCACGACAAGACGCTAGCCGAAATGGCGGCCCGCCATCCGCGCTCCGTCGCGGAGCTTGCGAGCATCCCCGGCGCCGGCACGGTCAAGCTCGCGCGCTACGGCGAGGCATTCGTGGCGGTCATCAAAGCGCATGATGCGGGCGCCTGAGCCCGCCATCGTCCCGCAGCACCGCGAATTCTTCGCTCGACTATCAGACGGCACACATGGCCTCACACATGGGCTCGCGATCCCGGCCGGACGCTCGTGACGATCGCGAAACGTCCCTCTTCGGCGAGCCGGATGCGCGGAAATGTGACGGTGATTTGCCCGAGTGCAATTGATTAGTTTACGACAAATCGGCTCCACGGGCAGTTCGCGCATGAGCGGCATGCACGGATTGCCGTCGTGCAGCGAACATGCGCGCACACCCGTGGCATGCGTTCGCACCCGTTGTATTTTGTCGGATTCCCGACACCGACTTTTCTTGACCCTCGCGCTGCGCGCTCTTAGTTTCCGTCCCCGCTTGAAACGGCAATCAACAAACTCATATGGGCGGACGCGATGGTTCGGGAATTCGAGTACAAGGGGGAAGTGTTTCGGGTGACGGCGCATGGCATCCATGGCCATGAGGAGATCTTCATCGTCCACATCGACGACGGCGTCGAGGGCGGCGAGATCTCGATCGACCGGATGACCGAGGAGAACGACACCAGCGCACCGCTGGAGGACATCATCGTCATGCTCTGCGACAAGCTGATTCCGGAAGCCGGCATCGTCTGCCGCGAGCCCGGCGGCGCGTTCGCCTGGCGCGAGGGCAAGGTCGTCTACCAGGTTCACGACGGCGTGCAGGAGCTCAGCCGCGGCTGATCGCGGGCGCCGCGCGTCGCGTGGGGATGCCGTGGTCAGATGCGCCGCTGCACCGACGCGGGTTGGAGATCCTGCTCGCAGCGGCAGGTCCTCTGCGCCCTCTTCTGCAGGATCTGCGAGACCATCCGCTCCGTCCCGGTCAGGCCGGTCAGGATCGTCGCGCCGACAGCCATGCCGGATCGCAATCCGGCGGGCATGGCCGCCTTCAGCAGGCTGATCTTCAGCGCAATCCGGCTTTCGCCGTCTGGCGAGCCGGACGCCGCGCCGATCAATTCGGCATCCGCGACATGCCCATAGAGCCGGACGGAGGGCAGACCGGGCACGTCGATCGTGACCGCCTGTCCGATCGCGACATAGGTGATCTCGGAGACCGCGAGGGCAGCGATGACGTGGGACTCGCCCGGCGTGACCACCGCCATCAACGACCGATCTGCCGTCACGGCGTCCCCGACATGGAGACCGCTTGCGGCCACGACGCCGGCGACGGGAGCGATGACGTCGTTCAGCGCGACCGTCGCGGCGCGCTCGTCCCGGTGCTCGATCCGCGCCAGAACCTGTCCCGCAACAATCTCCTGATTGTCGGTCACGAGCAGGTCCCTGACCAGGCCGGACACCGCCGACCTGACTGGGACTTCGTTCATCCTGACATAGGCGTCATCGGTGTGGACGAGATATTGGCCGACGGTCACATACTCGACCATCCATGGCAGCGCGACGAGCATTCCGATCATCAGGCCGAGCCCGACGAGCGACCACAGCGCACGTCCCACGGACGCCCTGGATGTGGCGCGCGGGTCCGCCGGGGGACGCTCCTCATGCAGAATCGTCAGCTGGGATCCGCCCGGCGCTTGCTGTCCGTCCACCGCTCGCTCCTCACGACCACGGCATCGGGCGCATTGCCGCCTCGGCGGCGTCCTCGTGACGTGAGGGTCGCGCCCATCGAATGCTCGTGACGCCGATGTGGCGGCTCGCGGGCCGGTTGATAATGGCGCCTGGACCGAATTGGGTCTTCAATTTCTCGAAACAATGCCGGCGTCGACGACACCGCGACACCGCCGCAACCTCGACACGAGACGGCGGTAACGCCGTTGACCGTCACGCAAGCTTTGCCCGCGCTTCAAACGACGGCCCCAAACAACTTTCCGATGCCTGCGGTGAGACCCAGGGCGAAGGCCCCCCAGAACGTCACGCGAAAGGTGGCGCGCGGAATGTTGGCCCCGCCTGCCTTTGCGCCGATCGCTCCCAGCACCGCGAGAAAGGCGAGAGAAGCCGCGGAGACGATCGGGACCAGCAAGTTGGCGGGCGACACGACGACCATCAGCAAGGGCATGGCGGCTCCGACCGAAAACATCATGGCCGAGGTCACGGCGGCCTGGATGGGCCGCGCTGCGGTGATCTCCGAGATTCCCAATTCGTCGCGCGCATGAGCCGTCAACGCGTCTTTCGCCATCAACTGCTCGGCCACCTGCCGCGCAAGGGATTGATCCACACCTCGCTTGACGTAGATATCGGCAAGCTCGTCGCGTTCAAATGCGGGGTTGTCGCTCAGCTCCTTGCGCTCCCGTGCAAGGTCGGCCTGCTCCGTATCCGACTGCGAACTGACGGAGACATATTCACCGGCGGCCATCGACATCGCTCCCGCGACCAATCCCGCGACACCCGCGATCAGGACGTCGTTTCGTGTCGCTGCTGCCGCAGCAACACCGACGATCAGGCTTGCAGTCGAAATGATGCCGTCATTGGCTCCCAGAACGGCCGCCCTGAGCCATCCGATCCGCGCCACCAGGTGGCTTTCAGGGTGGACGTGAAGACGGCTCATGTCTTTCTCCTGATCACGCCTTGCAGCTTCGTCGCGGCGGCCACGGTGTTGGAAATCGTTCCATACTTCCTGACATTCTGATGAAGCAGCTCGAGCCGGCGGTCATCTTCATCGGTGTCGACGATCAGCTCGTAATCGATCGACGCCATCATCGGCGGGCTGTCCTGACGGACGCCGATCAGTCGCACCTCGACGCCACGAACATAGAACTTGAGCATCGGCGTCACGCGTTCGATTCCCTTGATCATGCAGGCGGCAACCGCGGCGAGAAGAAGCTCGGCCGGGTTGAATGCATCCCGCCGTCCCTTGACGTCGGTATCGAGCACCACGGTCGCATCCTTGCAGTCTGCGACGCTTTCATGCGCATCGATCCGTCGGGCGTTGACGCGATACTCCAGCATTGGCGAGTCTCCCGGCCGTGTTTCCTGGGGGATTGGCAATCCGAACCATGAGCGGAGTGATCGATCGGATCGCGACCGTTCGGTCACGGCGCCTGAAGCGACGGCGCAATCCGTCATTCCCGACAGGCCTGTCGCCTCCCCTAGTCGTCCGAATGAGGCAGCATGCGCAGGAGCGTCCGATCCCGGAAGATCCAGTGATGGATCAGCGCGGCGGCCGCATGCATCGCGGCCACGATGACGAGGGCGTGGGCGAGAATTTCGTGCACTTCCTTGACGTTGTGAGCAAAAGCGCGGTCCTTGGGCCAGGGCGACGCGATCTCGGCGATGCCAAACAGCGGCAAGGCATCACCGCGCGCGAACTGCAACACGATTCCAACGACAGGCACGGCAAGGAGCAGCGCATAGAGGGCGTAGTGCGCGAAACGCGCGGCCGGATCCTGCCACTTTCCCATCCATGTGGCGAATTCGGTCGTCTCGGGCGGCGGAGATGGATCGGCCAGCCGCCAAGCCAGGCGCGCGGCCAGAAGCGCGAGGATCGCGATCCCAGCCGTCACGTGGATGAACAGGCCGGATTCGCGCGGTGCGCCCTTGGGCAGCACGTCACCGAAGACACCAAGCGCCCAGGCGACGGCCACGAGCACGACCGTCAGCCAATGCAACGTCTGCGGAATTGCGCCGTAGCTTCGCGTCGAGTTGAAGAGCTGCATCTCGGACCTCTCTCGTCAGAATATGGTCCTGACGCGACCGTCCCTCGTTGACGTGGATCAAGCCCTTGCCGGCCTGGGTGCTCAGACTAGTGGGACGAGTGCCAGCTCTGCATCGGCGATGACATAGCGGACGTAGCGGTAGTCGCGGATGAAGCTGATCTTGCCGTCGCGCCAGCTCAGCCACATGAAGTAGCTGGGCTGCGGATCGCCATGGCGTTCGAACACGGCGATCACTTCCCGGCCCTCGAGCCAGGCGGGCGCCAGCCAGACGCCGTCCATCCCGGCGTAGATGCTGAAGAACATCCCGACATCGGCCGGGCCGACACGGATGGGATGAGTGGACTGGTGCAGTTTGACGTCGTGCGCCAGCAGCGCGCGCAGGCCGTCCCAATCACGCCGGTTGAACAGGCTCGCATAGCGCGCCACCGCATCGGACGCCGGTCTCGCCGCCGGCCGGGCCTCGGCCACGGCGTTGATCCCCGAGAGCCGCGCGCGGGCGCGGGCGAGATGCGCCTTCACCGAGTCCAACGTCAGGCCGAGCAACGCCGCGATGTCGGCGAGCGGCTCGTCGAGCACGTCCTTGAGGATGAGCACGCTCCGCTGAGGGATCGGAAGCTCCGTGAAGCGCGACACCGCCGTCCTGATCGCCTCGTCGCGCATCATCACCTCCACGGCATCCGGTGCGGCGTCATCGGCGACGTCGTCAGCGGCCTCGATCGGTTCGACCGCCCGGATCGCACGGCTGCGCAGCAGGTCCAGCGCCCGGTTATGCGCGACCCGGAACAGCCAGGCGCGCAGCATCGCGAGGTCCCGCATCTCGCCCACGGCGACGAGCGCCTTCGTCAGGGTGTCCTGCACGACGTCCTCGCCGTCGATCACCGACCCCATCAGCCGCGCGCAATAGCGATGCAGCTCGGGCCGCAACTGCTCTGCCAGGGCCATGAGCTCGGCCCTGCGCGCGTCTTGCTGATCCTGTGGTCCGTCACTCAAGCTGCCGCTCCTTCCATCACCGTCACACCGTCGTCGCCATTCAGACCGAACACGACACCATCGGCGAATCGCGGGTCCTCCAGCACGGAGACGACGCGATCGCCGAACGCGCGCGGCGGCATCGGCGCGCCGAAACGGGCGACGAACGCTTCCGGCGTGATGCCCATGGACCCGGCATAAGCGCCCGCGGCCGTATCCCCCACTCCCGTGCCGAGGATCATCATGCGCGGCACGATCGCCTGGAAGCGGATGCCGAGTCTGTCGTCCTGCGACACGCCGTTGGCATATTTCGCCATGAACCAGAGCATGCGCTTGGCGCCGCCGTAGCCGCCTGACATCTGTGAACCACCCACCGCCGCGCCGCTCGATCCGACCAGCACGCGGCTTCCTGGCTTGAGCGGGAGCTTGAGCGCCGCCTGGATCCAGTACAAGCCCGCCTTGACGTCCGTTTCCCAGGCAGCCGAGAAATCCCTCCAGGTCAGCCGATCCAGCCGGCCCATGAGCGGCGTTGTGCCGGCGTTCAAGATCAGGATGTCGGGGCTGATATCGCCGACGATGCGATGCGCAGCGGCCTCGTCGGTGACGTCGGCCGCGATCGTGGCCACACCCAGGCGCGCAGCAATCGCGTTCAGCGCCTCGGTTCCGCGCGCGACGACGGTCACCTTGGCGCCGCGATCGACGAGGGCCTCCACGACTCCCAGGCCAAGGCCGCGGCTTCCGCCGGTCACGACGATCGTCTTGTCTTTCAGGCTCATCTTGATGCTCCAATGTCCAGATGACATGAAGACGATCGAGGCATCGGAAAAGAGTCAGGCGGCGAAACCAATGCGAGCCCCCTTGCGCAACCGGCCGCCCGGCTGGATGCTCCGGGCACATCGTTCATCATGGGAATCGCTTCATGTCCGTCGACACCGCCGCCGCCACCGATCGTCTGATGCGTTTTCTGGCCGTCCAGGGCGTGACCGGACAGGAGAAGGCGATCGGACGCGAGATCATGGCGGCGCTGAAGCAGGCCGGCGTGCCGGCCAAGGCGATGCGGCTCGACGATGCCAATACGCGCATTCCGCTGCCGACCGAGACCGGCAACCTGATTGTCGAGCTGCCCGGCCGCGGCAGCCAGCACAATCAGCCGCGGATCATGTTCATGACCCATATGGACACGGTGCCGCTGTGCGCCGGCGCGCAGCCGAAGATCGCTGGTCGCAAGATCGTCAATCAGGCCAAGACCGCGCTCGGCGGCGACAATCGCTGCGGCTGCGGCATCCTCGTCACGCTCGCCGCCGAGCTTGTCAGGCAAAAGCTCGATCATCCGCCGATCACCCTGCTGTTCTGCGTGCGCGAGGAGAGCGGGCTCCATGGCGCGCGCCACGTCAACACGGATGACCTCGGCGCGCCCGAGATGGCCTTCAATTTCGACGGCAGCTCGGCCTCCAGCGTCACCATCGGTGCCGTCGGCGCCGACCGCTGGGAGGTCGAGATCTTCGGCCGCGCCTCGCATGCCGGCGTCGCGCCGGAGCGCGGCATCAGCGCCACCATGATCCTGGCGCTCGCGCTCGCCGAGGTCAAAGCCGGCGGCTGGTTCGGCAAGGTGGTGAAGGGCAAGGGCAAGGACGCCAAGCAAGGCACCAGCAATGTCGGCCCGGTCACCGGCGGCGAAGGCCGCCCGGCCGGCGACGCCACCAACGTCGTCACCGACTACGTCCATGTCCGCGGCGAATGCCGCAGCCACGATGCCAAGTTCGTCCGCGAGATCAGCAACGCCTACAAGGCGGCATTCGAGACCGCCGCCAAGCGCGTCACCAACAGCGACGGCAAGTCCGGCCGCGTCAAGTTCAAGGCCGTGACGGAGTTTCCGCCGTTCCGGATGAAGGAGACCCTTCCCGTCGTCAAGCGCGCCACGGCCGCCGTCTCCGACATCGGCGCCACACCGACCTTGCGCGCCGGCAATGGCGGCCTCGACGCCAACTGGATGGTCCGCTACGGCATCCCCACCGTGACCTTCGGCACCGGCCAGAACGAGCCGCACACGATCGACGAATGGATCAACCTGGACGAATACGACCGGGCGTGTGCGCTGGCGGTTCGGCTGGCCACGATGGGGTGAGACGACGCCGTCCGAACACCCAAGCGGAATGGCTGCAACCTCCCTGCTCCCGCGCGGCGTCGTGATGACGGGCTTGCCGGCAAACGCGCATGTTCCGAACAGGTCGAACAGCGAGGCCATGACGTCGCGCTCCCGCGGCGGATGGCACCCGGGCTTTGCGTCCTTTGGTCCTCTTCTCCTCGAAGAAGAGGCGCAGGGAAGACCGGGTATCGGCTGATACCCGCGGTCCGCGTGCAGCAGAAAGCACGCGGCAGAACCACAGGTTCAGCCCAATATCCGGCCTTCCCTGCGCGACGGTTTGAACGGGTTATAGGCGCTCTCCCCGGGGATCGGCTGTCTTGCCCCCGTCGCCGGCGGATCATCATCACCGCCGACTTGGCATCAGCACCGCGATGCCAGGACCACACCATTTCGCCGTCGCATCGCTCCGTTCGTCGGCCCGGCTGTGACACCCGGCTGCAGAGCAACGCGCCCATCGCATCTTCCGGCTCGACGCTCGTGACGATCGCGAAACGTCCCTCTTCAGCGAGCCGGGATGCGCGGAAATGTGGAGGTGATTTGCCCGACGTGGCAAGTGATGAGTCCGCGACAAACTGGCTCGACGGGCAGTTGGCGCATGCGCGCCATGCAGAGATTGCCCGTCGTGCAACTCGGGATGGCGTGAGTTCATCGGGTCATAGCGGCCAGCATCATCGACGCCCTTCAAACGTCTTCAGTTGTTGGAATGCACCGTCACGGTGATGAGTTGGCTCCGGGCTGCCGGGTCGGCAAAGCATGAGCCATTCCCCTCCTCCGCGTGCCCAGCGGCACCGGTCCGATCGCATGGAAGTTCGGGCCGGGCCGGAACTCCGAAGCGCAGCAGCGGTTCTAGTGTGGTGGACCTGACATTCGCTTTGGACAGTCGCCAGCTCCTCGAGCGAGGTCGGATCAAGAACCGCAATCGATCATCCGTTTGCCGGCCGGCTCTGACATTCGTCAACCGTTCTTGGCAGAGCCGGACACCGGAGACATCCGCCGATCACGGCGCACTTCACTGGAGGCCTGATATGTCGACCAAAACAGCTCTGCTCGGCCGCACGGCCGCAATTGCTTCATTGACTGCACTCGCGATCGGCGCCCTGGCCCCGACCAGTGCCGACGCGCGAAATGGGCGCTGGCACGGCGGCGGCGGCGCTGCGGTCGGCGCGGCGCTTGCGGCGGGTGCCATCGGCACCGGTCTTGCGATCGCCGCGAGCCGCGACGCCTATGATTACTATGATGGTCCGGTCTACGGCGGCCCGGCGTATTACGAGGCGCCCGCCTACTACGGAGTGAACCCCCACGCCTATGGCTATTACCGCAAAGGCGAATACCCCTATCAGATCTATGGTGGTGACAGCCCGAACGCGGTTTGCGCGCAAGGAACGACCTGGAATTGCCGCTGAGCCGCTTCTGATTGAAACCGCGGCGTGGCACCGGGCGAGGTCTCGCGGCGCTCGCCCGGCGCTGGACTCCCTTCTCTGCCTCCGTGACCAGTCCCGTAGCCCGCCATGAGCGCAGCGACATGCGGGACAGGTCCCTCCCCGGCGTCGCTTCCCCGAAGCCCGTTGAGCCTCGTCACGTTGAGCCGGCGAAGTCAGTTTCGCGCGCTGTCACCCCCCGCAAACGGATCGATCGAAGGGCGACACCCAGCGGCGCGAGCGACCGAAGCTGCCATCCGCTTCAGCGCGCGTCACCCACCAGGCGAAGATCGATCCTGCCGATCAGGTCGGCGCGAAACGTCTCGGCGGCGGCCATTGCCGCCATGGTCTGTCGCAGTGTGCTGACGTTCGATCCGAGCGACACGATGCCGCCCAGCACCGCGGCAATCGCCCCGAGGGCGACGACCGCATTGGATCCCAGCAGGCCCAGCACCGCGCCGAGCAGCAATCCTGCGCCGACATAGATCACGACCCTCGAGGCTAGGATGATCTTTCGACACCACTCGGCCATCTCGGCAAGCTCCTCGATCTGCGCCTCGATCCGGGAGATTTGATCGCTCGGGTCGTCCTCGTTCATCAGACCAGCTGTTCTCCATGGTGTTTGCTTTGAGCACTATTCCCTCTCCGCCAGCCAACGTACGGCCAATGACTGGACAATCCAAGAGATGGTTTGCAGCCGTGAGGCATCGACCTTGGTCAGCGAGATAGTCAAGTGCACTGTCAGCGCAATCCCGCAATCGCTGGCGCGAACGCACCGAGAGCGAGCTGGTCATCCTTCATCGAACAGACGACGAATATCGGCCATCGAACGAAACAACTTCATCGGATGGCCCAGCACGATTTAGTGCACTGTCACCCGCAATCTCGCCGCGCCGCATTTCTGCTACGATCTACCCTGAGTCGAGCGGAGGACAGGCACATCATGGCTTTGACCATCATTTGCGTAAGCGGACCTGCTAACAGTCCGGCGATGTTCTCGGCATTTTTGAGATGCCCTACCGCGGATATTTGGCGACAGCGTACCGCTTCATATTCACCACAACGAGAACCGTTCGCTGCTGATGGCAACGCAGGCTGGCGAGCCAACCCATAGAGGTCAGAAAGAGCCAAATCGCAGCGAAGGCCCCGAGCTCGCGCCGGATTGACTCAGATCAACACAAACGATTGACGTCGAGAGCATGCTACATTGTGACCCAGCATAGAACTGCGCTCTGCTCGATAGAGACCCCTGCTCGCTGGAACGCCTACGGATTCAGCCGACGCGCCGCGGATCAATTCCCGATTAGGAATGAAGATGAAGCACCTTTTCACGGCACTTTTTGCGGCTGCAATCGTCACCTTAGCTTCGGGCGTCTCGCAAGCCGATTCCGGAAAAACTTGGTACGTGAATCAGGCAAGTAAGAGTGCGGGGGACGGGCACGCCTGGAATGCCCCGTTCCATTCCCTGCAGGATGCACTATCAGCGGCCTCTAAGAACGACGAAATCTGGGTGGCGCGTGGCACGTATTATCCCGATGCGACCGATCAGACCAAGTCATTTGTCCTCAAGGAGGACATCGCCGTCTATGGGGGCTTCTCAGGCAACGAAACGGCGCGGCAGCAAAGGGATTTTCGAAGGAATGTAACCATACTCAGCGGCAATATCGGCAAGGGCGACAAGACGAAAAACACAAAGACCATTATTATGGGCGCTAACCGAGCCATTCTGGATGGCTTCACGGTCTCGGATTCTTACGGGACGGACAAGCCCCGCATGCATCTCGTGCCGGCCGACATTCTCAAGAACGACATGGTCGTTGGCGGCGGCATGAGAAACTTCATGACCAGCCCCATTGTGCGCAACGTCGTCTTCAAGAACAACTACTCGCCCAAGGGCGGCGCCGTTTACAATGTGCACAAGGCGGGCGCGGACCAGGCCGCCTTCATCAATGTCGATTTCATCGACAATGTAGCCGAGCTGCGCGGCGGCGGCGTAAGCAACGATCTCGGCGCTATGCCGCGCTTCATCAACTGCCGCTTCATCGGCAACCGCAGCAACGACAAAGGCGGTGGCCTTTACAACGACTTTGCCGCGTCGCCGCTTGTCTTCAACACGCTGTTCACAGGCAACTCGGCCGTGAGCGCCGGCGGCGTCGGCAACGACGGCGGCTCGGCACCACTGCTCGTCAACGTGACAATCGTGGGCAACAAGGCCAGCAGCGCGTTGGGCCCGGACCTTTATCAGGGGACAGGTGCGAACAGCAATCCGATCCTCATCCGCAGCGTTGTCGGTAAGGTCTATAATTGGCATGAGGACATTGTGTCGGAGGTCGGCTCGCTCGCTCCTGCGGGAAGCACGCTGCCGCTGACCGACTTCATCCCCATCAGCAACCTCAAGGGGGAGTTGGAACCCGTTGCCCTTAAATCCGCGCCCGCTTATGCGCGCGGTTACCAGCCCGGCTTGGACGGCGCGCTCCTGCTGAAGAACGGTTTGGTCGAGAAACTCGTCCAGATTTACGTGAAGAACAGCGGCGCGGTCGAATATCAGGGCGAGTACATCCGGCCAGCGGTCAGCGCCAAGGCCGTATCCGCGCCGGTCATCTATGTCGTTCCGGACAACCCGGCCAAGGCACAGGACGGACTTTCCTGGGCAACCGGGTTCTCCGACTTACAGGCGGCCATCGACCTCGCCTCGGCCTCGAAGGCGGCGGTTTGGATCAAGGCCGGCACGTACAGGCCTGCCAAGAAGGACGGCCGTATCGCGGCCTTCATTCTCTACGACGGCGTGAAGCTGTACGGCGGGTTTGCCGGCACTGAAACTGCCTTAGAGCAGCGTCGCGCCGCCGGCGCGCGGACAATTCTGAGCGCGAGGGCCGCCAAAGGCGGCTATCGATATGCGCACGTCCTCTATGGCGCCGATGACGCGCTGCTCGACGGATTGACGCTGCGTGACGGTCGCGCGGTCGGCCGGACTTACAACGGCAAGGGCGGCGGGTTGCTTGCCTATCATGCCGGCAAGAAATTTCTGCCGCGCGAGGCCGCGATCGGATTCAAGATGACGCTGCACAATTGCCGCTTCGAGCACAACGAGGCACTCGAAGGCGGAGCGATTTATGCCTACGGCAAGGCCAATCTCACGATCTCCGATACCGTCTTTGAAGGCAATCGGGCCGTCTATGGCGGCGCCAACGTCAACCGCGAGGGCGTCGTCGTCACATGTCAGAAGTGCTCGTTCACCGGCAATCGGGCATCGCAGGATGGCGGCGCAACCTACGAGGATTACGGCTCGCATGTGAGCTATGAGCAAGCCCGGTTTACGGCCAATAGCGCGCGCCATCAGGGCGGCGCCATCTATGAGATCAGCCGGGCCTCGCAATTGGAAGCGACAGTCGTCGGCGTCAGCAAGTCGGCATTCGTCAAGAACAAGGCGCGCGACGGCGCCAGCATCTATAATCTCGATGGTAGTACGCTGACGATCACGAACTCGACCTATCCGGCCAAGACGGTCTACAGCCGGACGCCATCCGAGAGCAAATAGAGGCGGCAACGCCGCGCCACTGAAGCCACTCACCCTGAGATGAAGCAAGACGACGACGGCGACTGCGATGGCGCGCAGACCGTCAATATCTGCTCGATACTCGCCAGTGCCCTTCTACGGCCATATCAACATCGATCGAAAAGCCGACACCACATCGCTGGCTGAGCCTTCAGGCGGCGGCTATGTTTGGCCCATCGCCCAGACGTCATGGGGCCGGCCGCGGCCGGATGATGGGTGATGCAGGACTCGAACCCGCAAAGCCATGAGGGCGGATTTGCCGTCGGTCGGACGTCGTCGCCGTCGATGACGCGGATGATTTCAACGGAGTCAACCGGACCTTCGTCCGTGTCGGGGACGGTTCGGTAAAGCAGCAGGTAAGGCGCCTCGACCAGCATACGCATGGACGGGCGGATCGGAACGGCGGGCGCCCATCCGCGGTTGCGATCTCAGCAGTTCGAATTTCGCTTCGATTCGGTCGAGATGACGCTCAGCGGCGGCTGGCTGATCGACCCAGATCAGCAGGTAGATGTCGAGCAGATCGGACCAGGCCTGGTTGGACCAGACCAGCTCAATCGGCATTGTGGGAGGCTTGCTTCGCTCCCTTCAGCCGTCGCGGGCGTCCGTGCGCAGCTGCTTCATATCGACCTTGGCAGCAGATCCGCTGGCGATGCCTTCGTCCCAGGCCTGCCGCAGGCGCCTGACGTCCTCCCGGCACAGCTCACGCTTCAAGCTGCCAGTCGCGCACCGCCTCGCGGACGATCTCGCTGGTGGTGGCATATTCGCCCGACTCGACCGCTGTCTTGAGGGCTGAGACCTGCTCGCTCGTCAGCGCAACGCTGAGTTTTTCGACAGATGCCATCGGATGCTCCAAGACCGGGGAGCATAAATTGCCACCATTTGCTACCGCAAGCCAACAGCTCCCGCCTCCGTGACCGGTCCGTAGCCCGCCACGAGCGTAGCGACATGCGGGGCCGGCCTCTCCCCGGGGCCGCTCCCGCCGACGACCGTTGGGCATCGGCGGGCGCTCGCCCTGGCTACGCGACGAGAACACGACGCGCATCACCCATGTGAGCGCGGCCAGGAGTATGCTCACTGCGCGTCCGGCGCGATCACGCCCTTGCTGAACAGGAAGCAACCGTAGAACCGGCGCTCGCCGGTCGCGATCACGCAATAGGCGGTCTTGGCTTTTTCATAGAACGCGTGCCGCTCGACGCCGACCAGCGGCCAGGACCTGCCTTCGGCGCGGTCGATCACAGCCTGAACCTCCTGCTGCACCGGCGGCACCACCTCGGGCTCGCCGACGACCTCCATCCTGACCGCGGCATCGTCGACGAAGGTGTCAAGCGGCAGCACCGACAGCACCGCCTGGACGGCCCGTGCCGCGCTGACATTGTCGATGCGCAGGAGCTCGCCGAACACCGTCTGCCGCGCGATCGCATCGGCCGGAAAATTGCTGTCGCAGATCACGAGACGGTCGCCATGCCCCATCGCCCTGACAGCATAGAGCACGTCGGCATTGAGCAGCGGATCGATCCCCTTGAGCATGGTTTACTCCCTGCATCTTCTTTTTCATTGCTATCGTAGGATAGGTCGGGCGCCGGCGAAACCATCCTCTCACGTCAATTGAGCTGATTGGCTGAGCTGATTGGCATCGCGCGAGGCCGAATCCACGCTACTTGCCGATCAGAACCCGGACCGCCGTTCACGGCAAGTCCGCAAATGGATCCAGCACGGAGACATCCAGCGGCTCGAAATGTCTGAGGTTGCGCGACAGGATCGTCAATTGATGCCGGCGCGCGGTCGCTGCGATGATGATGTCGGCGAAGCCCGGCGCCTGTCCAGGCCCCCTCGCCCGATCCGACAATCGGCCCGCGATCCGCGCTGCCCGCATGTCGAACGACAGAATGCGCTCACCGTACAGATGCATGACCGTCTCGAGCCACTCGGCGAGATCAGCACTCTTGCGCGTTGCTTATATATAGCAGCCCGGGCTGCGCACGGCAAGGCGATACAGCCTACCTGAACCCGCTTTGCTCGACAGGTCGCGTTGATCCGGTGCAGTCAGTTCGCGCACCGTCACCGCCCCCCGCAAACGGATCGCTCGGAGTGCAACACCCGGCGGCGCGAGTCACCGAGGCTGCAATCCGCTTCGGCGCGCGTCACCAACCAGACGAAGATCGATCCTGCCGATCAGGTCGGCGCGAAACGTCTCGGCGGCGGCCATTGCCGCCATGGTCTGTCGCAATGTGCTGACGTTCGATCCGAGCGACACGATGCCGCCCAGCACCGCAGCAATCGCCCCGAGGGCGACGACCGCATTGGATCCCAGCAGGCCCAGCACCGCGCCGAGCAGCAATCCTGCACCGACATAGATCACGACCCTCGAGGCCAGAATGATCTTGCGACACCGCTCGGCCATCTCGGCAAGCTCTTCGATCCGCGCCTCGATCCGGGAGATTTGATCGCTCGGGTCGTCTTCATCCATCAGACCAACTGTTCTCCATGGTGTTTGCTTTGGGTATTATTCCGTCACCGCCAGCCAACGTACGGCCAATGACTGGACAATCCAAGAGATGGTTTGCAGCCGTGAGGCATCGACCTTGGTCAGCGGGACAGATCAAATAGCTCGCTCGAGCGCATCGCTGATGAAGCCGCGATTTCCCCTCGACGGAAGGCCCGATTGCCATGAATAGAAGATCACCCGTCTCATCTCTTGACCTTATCCGTGCTGCTTCCAACAATGCAGGAGCTCGGATACGAACGGCCGAATGCAAGATCAATAGACTACCGTCAGACCCGGCGGAATTTTGCTCGGGACCTCCGATCCTTTGAGCTGCGACCTCCGCTTGAGGCACATCAATTGCTCATGACGACAAGCTATCAGGCGCGTTTTCCATAGCGATCAATTCGTAGGATGGGTTGAGCAGCAGCGAAGCCCATCTTGGCCAACCATCCGATTGATGGGTCTCGCCTTCGGCTCAACCCATCCTACTTGCCGAGGCGAGCTCTGCACCGGGAGCGGCCGTTCAATGAAGCTTGCTATCATCCGAGACAGTACGGTGTTGGATCACACGAACGAATCGCATGTGGCTTTGTCACAGCGCGACCAAGGCGAGGAGGCTCTTGAGGCTAGGCCGGCACGGGAACCCCGGCTTTCTTCTCCAGCGCGGCCACCCGGTCGCGAAGACTGCGGATCTCCGCGACCAGGTCAAGGACGTCCGGCGCGGGTTGATGCCCCATCATCCCAACATGGCTCGTTGTCACACGAATGGTCGACGAGCTGATCTCCATGCTGGTGCGCGAGCTCGCAACTGATAAACCCGGTTGCAATGCGGGCGGTGCGGGGACTGCGATCGTAACGCCACCCGCGACAATTCCGTCTGGAGCGGTAACGGTTTTCTCGAACCGCGCGGCGCCTTTAACGGTCACGTCTTCGAGTTTCGCTGCACCGTGAATCGAAACGCCCCCGGCGTAATGCTTGCCATCGTTGAGAACAAGTTCGTCAGCCTGGGAGTGAGAGAGCGCCGCGCGCGCCGCCGGAGGCACTTTCGGGCTCTGGAGCTGCACGGTCTCGACGTTGCATGCCATTATCGCTCGCCCCAACCAAGCCGGGGCTAGCAAGAGACGTCCCGCGTGGGCCTCCGCGCCGTCAAACTCGATTCTGAGCATGCCGGGATAGCCCTGCGCGTCGACGGGAACCCTGACGTTGCCGCTCTGCAGCACAGTCGTTGATCCTTCTAGGATGACCGACGTGTCGGTGAGTTTGATGTCGCTCGTCATGTTCGTTGCCTCACGCTGAAGATGTATTTTCAAATATATTCAACTCGTCCGCCGCGGCTTGATTCACGTCAACGATCGATCGGCTGGCGCCTGCGATCGTTAGCTGCGAGACAGGATGTTTGGCGCGCGCTAGGCCGCGCTCAGAACATGCGAACTGGCGGGGTCTTGAAATGCCCAATGATCTGCACACCGTCCTGAGCAGCATTCACGGACTGAAGGTAGACGCAGTCACGAAGTCGGTTCCGGCCTGCGCGGACCACGCCTTCGCCTGGGCAGGCAAGCTGCTCGCCGCCCCCCATCCTCGAGCCCGCGCCGATTTCAGCTCGGCTCATCAGCAGGCCTGGCTCGAGGCAATGGGCAATCTAAGTGCATGGAAGACACGCCAGATCGATGTGAACCTGCCGGCATCGGAGAAGCTGCTGATTGTCGGATGGTACTTCCCGGAGCTTGCGAGCCTGCTCGGCACTGCGAAAAAAAAGCATGTGGTCGTTCTGGTATCGAATGATGCTCCCTGGCTCTCCGAGCTAAAGGACGCAGGCACCACACTGAACTTTCGGGCCGAAGGCGGTGCGTCGGCGCTCGCCGCGTACATGCGCGAAGGCCGCAACGTGTTCGCGATGATGGACAACATTCATCCGGGCACCGAGTTCGTCCGCAGCCCATTCTTCGGGCGCCCCGCCAAGACCCCGGCCGCCATTCTGAGGCTTGCGATCGGCAGCGGCTACACGCTGGCGCTGATAGCGCCTAGGGACAACCGTGTGGAAGTGGTGGCGACACTGCCCACCGCCGGCAAGCAGCCGGAGGATCTCGCTGCCTGGGTGAACCAGAAGATCGAACAGGAAGTCAGACGGGCGCCGGAACGCTGGCTGTCCTGGCCAACGCTCGCCTACCGGTTCCAGGCAAGCTGATTCACCAGTCAGGAGGATGCGCGCATGCCCACCACGTCGTTCAATCAACTCGCGCAGCAGGCCGACGCACTCTACCCGCCGCAATCGATGCACAGCCTCTTGTCCAGGCTGCGCTACCCGGGAGCGGCACCGGGAACGACCCTGCCGACGGCTTCGTTTGCCGACGCAGCTTGGCGCCTGTCGGGCCCCTCCACAACACGAATTTCATTCTTGCACTACAACATCTGGTGCCTGCGCGCGAAGGTCGGAGTCAAGGAGATCGTCGCCGCTGCAGGAGGGGTGGGCCACTTCGTGGCTTGTCTTGGGGTATCGTCGGCTGACTTCATCGGCAAGACGCTGGAGATGATTGGGGCCGATGTCGGAGATGTCTGCGATCGCATCTTCCCGCCGATCGTGGAAATCTGCGGCGTGCCCGCCAACCCGCTGAACGGCACTTGCAAGCTGGTGGGCGACAGCCTCTCGCTCGGCGGATACATCATCGAACATCTCAGTTCCGACCTCGACTGGCTGATAAGCTTCTTCTCGATCCCGGAGGAGGTCGTATTTGAGGCGCTGATGCAGCTGGTCGCGCCGGTGCTTGGCGTGTTCGAAGTAACTGCCAAGGAAGAGCCGGTTATCCCGGAGCGCGCCGACGAAATCGGCCGAAGGGTGTTCGCTTACGACGTCGTATCGCTGATCGAGGCTTGGGACCAGGATACGAGGGATACGATCCTGGCACATGGCAACGCGCAGCATTTAGACGGACCGGCCGGCTCCCTTGCCTACAAGCAGCTGCAGAGTGGGATCCTCGTACTCAGCCCGACCCGGACAATCGAAAATGGGGGCGGGCATGTCTATGCGGCGGACGGCGTGTCGCGAGTCATGCCCGGCGGATGCGAGATGGGTTACATGTTCGATTCCGACAAATGGGCGAACAAAGGGGTGCAACTCACGCGTATCCCGGTTGGCTTCGGTGCGATCGAGCTATATTCGACGCATCTTTATGCCGGCGATGGCGGCCTTCTGCCGCCTGGCCCAACTGACGCGGAGAAGATCGACGTCAGACGCAGGCAGATTGACGAGTTGATTGCATTTATCAAGGCGACGCACCTTCCACCCAACGTGGCCATTGTCGCCGGAGATCTCAACATCGGCGCGGACACCGACGAGTACCACAACCTAGTCGCGGCGATGGAGCAGGCCGGCTTTTATGACCTACGGACCGTACCGTTTGATACGATGAAGAGCGATGGCTTGACCGACCGTCACGGCGACGGCGACGAGCCGATCTACAACGACTTCAATACCAACTGTAAGGTCTATCGCGCCAGCGACGCATATCGGCAAGCCTATGATCCGGCCATTGCCACGCCGACGATGTCGGACAATGTCGATTACTACTGCGACGAAATGCAGCCGGACGACGCGAATCCGACCGGATCCAGGATCGACTACCTGTTCATCGAACGTGCGACTGCGGTTCACGGCTTCAATCTCGACGTCTCGCGTGTGCGCCGGCGCGCTTTCAAGTCACGCATCCGCTGGATCGTCACCCCCGGCCCGCAAGACTACCTCTCGGACCACATCGGACTGGAAGCGACTCTGTTCGCCAGCCCAAGGCATTAGCGCACTGGGCGTTCAAGAAGCGCAGCAACAGGCTCCAAGTCACTGAATAGGTCGCTTGCCGTCGACAATGCCGACCTAGCCGTCTGCGCAGCGCTTGACGGCGGGGAGCCAAGTTAAGGCGTCTTGGCACTCTACCTATCGAGGATCGGAGCGGGCTCCTTTTCTCCCGGGTTCGCGGAGGCGCCGCGATCGTGCCGCGTGACGTGGCGTAGCTGGTGTGGCACCAAGTTCACCGGCGCGGGCCGGGACGGTTACGGGAAGGTCAGCCTGATAGCGTGGAGGCTGACGGTGGGATCACCGCTGAAGGGTGCTATGGTTTTCAGCGGCCGACGCCGCCGAGAGTCACGTGTGTTCGGTGAGATCACGTGACGCGCTGACAGCTCAAAGCCCCGCCCCCTTCGCGATCGCCGCAGTGAACGAACGGTCGAGGATGCCGGCCGCGTCGAGCCGCTCCTTGATCAGGCCGGTGCGCCTGTAGAGGTCGATCGTCTTCTGCTCGTCGGCGACGACGGCATCGTCGACCGGCACGATGCGCACCTTCGCACGCTTGAGCCAGTTCAGTGGTACGGAGGACGGAATGTTCATCAGCCGGCCCCAGGTCTCGGCATAGCTCTCGACATTGCCGAGCGACCACGCACGCGCCGCCGCAAGCCGTTGGACGAAGTCCTCGAGCGCCGCGCGCTTGTCCCTGATGGCGGTGGGGGTCGCGACCTGGAAGCTCAGGCCGGGCGTCAGTCCTTCGCCGGTGATGATGCGGCGCGACTTGAACAGCACCTCCTCCTGGCTCACATACGGCTCCCAGGTCGACCACGCATCGACCGAGCCCTGCGTATAGGCGACCTTGGCATCGGAGGGCGGCAGGAACACGAGCTGGATGTCGCTGGTGGTCCAGCCGCGTGACTCCAGTGCCGCCAGCACCAGTTGATGTCCGATCGAGCCGCGGCCGGTTGCGATCTTCTTGCCCTTGAGGTCGTCGAAGCTCTTGATGGCCGAGCTTTCGGGCACAAGCATCGCAAGACCCTCCTGGGTCTGGCGAATGGCGGCGATCGCCTTGACCGGCACGCCCGAGGCGGCAGCGAAGGTAAAGGGCGCGTCGCCGACGAGCCCGGTCTCGATCGCGCCCGCGCTCAGCGCTTCCAGCAAGGGCGCAGCGGCGACGAACTCCTTCCACTCGATGCTGTAGGGCACGTCCTTGAGCACGCCCGCTGCCTCCATGACGGCGCGCGCATTACCCTTCTGGTCGCCGACGCGCAGGGTCGCCTGCGCGAAGGCGGAAGCCGTGAACGCGAGCAGAACACCCGCGGCAAGCAGAACGCGCTTCATTCCGCGGCCACTCCCTTCGCGCCCTGCCGCCGCGCGATCAGCTCGCGCGTCGCGGGGATCAGCTCGCGGCCGTACTCGATGGCATCGATCAGCGGATCGAAGCCACGGATCAGGAAATGGCTGATGCCGAGATCGTAGTAATCGCCGAATACGTCGGCGACCTGCTCCGGCGTGCCGACCAGCGCGGTGGTGTTGCTGTTGGCGCCGGTAAGCTTGGCAATCTCGGTCCACAGCCGCTTGTCGACCCGCTTGCCCTGCTCGGCGATCGCCAGCAGCCGCTTGGCGCCATCCGTGGCATGTCCGTCGGCCGGCTTGCGGTAGCCGGTCTGATCCTGCAGCGCGGTGGCGCGCTCCAAAATCTCCTGCGCCTTGGCCCAGGCCTTCTCCTCGGTCTCGGCGAGGATCGGCCGCACCGACAGCGAGAAGCGCGGCGCCGGCCGGCCGTGCCTGGCGGCGGCCGCGCTGACGCGGGCGACCTGCTCACGCACCTGCGCATAGGACTCGCCCCACAGCGCATAGGTGTCGGCGTGACGGCCCGCAACATCGATCGCGGCATCGGAGGCGCCGCCGAAATAGATCCGGATGCCCTCTTTCCGATACGGCTTCACCTGCGCGAATGCATTCTCGACCTGATAGTGCTTGCCGGCATAGCTGAACGGCTTCTCGCTGGTCCACTCGGCGCGGACGATGTCGAGGAACTCAGCTGTCCGCGCATAGCGCGCCTCCTTGTCGTCGAGCGTGTTGCCGTCCTGTCGCAACTCGGTTGAATTGCCGCCGGTGATCACATGCAGCGCAACGCGGCCCCTGGAGAACTGGTCGAGCACCGCGAACTGCCGCGCCAGCAGGGTCGGTGACGTGAACCCCGGTCGCTGCGCGATCAGCACGTTGAGCCTCGAGGTGACGCCGAGCACATGCTGGGCGACCTGCAGGCTGTCCGGCGAGGTCGAGTGGAACGCGAGCAGCGCGCGGTCGAAGCCGGCATTCTCATGCGCCTTCGCCACCGTCTCGATGTGGACGGGGTCGAGCACCGGTCCCTTGCGGACGATGGTCTCGGACGAGTTGTTGTTGGAAATGAAGCCGATGAATTCGATCTCGGACATGTGTCCTCTCTCCTCAGGTTCTCAGAGTCCAAGCGCCAGACGGCCGGCGGCGATCCGCGTGGCATCGTCCTGCGGGGTATGCACGCGGCCGCACAGCACGTCGCGATAGTGCCGCTCGAGCGGGTTGGCGCGGCTGAGGCCGTGATTGCTCGACAGCGACAGCGCGTCCTCGACGGCCGCCACCGCATTGTTGGTGACGGTCAGCTTGATGACGTTGCCTTCGACCGGGCTGACGACCCTGCCCTCGTCGAAATCGCGCGCCACGCTATCGATCAGCCGCGCATTGACCTGTAGCCGCGCCTCGATCGCGCCGAGCACCTCCTGCGCCCGGGGCAAGGTCGCGAGCGGTGCACCGAGGCTCGACGGCGTCCGCGTCCTCAGGAAGTCGACGATCCAGTTGCGTGCGGCGCGCGCGACGCCGTCATAGATCGCGCCGACGAAAGCGGCATGAACCAGCGCCTGCGTCGGGTTCTGCACCCGCCAGCCCTCCGGCTTGCGCAGCTCGATCTCATGGTCCAGCGGGATCACGACGTCATCGAACACGACGTCATGGCTGCCGCTCGCGCGCAGGCCGAGATGATCCCAGGTCTCCAAAATGCTGATGCCGGGCAGTCCGGCCTGGACCAGGAAGAGTCCAAGCCGGGGCTCGGCCTCGTCGGTCTTGGCCCACACCGAGTACCAGCTCAGGATCGGCGCACCCGTCGAGTAGATCTTGCGGCCGCTCAGCCGCCAGCCGGTGTCGGTGCGCCGCGCAATCGTTTCCGGCAGGCCGCCGCGCGACGGCGAGCCCAGCGCGGGTTCGACGCGGAACGTGTTGATCAGCGCGCCCCGCTCGACCGAATCCCGCGCGAGCTTGCGCGCAAGCCGCGGCGGATACTCCTGGTGCCGCGCCATCACGAAATGCTGGATATAGTGCATCGCCAGCACCAGTGCCGTCGACGGATCGGCTTCGGCAATGATCCCGAGCACGCGCGCGGTGAGACGTGCGCCGGCGCCCTGCCCGCCAAGCGCGGTCGGCACGGTCAGCGACAGCAGGCCCGCGTCGAACAGGTCTTGAAAATTCTGGAACGGGAAGCTGCGGTCACGGTCATGCGCCGGCGCACGCTCGGCGAAGACAGGCACGAGCCGCAGGGCTCGTGCGATCAGCTCCTCGTCGTCCACTGCACCGGCCGGGCGCGGCGCGATGCTTTCGATGGCGGCTACCATGTTGCCTCCAAGCCGAGGAGCCCAAGGATCTGCCGGCGCGGATCGGCAAGACGCGGATCACCGCGATGCCGCGGATAGGGTCTGTCCACGACGATGTCGGCCTTGATGCGCGCGGGGCGGTCGCTGAGCACGATGACGCGATTGGCGAGCACCAGCGCCTCCTCGACGTCGTGGGTGACCAGCAGCGTCGTGAAACCCTTGCGCTGCCACAGCGCCACGAGCTCCGCCTGCATCGCGATGCGGGTTAGCGAATCGAGCTTGCCGAGCGGCTCGTCCAGCACCAGCACCTTGGGATCGTTGACCAGCGCCCGCGCCAGCGCGACGCGCTGCGCCATGCCGCCGGAGAGCTGATGCGGAAAGGCGTTGCGGAAGTCGGACAGCCCGACCAGGTCGAGCGCCGCATCGACACGATGGCGCTGCTTCTTGAGGATGCCCTGCGCCTCCAGTCCCAGCGCAACGTTGTCCCGCACCGTGCGCCATGGAAACAGCGTCGGGTCCTGGAACACGACGACGCGCGAGGGATGCGGTCCCCTGATGCTGATCTCGTCCTCGCGCAGCACGCCGCTGCGCGGCTTGTCGAGGCCGGCGATGAGACGCAACAAGGTCGACTTGCCGCAGCCCGAGGGCCCGAGCAACGCGACGAACTCGCCGGGCTCGACGATCAGGCTGACATCGTCGAGCACCTTCAGCTCGGCGCCGTCGATGTCGAAGGCATGGTCGACATGGGCGATGTCGATCGCGGCACCCGGGAACGCCGCCCGTCGAGCTTCCGAAACGGCTACCATTTCACGACGCCCTTCTGCCAGACCAGCACGCGGTCACGGGTCTTGAACAGCAACGTGATCGCGCCAGAGCAGAGCAGCGACATCACCAGCAGCGCTGCATACATGTTGGCGTACGCCGCCCAGCCCTGCGCCCATTGCAGGTACCAGCCGAGACCGGCCTTGACGCCGATCATCTCCGCGACGACCAGCACCGCAAAGGAGGCCCCGAGGCCCATGAACAGGCCGACGAACACATGCGGCAGCGCCGCAGGGATTGCGACCTTCAGCACCAGGAACGACGGCTTGGCGCCGAGCGTCCGCGCGACGTCGTAGTACGCGGTTGGCACGCTGGCGACGCCGGACCATGTCAGCACTGTTACGGGGAAGCCGGTGGCGAGTGCGATCAGGAACGTCGACGCGCTCCAGCTGGTCGGGAAGCTGAAGAAGGCGATCGGCAGCCATGCCGTGGCCGGCAGCGGTCCGATGAAGCGCAGCACCGGATGCACCCAGTAGCCGATCCGCGTCGACCAGCCGATCGAGACACCCGTGACGAAGCCGATGGTGGCACCGATGAGGTAGCCGCCGAGCTGCAGCTTGATCGACGCGAAGACGCTGTCGAGCAGCTTCGGCAGATCGTCGGTGTAGACCTCGATGATGGCCTGCGGCGGCGGAAAGAACGGCAGCGGCAGCCAGGCGTATTTCGCGGTGCCAAGCTCCCACAGCGTCAGGAACACGCCGAGCGCGATGAACCAGGGACTTCGCTTGCGCACGCCGACACCCGCACGTCCGAGCAGGTGCGCGGCAAGACTGGCCAACAATAGGATTGCCGCGATGACAAATCCGGCGCCCGCGAGATCGGTCGTGCGCGACCAGTCACCGATGTCCTCGCGGACGAGGCAGGATGCGCCGAAGGCGGCCCAAGCGAGCGCCGCGGCAATGCCGGGCGCCACCTCGCGGAGCTTGTCGGAAAGCAAGCTGCTCCGCGCGAGCTCGCCGGCGGCGACGTCAGACAGAGAAAATGTCGACATAGATGCGCTCGGCGAATTTGCTGGTGTCGGTGCTGGGCTTGAAGACGGAGACGACCTTCAGGTCGTCGGCATAGGCCTTCAGCTCCTGCTTCAGCGGAGCACCATGCGGATGATGATGATGGGTGTGATAGCGCACCATGCCTTCGAGATCGGCGAGCGTCGCCTGCTTCGGCGCGTAAGGCTGGAACGACTTCGCCGCCTCGACCGGGTTCTGCGCCGTGAACATCGCGGCATCGAGCAGCGCTTGCGTGATAGCGCGGCCAACCTGCGGCTCCTCGCGCACGAGGCTGCCACGCAGGCCGAGGATGCAGCAGACGCGGTTCTGATACTCGCCGTCGAGATTGGAGGCGACCTCCTTGTAGGCCGGGTCCTTCAGCCAGAGATAAGCGAGCGGATCGGACGCCAGGAACGCCTGCGTCTCGCCCTTGTCGGCGGCGACGTTGACGACGGCGCCTGGATAGACGCGCCAATCGACATCCTTCACCGGATCGATGCCGAGCCGCGCGAGCTGGATCGAGAAGAAGTTCTTGTCGGGACCACCGAGATCGCCGACGGCGACCGCCTTGCCCTTGAGGTCCGCCAGCTTGGTGATGCCGGAATCGCTGCGCGCCAGCACCCGCATGCAGCCGCCATGGGTGCCGGCGGCGATCTTCACGTCGAACCCCTGCTCCAGCGGTTTCAGCCAACGCAGCGCCATGCCGAGGCCCGCATCGCTCTTGCCGGTCGCGATGGCTTCCAGCAGCTGATCGGTCGAGCCCGAGTAGTTGATCAGCTCGACATCGAGATTGTACTTCTTGAAGAGGCCCTGGTCGATCGCCACCGGAACCGGCGTCAGGCACACTGCGCCGGCATTCCACGACAGTTTCAGTTTGCGCGGCGCGCCGGTGAGAGCTGGCACTTCAGCCGCCGTCCGGCAGATCGGAAACTGCTGAAAGTCGATCTCCGGCGCTGCTCGCAAGGACAGAGCCTGCGCGGCAAGGCCGCCGAACGGCGCCACCAACGCGGCTCCGGCGCCTGCCTGCAGCAGCCGACGCCGGCTCAAAGCGCTTGTCGTCTCCGTGTTATCCATCACCCTCTCCTGCCGACAACGCTCCGCCTATGCGCAGGCGCATGGCGCCCGCACTCCATCCGCGGAATGCCTCGATGTCTCGTTGACCGTGCGCTGTCGTCAGCGCCCCAATGATGAATGGATGATGCGTTCGCCCGTCCACATCGTCAATGAAATGGATTTTCGAATGTGGCGCGACGGTGAGCGAATATCTCCCCGCGCAACGAACTTCACAAAGCAATCAGTTCTTCCGCGCGCTTCGCAGGCGAGATCACCCCACACGTCGGCCGGAATCGGCCGTCGCGAGACCAAGATCGCGCTGTCGCTGCCGCACGCGCGGAATGATCTCGTCCGCGAAGTGCTTCATCTCGGACTCGAACGGCTGGAACTGCAGCATGAACAGCTCGATGCCGGCGGCGTGGAAGTCGATGACGCGGTCGGCGACCTCCTCATAGCTGCCGACCAGCCCGGCGGCCGTACCGCCATTGCTGCCGACGCGCGCGCTCTTTTGCATGGTCTGCATCATCACCACCTTGGGGTCGGTGTTCTGCTTCTGGATCGCCTTCATCGGCGCGTCCTTCTCGGCGAGAAGCAGCAGCCGCTGATGCGCAGCTTCCGCCTCCGCCGCGGTCGGACGTGCGATCACAAAGGCCGATAGGCCAAAGCGAAGCGGCGGCGCCGCACCTCTCGGCCGCGCCGCAACGTCGCGGATCAGGCCGGAGACGTCGGCGAGCGGCTGGCCGTTGATGAACCAGACGTCACCGTGATCGGCGACCAACGACCGCGCCGGCTCGGATTCGCCGCCGACATAGATCCGCGGCCGGACCTGGTAGAGATCCTTCGGCCGCAGCGCGTAGTCCTGCACGTCGAAATAGCGGCCCTTGTGCGTGAGGCGCTCGCCCTGCAGCAGCCGCGACACCACCGAGATCCATTCTCGTCCATAGGCGTAGCGCTCGTCATGCTCGGCGAAGCCGATGCCGGCGCGCTCCAATTCGGGCTTGTTCCAGGCATTCACGAGATTGATGGCGAAACGCCCGCGGCTGATGTTCTCGATGCCGAGCGCCATCTTGGCGAGCACCACGGGATGATACAGATACGGCTTGATCGCGGTGATGATCTCGATCCGGCTGGTGAGCGCTGCGAGCGCCGCTGCTGCGCTCCAGGCCTCGAGCTGATCGAGATCCTCCTGGTGCGGATTGATCGTGTGCTGGGCCACCAGCGTCGAATCATACCCCAGCGCCTCGGCCTTCAGCACGAGATCGCGATTGCGCTCCCAGGAGGCATCATAAGGCTCTTCCGGATCCTGATGCGCCGCGCGCGGGCCATGCACCAAGGCCCAGATGCCGAAACGAAGCGGATGTGTCATGTCGAGCCTTCCGATATCAGCGTCGCGCATCGTCGTCCCAACGCAGCGCGCTCCCCAGAGCACGTACTAACAAATCTCGAAAAGAAATTCTTGCCGCTTTTGGCCCGCGCGGGAAATCGAAAACCTCCAGGCCTGACAACAATTGGAAAACGGCTCTATTTCGATCAGCCATGTTTCGTGGGACAGTTTGCCGGCGTGCAACGAGGCGGCGTGACACGGCCGCCTGCGGGCATCCGATCTACAGATCTGCCGAGTGATCTCGATCGGCAGAGGCATGACATCGCGAGGACGACGCACTCTTGAGCAATCTCGAACAAGCTGCCGGGACGATCGAGCTGCCGCAGACCAATCGTGACGCCGCGCGCCCCAGCGCGGACAGGCGTCGCGCGCTGAGCTCGGCGACGCTGCAGGCCCTGTCTTGGCTCGCGCCCGCCCTCCTCATCGTGATCTGGGAAGCGGCGGCGCAGGGCGGCTATCTGTCGCCGCAAGTCTTGCCGGCGCCAAGCAAGATCATGCGCACGGCCTTCAAGCTGACGACGCAGGGCACCCTGCTGAACGATCTCGGCGTCAGCCTGCTGCGCGCAGCCGCTGGCTTTGCGATTGGCGGCGCCATCGGGTTTGCGCTCGGCATTCTCGTCGGCTTCTCGCGGATCGCCGAAGCCCTGATCGACCGCAGCATTCAGATGATCCGCGCGATCCCGTTCCTCGCCATGCTGCCGCTGGTGATCGTCTGGCTCGGCGTCGGCGAGGCCGAGAAGGTGTTTCTGGTTGCACTCGGCGTGACCTTCCCGATCTACATCAACACCACGCTCGGCATTCGCCAGGTGGATCCGAAGCTGCTCGAGCTCGGCCGGGTCCAGGCGCTGTCGACGCTGCAGCTGATCCGCCGCATCATCCTGCCCGGCGCCCTGCCCTCGATCCTCACCGGCGTCCGCTATGCGCTAGCGACCGCTTGGCTCGCGCTGGTCGTCGCCGAGACCATCGGCGCGCAGTCGGGCCTCGGCTTCCTCGCCATGGATGCCCGCGAGTTCCTGCGCACGGACGTCATCGTGCTGACGATCGTGATCTACGCCCTGATCGGAGTCGGGGCTGACCTGATCGCACGCTGGCTGGAGCGGCGACTGCTCGCATGGCACCCGAACTACGGAGCGGTGCGATGACGGTCCAGTTCGCGCCGCCGCTGCAGGGCGCCACCGCGCCTGCGGTGATCGTCAATGGTCTGCGCCGCGCCTATGGCGAGCGTACCGTCATCGAAGGCCTCGATCTTCGCATCGAACGCGGTGAGTTCGTGGCGCTGCTCGGCGAGAGCGGCTGCGGCAAGACGACCTTGCTGCGCGCGCTGGCCGGGCTCGATCCGATCCAGGCTGGCCGCATCATCGGGCCGCGCCGGCCCGCCGTCGTGTTCCAGGAACATCGCCTGTTGCCCTGGGACAGCCTGTGGCGCAACGTCGCGCTCGGTCTCGATGTGCCCGACGCGCGCGCCCGCGCCGCCGCGGCGCTGGCAGAGGTTGGCTTGGGCGACCGCGTCGACGACTGGCCGCGCAATCTCTCGGGCGGCCAGGCGCAGCGCGTCGCGCTCGCTCGTGCGCTGGTGCAGCAGCCGGAGCTGCTGCTGCTCGACGAACCGTTCGCCGCGCTCGACGCGCTGACCCGCATCCGCATGCACGCGCTGGTACGCGAGCTCGTCGCCAACCATCGTCCCGGCGTGCTGCTCGTCACGCACGACGTCGACGAAGCGATCGCGCTCGCCGATCGCATCCTGGTGATGCGCGACGGCCGGATCGCCTTCGAGCACCGCGCGGATCGCAGCGGCACGGTCGCCCGCGGCGACCTGCTGGCTGAACTCGGTGTGCTCGGTTCACACGCTCACGATTGATTTTCGGAAGGATCGACATGTCTTCGGATGACTTCTCCCGCCGCCAGTTCCTCGGCACCGCCGCCTTCGGCATCGGCGCGCTCGCCGGCTTCACCCTGACGGATGACGCATGGTCCGCGCCCGGCCGCGTCACGGACACGGTGCGTCTCACCTGGGGTCTCTCGGGCCTCAACCTGATCGCCAAGGAGCGCGGCGAGTTCGAGAAGCTGCTCGCCAAGGACGGCATCAAGGTCGAGTGGCTCGGCCCGTTCCCGAACCACGCCCCGACCTTGCAGGCCGTCACCGGCGGCACCGCGGATTTCAGCTTCGGCGGCTCGACCACGCCGGCGCTGGCGGCGATCATTGCCGGCTCGCCACTGGTGTTCACGCAATTCGTCGTCTACGAGCCCCGCACGACAGCGATCATCGCCCGCGATGATTCCGGCATCAACAAGCTCGAGGATCTCGTCGGCAAGTCGGTCGCCGTCAACCGCTCCGGCCTCGGCGAATTCCTACTGGTCGCCGCGCTGGAGAAGCACAAGGTCGACCGCTCCAAGGTCAAGTTCGTCTACCTCAATCCGCCGGATGCGGCGCCGGCGCTGGCTTCGGGCAAGGTCGACGCCTGGTCGATGTGGAGCCCGGGCGTCGATATCGCCCGCCTCGACTACAAGGCGCACGACATCTTCCTGGAAGGCCGCGATCTCGAGTTCCAGATCGACTACACGTCCTATCTGACCACCCGCAAGTTCGCGACCGAGAATCCGGCCCTGGTGCGCGCCGTCGATGACGCCTTCCGGGCCGAGGGCAAATGGATCTCGGAGAACAGCAAGGACGCCGAATACATCGCCCAGAAGGCCGGCAAATACAGCGATCAGATCCGCGACCAGTTCATCGCGCTGAACCGCAAATACCGCTATTTCTCCGTCAACGACAAGCAGTTCGTCGCCGATCTGCAGAAGGCCGCCGATTGGCTGGTCGAGCGCAAGGTGCTGCCGGAGCCGGTCAAGGTCGCCGACCACCTCGCCCGGATCGACGAGCCGGCGCCGCAACGCTGAGCAGCTCGCTTCCTCTTGTCTCGCTATCGTTCGGGTCCCTCATGAACAAGCCGCTGCCCACCAAATCCTTCACCACCGAGCCGCCCCTTCCGCTCGCTCCTGGCGCACTCGAGACCCTGCTCGCCGCAATCGCCGAAGGCGAGTCGGACCGCGAGCGCGAGCGCATCCTGCCGCACCAGCAGATTGCGCTGATCAAGCAGGCGCGGCTTGGCGCGCTGCGGCTGCCTGTCGCCGCAGGCGGCGCCGGCAGCTCGATCCGCGATCTGTTCCAGATCGTGATCCGGCTCGCCGAGGCCGATGCCAATGTGGCGCACATCCTGCGCAATCATTTCAGCGTGGTTGAGCGGCTGGTCCGCAATCCCCGCGACGACCAGGCGCGCGAATGGCAGAAGTCGGTGGCCGGCGGCGCGATCATCGGGCTTGCCACCACCGAGCTCGACAGCCCCCAGGTCGGCAACATCACGCCGAACACAACCTTCACGCCTGATGGTGACGACTATCTGCTGAACGGCACCAAATATTACAGCACCGGCACCTTGTATTCCGATCTCGTGCTGGTGCGCGCGGCCGATCCGAACGGCCGTCCCGGCGCCACGATCATCCCGGTCGACCGCGACGGCATCGAGCTGATCGACGACTGGGACGGCATGGGACAGCGCCTGACGGCGACCGGCACCACCCATTTCCGCAACGTCAGGGTCAAGCGGCAGGAGATCGTGTTCGACGCTCCGGACATCGGCTACGGCGTGCCCTATTCGAACACGTTCGCGCAGCTGTTCCTGACCGCCGCCGTCGCTGGCATCAGCCGCGCCGCCCTGCGCGAGGCGATCGCGCTGGTCCGCTCGCGCAAGCGCACGTTCTATTATGCGCCGCACGAGAAGCCGACCGAAGACCCACTGCTGCAGGAGACGATCGGCAAGATCGCGAGCGCGGCGCATGCCGCGGAGACGGTCGTCCTTGTCGCCGCCGAAGCGCTCGACGCGGCCACGGAGGCGTTCGACGCCGGGCGCGCCGACGCCGAGGAACTGGCCCACCGGGCCGCAGTGCTCTCGGCACAGGCCAAGATCATCGCGGATGATGCGGCCATCAAAAATGGCGGATACATTTTCGACGTCGGCGGCGCCTCGTCGACCAAGAAGGCCACCAATTTCGATCGGCACTGGCGCAACGCCCGCACCCTGTCGTCGCACAACCCGGTCTCCTACAAGGAGCGGGCGATCGGGCAGTATCTGATCAACGGCACACCGCTTCCGGCCAAGGGCTTCTTCTGACCGACGGCGCTGCCGCGACGAGGGACACGACCAATACGGCTCGTGCCCGAAGGAGGCGACGGATGAGCAAGCGTGACCTTCATCTCGTATCTGAGACCGCGTTCGATCCCCAGCACTTCCACTCGGCCCTGCGCCGTGTCGCGGCCGGCGTCAGCGTCGTGACCGCGGGCCGCGGCGAGGAGATCACCGGGGTGACGATCGCCTCGCTGATCTCGCTGTCATCAGAGCCGCCGCGGCTCATGATCAGTCTCGGCAGCCCGTCGTCAGCGTTCCCGCTGATCGCTCGCGAGGGCTGGTTCGGCATCAACATCCTCAGCTCGGACCAGCTCGCGCTCGCTGATCGCTTCAGCACGCCGCATCTGTCGGGACAGCAGAAGTTCGAGGGCATCGACTGGTCGCGCGGCCCGGCCGGCGTCCCGCTGCTGCAGCACGCCCAGGCCGCGATCGCGTGCGAGGTCGACGAGATTATCGAGCGCTACGCGCATGCGATCATCGTCGGTCGCCCCGACAGCGTCGAGCTTGCGCCCAAATTGTCGAGCCTGCTGTATTGGAACGACCAGTATGTCGAGGTCGACCGCAATGCGGATCTCGACCTGCTCGCCGAGGTCAGCGTGCCCTTGACCCATGTCCGGTGATGACGCACATGCGCACGGAGGAAACGGCATGAGCTCTCGCCCCACCACGGGATCGGGTCCGGACAACGCCACCTCTGCAGGCGAACGCTGGGGTCTCGACCGGCTCGTTGCAGAGCTGCGTGTGTCGCGGGAGGAGACGCACAGCATCCGCAAGGACGGCGTCATCCATCGGCCGCCATCGCGCGACAAGCTGGCGCAGATCGTCTCCGCCCTCACCGAAGCCCTGTTCCCGCGCCACTATGGCCAGTACGATCTCGACGGCGAGAACATCGACTATTTCGTCGGCCACCGGCTCAGCATCGGGCTCGATCTGCTGTCGGACCAGATCCACCGCTCCGCTTTGTTCGTCGACGATGAGCTGATCCCGGGCTTCCGCCAGCCCGAGGCTGTGGAGCTGACCCGCCGCTTCGCGGCTGGGCTGCCAACCCTGCGCGGTGTCCTGATCAGCGATCTGCGCGCCGCCTTCGTCGGTGACCCCGCCGCCAAGAGCTTCCCGGAGATCCTGATCGGCTATCCCGGGATGACGGCGATCATCCATCACCGGCTCGCCCATCTGCTCTATGGCCTCGACGCTCGCCTCGTGTCGCGGCTGATCGCCGAGATCGCCCATAACAGCACCGGCATCGACATTCATCCGGGCGCCCAGATCGGCTCCGGTTTCTTCATCGATCACGGCACCGGAGTGGTGATCGGCGAGACCGCCGTGATCGGCGACCACGTCCGGATCTACCAGGCCGTCACGCTCGGCGCGCGCCATTTTCCGACCGAGGAGGACGGCACGCTCATCAAGGGTGACGCCCGCCATCCGATCGTCGAGGACGACGTCGTCATCTATGCCGGCGCTACGATCCTGGGCCGCATCACGATCGGACGGGGCTCGACGATCGGCGGCAACGTCTGGCTGACCCACGACGTGCCTGCGAACAGCGTCGTGACCCAGGCCTCCCTGCGCAACAAGGTCGGTGGACCTGCGCCGCAGAAGTCATGATCGACTCATTTTGCGGTGACGGCGACGACCGCTGCGACAGACTGCATGGGTCGATCGACGATCCGCTGCGCATGCAGGGCCATCGCATATGGCGCTCCATGTATTGCCCCTGCCCCCATCTCTTTCCAAGACGTCATGGCCGGGCTTGTCCCGGCCATCCACGTCGTCCGGCCTACTCGGAACGACGTGGAAGCCCGGGCATGACGGATTGACTCATCGACAGGCGTACGTGCCGAGATTGCCTCATTTGGTCAAATGCAGTCTTCCTGCTGCGTAGGACACAACCAAATCGAAATGTCGCTCCTCGGTTTCTGATGAGAACGACGCATTCATGCTCGTGCCATGACCAACAATGCAAATCCATTTCATCGACAGCATCGGGACAGAGCCGCTAGATTTTTCATCTCACGCAGCTGACGCCAGTCGATCTCATGGCTGCAGCGTTTCAACGGAAACTGCGATGTTTGACCCTCTCGCCGTGATCAGCCTTCAGCAGGACACGCCCGGCATCTCCCATCCCGATAACCGGCTCGGAGGCACCCAGGACCTTGCCGGCAAGTGCCGCCCCGAGGGCGACAAACGAGGTCTCGACCTCCGCGCCGGCCTCGGCCGGCTGGCTGGCCACATCGCCCGGTGCCTGCGATCGGCTCACGACCTGAGCTACGCATCCGCCCGCGACCCACACTAGCCGGCATCAGCCGATCACCGCTCCGCCTCCTCCTCAAGACCGCCACAACACGAGCGCCCCATGAGCCAGCGTCGCCAACTGAACCTCAACCTCTTCATCTATCCCGGCGGCCATCACGAGGCGGCCTGGCGCTACAAGGGCTCGGCGACCAGCCGCGCGCTCGACATCACCTACTATCAGCAGCTGGCAAGGACGGCGGAGCACTCCAAGTTCGATGCGATCTTCTTCGCTGACGGTCCGGCGCTCGCCGACAACGTCCGCTACGCGCAACGCTTCCGCTTCGAGCCGATCACCTGGCTGTCGGCGATCGCCGCCGCGACCAGCCGCATCGGCCTGATCGGCACGGCTTCGACCACCTATCACGAGCCGTATAATCTGGCGCGCCTGTACGCCTCGCTCGATCATCTCAGCGGCGGCCGCGCCGGCTGGAACATCGTCACCACAAGCGCGCCACAGGCGGCGCAGAACTTCGGCCTGCCGGAGCATCCGCCGCATCATGAACGCTACGAGCGCGCCAAGGAATTCCTCGATGTCGTGACCGCGCTGTGGGACAGCTGGGAGGACGACGCGGTCGTCAACGATCCCGCCTCCGGCATCTTCGCCGACACCGACAAGGTCCATGCGCTGAACCATGTCGGCAAGTATTTTCGCGTGCGCGGTCCGCTCAACGTGCCGCGCTCGCCGCAGGGGCGGCCGGTCTACGTCCAGGCCGGCTCGTCCGAGGATGGCCGCGCCTTCGCCGCGCGCTTCGCGGAAGCCATCTTCACCGCGCACCAGACGCTTCAGAGCGCGCAGGAGTTCTATGCCGACATCAAGCGCCAGGCGCGCGCGCTCGATCGCAATCCGGATCACGTCAAGATCCTGCCCGGCATCAGCCCGTTCGTCGGCTCGACGCAGGCCGAAGCCGACCGCCTGCAGGAGGAATTCAACGACCTGATCCAGCCGGAGTATTCGTTGGTGCAGCTGCGCCAGATGCTGGGCCTCGACCTCCAGGGCTTCGATCTCGACGGCCCGTTCCCGCGACACCTGATCGAGACCGACGGCGCGCGCGGCGTCGCCAGCCGCTTCAAGCTCGTGGTCGACATCGTCGATCGCGAGAAGCCGACGATCCGGCAGCTGATCCAGCGCCTCGCCGGCGCACGCGGCCATTGGGTGATCGCCGGCACGCCGGAAAAGATCGCCGACAACATCCAGACCTGGTTCGAGAACGGCGCCGCCGACGGCTTCAACGTGATGCCGCCCTGGCTGCCCGGCGGCTTCGACCTGTTCGCCGAGCACGTCGTGCCGATCCTGCGCAAGCGCGGCCTGTTCCGCGAGGACTACACCGGCAAGACCCTGCGCGAGCACTACGGGCTCGACCGTCCAGACAGCGCCTTCAGTCACCAGGTCCAGGCGATTGCCTGAGATCCGTTCCCGAGCGGCGCGGACGCCTTGCAAGGCATCCGCGCCGCTCTTCGTTTGTCGAAGCTTTGGAAGTCCCATGCCTGCATTGACACGATCGCAAGTCCTCCGCCTGCTCGCCGCCTCGACGCTCTCCCTGTTCACCGTCACCAGCGCGTCGGCGCAGTCGGCCGAGAAGAAGGAGCTCAAGGTCGGCTTCGTGCCCGGCCCCTATATCGACGAATTCAAGATCGGCGTGGCGCCCGAGCTTGCAAAGAAGGGCTATCAGATCCGCTATGTCGAGTTCTCGACCGGGCTTGAGGCCAACAATGCCGTGTTCAAGAGCGAGATCGACGCCAATGTCATGCAGCACACGGTGTTCCTGAACTCCTACAATGAGCGGCAGAAGACCGATCTCACCGGCATCGTGCACGTGCCGACGCCGCCGATGGGGATCTATTCCAAGAAGCACCCGCTCGGCACCAAGATCGGCGCCGGCGCCAAGATCGCGGTGCCGAACGATCCGGTCAACCTGCAGCGCGCGCTGTGGATCCTGCGCGATCTCGGCCTGATCGAGATCCGCGACTCCAAGCCGGTCGACGTCACTGAGCTCGACGTCATCAAGAATCCCGGCGGCATCAAGATCGTCCCGCTGGAGGCCGCGCAGGCGCCGCGCGCGCTCGACGACGTCGACTTCGCCGCCGTCCAGGGCAATTTCGCGATCTTCAGCGGCCTGAAGCTGACCAACGCCTTCGCGCTGGAAAAGATGACGACGCCCTACATCAACGTGGTCGCGGTCAAGCGCGACAACGCCGACACCGCCTGGGCGAAGGACATCGTAGCGGGCTACAAGTCGCCAGGCTTCAAGGCCGCGATCCTCGCCGATCGCTTCTATGACGGCTTCACGCTGCCCGATTACATGAAGTGACCAACGGCGGCGGCCCGCGCTCGTCACGGGCCGCCGCTGATCTCGGTCGACGCCAGCTCTACTTCAATCCGAAGCCGAGCGCGCGCAGCGCCTCGGTCAGCTTGTCGCGGCCGTTGAGCGCCTTCGCCGAGCCCAGTCGGTTCAGCACGGCTTCTCGCCAGCCGACTGCAGCGATGCCCTGGCTGGTCTGGAAGTCGCGCAGCGTCTCGTCATAGGCGGCGATGCCGTGGATCTCGTCCGTCGGCGCATAGCGCTCGCGATGCAGGATCACGCTCTGGCGCAGCCGCGGCTTGACGTCCTCGCCGGCGGCCCGATCGGCATAGCCGACGCAGAGGCCGAACACGGCAAGCACGTTCGGCGGCAGGCCGAGCTCCTCGGCCACCGCCTGCGGGCGGTTGCGGATCGCGCCGATATAGACCGAGCCGAGCCCGAGCGCCTCCAGCGCCACCACGGCGTTCTGGGCTGCGAGCGCGGCATCGATGACCGCAACGAACAGCGTTTCCAGGAAATGGATGCCGTCGTCGGAGCGCCCTTCGCGCCGTGCCAGCCGTTCGGCCCGCGACAGGTCGGCAAGCCAGACCAGGAACAACGGCGCCTCGCGGATGTGCTTCTGGTTGCCGGCGAACTCCGACAGCCGCTGCTTGCGCGCGGGATCCTCGACCGCGACGACGCTCCAGGTCTGCAGGTTAGAGGACGACGCGGCCGACTGCGCGGCGGCCACCAGCGTCTCCACCGTGTGCGGCGGCACCGGATCAGGCCGATAGCTGCGGATCGAGCGATGCGCCAGCAACTGGCCGAGGATGTCCTCGGCGCCGGCGGCGACCGCAGGGATATGCGCGCCATAACGCTTGCGCAGCGCCGCCGTGACGTCGTCTTCCACCGCGCGCGATGTCCTCGTTTCAACAATCGTCATTCCAGTCCCTCACGTCATGCCGTGCGCTTTTCGCGCCAGCAGCCATCTCGTCCAGCTCGCACTTCGATCCGCAGCAAAGCCGACCTCGCGGACGACGGCAATCCCCATATCGCCCGCGTCGGTCGGCGCTCACGGCTACTCGGCGGCCTCCGCAGCAGCAGGATGAGCCACTGTCTCAATCACGGGTTTACGCAAGCCCGCCTGCTCCATCAGCGGCAGCACGCGGCGGCCGAAGAAGTCGAGGTCGGGCTTGAAATCGTAGAACGACAGCTGCAGGCCATCGACGCCGGCCTTCTTGAGCTGGACGAACTGCTCGACCACCTGCTCGGGCGTGCCGATCACTTCGATGTTGCCGCCGATCGCCCGGCGCTTGGGCGCATCGACGCCGACACGGCCGCGCCAAGCATGGGCGTCGCTGTCGAGCCGGTGGAAGTCGCCGACCGGATCGGCATGGGCGACGATGGCATCGTGATAGGTCCAGGTCTCGCGCTCGGTCTCGCGGCAGATCACCATCGGATTGAGCAGCGTCCGCACCTCACGGCCGATCTCGCGCGCCGCCTGCTTGACCCTGGCCGTATGCGCCGGCAGCACCGGAATAGCGCTCTCGAAGCTGGAGCCTGCCGGGCTGGTGATGAAGACGATGTCGGAATAGCGCGCGGCGAAGGCGATGCCGGCATCCGAGCCGGTGGCGTTGACCAGCACCGGCCGGCCATAGCGCGGCTTCGGCGTCACGAAGGCGCCGTTGAGCTTCCAGGACGACTGGCCGGAGAACGAATAGTTCTCGCTCTCGCCCCACAGCCGCTGCAGCACTTCAAGAAACTCGGCGGCGAGTTCGTAGCGGCGGTCGTGATCGATCCGGCTCCAGCCGAACGCCTCGTGCTCGGCGGCGCGATGGCCGGTCACGACATTGATGCCCCAGCGCCCGTTGGAGATGTGATCGAGCGTGGCGCCATATTTGGCGAGATGCAGCGGATGCAAGGGACCGTAGAGCACGTGGATGGTCGAGACCAGGATGATGCGCCGGGTCACGCTGGTCAGCGCCGCCGTGGTCATAAACGAGTCGAGCGCCTCGCCGGTGAAGACGCCGCCATAGCCGCCCTTGGGCAGCCATTGCGACAGCGCGAACACCAGGTCGAAGCCGAGATTCTCCGCAGCCAGCACCAGGTCGCGGTTGTAGTCGAAATGCCAGGACGTCGTCCGCAGCAAGGTCGACGCGCTCCAGCCGCCGGCCTGGATCGGCAGGAACAGGCCGAGCAGCAGCGGCTGCTGCAGCGCTTGCGACAACGGGCTGTCCGGCCGCTCGGCCGGTCCCGGAAAGCCGTCGAGGCCGACAAGGGCTCCTGGCCGGTGGGTGATGATGGTCATGCCGTCCTCCTGTCGTCTGCGGCGGCTGCACGCACGGTTTCGCCGGCGCGGCGAAACACCGTTTCCATCAGCCATTGCTCGTTAGGAAACTGCCGGGCCCATTCGTCCCAGCCGGAATGCTTGCGATATTGACCGAGGCGTCCCGAGGCCACCGCCTCGTCCGGCGTAATCGTGACGCGGCGGTCGCAATCGGGTGCGACGTAGATCGCATCCGCGCGGCAATAGAGCTCGCACATGAAGCAGGTCTGGCAATCCTCGACCCGCGCCAGCAGCGGCGGCCCCGACGACGCGCGGTCGAGCACGTTGGTCGGGCACACCTCGACGCAGGCGCCACAGTCCGTGCAGCGATCGGCAACGATGAGCTCGATCATGACGCGGCTTCCAGGGCGATTGGAGCTGCCGGCACACGGCGCGTGTCGGTTGCGATGTCGACGCGATCGAGGCCGCGGCTCACCAGGCGCACTGCGAGGTCCGGATCGACGCCGGGATGATCGAGCCTGCGATGCATCCCCCTGCTTTCGGTCCGCTGTCGCGCGGTCGCGACCGACCAGCGCGCCGTTGCGACCAGCGCCGCCGTCTCGCGCGACCGCAGCGGATCGCCGCCCGCATGGTCGGCGATCTCGCGCCAGAGCCCGTCTAGCGAGCGCTGCGATGCGGCGAGCATCGACTCCTTGCGGAACAGGTTCTTGTCGAATGGATGCATCTCGGCGCGGACGCCGGCCCTGATCGCGTCGAGATCGCCCGCTCTGCTCCGTACCCCCGGCCGCAGGCCGGCCTGTCCGAGCGGAACCAATGGCGAGGCTTTCGCCCCGATGTTGCGCGCCAGCCGCGCGGCCGCCTGCCCTGCGCGCACGCCGGACGACAGCGCCCAGGCCGAATTGATGTTGCCGCCGCCGGAGATCGCGCCCGCAACCTTCTCGCGCGAGGCGTTGTCGCCGGCGACGTACAGCCCCGGCACGGCAGTACGCCCGTCGAGATCGTCGACCCTGACGCCGCCGAGACCACGGATCGTGCCGTCATTGTGCAGCGTGACCTCGAAGCGATCGCGCCAGGGATCGATGCCCCAGCGATCGAACACCAGCGGCACGTTCGGCGAGATCGTGCGCAGCCGGGCCTTGATGTCGTCGGGCAGAAGATGGAGCGAGCAGAACACCGGTCCAGCAAGCATAGCCTTGGCCAACCCGATCGTCTGCTGCGGCCCGAACGGCAGATCGAGTTCGCGCCCGTCGGCGTCGTAATAAGTCGCGAACGCATAGGCCATGCTGCGCGTCATCGTCGAATGCGCCGGCGCGATCGTGTAGGCCGCGGTGAATTCCATCCCTGAGAGATCGGCGCCGGCTTCCGCCGCCAGCAGATAGCCATCGCCGGTATTGGTGCGCGATCCCAAGAGATGCGACAGGAAGCTGGTGCCGCCGGCAGCGAGCACAGTCGCACCTGCGGCGATCTGGTAAGGCCGCGCCCCATCCTGACGGCGAAGGCCTCGTGCACCGCCGATCGTGCCGTCACTGCGCGCCAGCAGTTCCAGCACTGGCGAATGGTCAAGGATCGTGACGCCATGATCACGCGCAAAGGCACGCAGCGCCCGCATGTATTCGGGACCGCGAACCGCGCGATAGTTGGTCTGCCCGTCATCGTCGATGCCGAACGCGTAGTGGCTCGCGAGCGTTGGCAATGTCCGCCAAGTCTCCGCGATGATCCCATGCATCCATGCGGCTTCGCCGAGACCGAGACCCGCGATGACACGCTGGCTGACGGCCTGCTCGCGCGCCTGCGGCGGCACCCACCAGTGACCGGGGCCGGCCGCGGCCGTGACGCCGCTGGTGCCGCAATAGCCCTTGTCGACGAGGATCACCCGCGCACCGGCGCGCGCGGCCGAGACCGCAGCCCAGGCACCGGCCATGCCGCCGCCGATGACGAGCACGTCGGCGGTGAGCGATAGTGGATCTGGCCCTGAAGCAGTCACGGCGACACCGGATGTGTCATCCGCAAGGCGCGCGCTCCCGTTCGTTCTGCCGGTGTGGCCTGCGCAACCATGTTCCGAACTCCGCAGCCGTGCGCCAACGACGCACGTGCGCCGTCATGGTCATCCAGTGCGGCGTCGCTGGCAATTTCAGAGTTGCGCGATTTTCAAACGCTCTGTTCTCGCCGCGATCCATGATCGGAGAAGATTTCGATCGGGTATTCCAGGCTTCCATCACCACCCGGCGCGCCAGCCGGCTGCAAATAATAATTCTATCGCAGCGTCGCTCATGACGACACGCTTGCGACAACAATCTGTATGTTCTTGGAACACCATCGGTCGGAACGCGCCAACAAGTAGAATATTCGTCTTTCCGAATCCGGCCGACGTTTTACGTGCTAGACTACAAACGTAGCACATCGTCCGCGCGCGAGAGAAAAGGCATCTTTGCATGAGCCGTTTTCCAGAACGACACGTGATCATCGTCGGCGGCGGCGCATCCGGCGTCCTTCTGGCCCATCAGCTGCTGCAACGCCCGAAGTCCGCTATCCGGGTCACCTTGATCGAGAGGCGTTCGGAGGTCGGTCGCGGGCTGGCCTATCACACCGGCAATGCTGATCACCTGCTCAACGTGCGCGCTGCCAACATGAGTGCGCTGCCCGATGATCCCGACCATTTCTGGCGCTGGCTGTCGACGCACGAGCATGGCCTGCGGCTTTGTCCCGATCCGTTCTGCTTCGTGCCTCGCCGCCTTTATGGCGACTACATCGCCAGCCTGATCACGCCGTTCCTGGAGACCGAGGACGGCGCCCGGCGTCTCAGCATCATCCGCGGCGAATGCATCGCGGTGAGCGAGGGCGCTCACACCGTGACCGTGAGTTTGGCGGATGGGACGCGGCAGGTTGGCGACGTCGCGGTGTTCGCGACCGGGCATGACGCGGCCATCCCGCGCTCGGCCTGGCATGCCGATCCCTGGATCTCGCCGTCCATTCCCGGCTTCAGCCGCGATTCGGCGGTGCTCATTCTCGGCGCCGGCCTGACTATGGCGGACTACGTGCTGTCGCTGCTGCGCGAGGGCCATCGCGGCCCGATCCTCGCGATCTCGCGCCGCGGCCTGATGGCCAAGGGACATCGGCGTATCACTCCCTGCAAGATCAGCGAGGATGAGGTTCCGTTCGGTGCGCGCGGCAGCGTTCTGCTGCGCTGGTTCCGGCAGCGGATCGCCGCCCACATCGCCGAGGGTGGCGACTGGCGCGGCGTCATCGACGCCGTCAGGCCGTTCAGCCATCGGCTGTGGCAGGACTTGCCGCTGGCGTCCAAGCGCAGCTTCCTGGAGCATGCGCGGGCATGGTGGGATGTGCATCGGCACCGCATGGCGCCCGAGGTGGAGAAGCGCATCGCGCAGGCGATCGCGGACGGCCAGCTTCGGGTCGCCGCCGCCAAGCTCGTCAAGATCGACGGTGGGACGCAAGGCGCCCGCGCGCATTATCGCCGGCGTGGCCGCAGCGAGATCGAGACGCTCGAGGTCGGTGCCGTGATCGACTGCACGGGGATCGTCAGGGACCCCCGCGCCACCGCCAATCCTGCGGTCCGCAGCCTGTTCGATCAGGGGCTGGCGCGTTGCGATCCGCTGCGGATCGGCATCGAGGTCACGGCGGATTGCGCCATCGTCGGTGCCGATGGCACGCCGTCACAGCGCCTGTTCGCGATCGGCCCGCTGACTCGCGCCGCCTTCTGGGAGATCATCGCGATCCCGGACATCCGAAGCCAGTGCGCCGATCTGGCGGACCGGCTATTGCAGGCCCGCCCGATCGTCGGGTCGCCGCGCGATGCGCCGGCGTTGGCGGCGGTTGCCGATCACCAGGTCGCGATGTAGGTGCCCTTGAAGCGCGTCTCCAGGAACGCCTTGACCGGCTCGGAGTGGTAGGCCTCGATCAGCTGCTTGACCCAGGGCTTGTCCTTGTCCTCCTCGCGCACCGCGAGGATGTTGACCCAGGGCCCCTCGGCACTTTCACGCGCGATGGCATCCTTGGCGGGATTGAGCCCGGCCTGAACTGCGTAGTTGTTGTTGATCGAGACGAGGTCGACGTCGGCCAGCGCGCGCGGCAGCTGCGCCGCGTCGAGCTCGACGAATTTCAGCTTCTTCGGATTGTCGGTGATGTCGACCACTGTCGAGGCGACATTGCTCGGATCCTTCAGCTTGATGACACCGTGCAGCGCAAGGATCATCAACCCGCGCGCGCCGTTCGACGGATCATTGGCGATCGCGACCTTGGCGCCTTCCGGAAGCTCGGCCAGCGTCTTGTATTTCTGCGAATACACGCCCTGCGGCGAGGCGATGGTGGTCGCGACCTTGACGATCTTCCATCCGGTCTTGGAGATCTGGTTCTTCAGATAGGGCTCGTGCTGGAACGAGTTCGCCTCGAGATCCTTCAACGCCAGCGCCTGGTTTGGAATCACGTAGTCGGTGAACTCGACGACCTTGATGTCGAGCCCGCGCTCGGCAGCGACCTTCTTCACGACGTCGATGATTTCGGCATGCGGCCCGGCGGTCACGCCGACGCGGATGGCTTCCGCTTGTGCGGGAAGGATCAACGACACAAGGGCGGCAATGGCAACAATGGGAAGGCGCATTCAAGTCTCCAACGAAACAACCAAGTTTCGTTGCTCACTAGCGCCGCAACAGCCGGGCCGCAATCGCAGGTGCGAACAAAGCAATGGACGCGCTCTCGCGGCTGATCATTGCGTGCAAATGTTCTTTCTTCTCTGCCATTCTGATCGATTCATTCTCTCAACCTGTAGCCCGGATGAGCGAAGCGACATCCGGGGTCACACGAGGCGTGGAGAAGAGCCCGAATGTCGCTGACGCTGATGCGGGCTACGGGCGCTCGCTCAGTTGAAAAGATCCGGCTCCTGCGCCGTGATCCAGTCCCACAGCGGCTGGAAGCTGAAATAGCCGCCCTTGTGGGTCCCGACCTGCCCCGTCGTCAGCTTGGCGATCTCATGCGGGATCGGCTTGGTCACACCGGCAGCTTCGGCCAGCAACTGGGTGCGCGCGGCGTTGTCCATCGCGATGTACCACCATGCAGTCGCCTCGATGGTCGGGCCGACCGTCAGCAGGCCGTGATTTTGCAGAATCGCGGCCTTCTTCGTCCCCAACGCCTGGGCGATCTTTCTGCCCTCATCGGCATCGAGCACGACGCCGGTGAACGGGTCGAATAGCACGTGATCCCCGTAGAAGGCGCAGGAATCCTGCGTCAGGGGATCGAGCAGTCGGCCGAGCGCGGACCACGCCTTGCCATAGGTCGAATGCGTATGCGCGGCGGCGATCACATGCGGATGCGCCGCATGGATCGCGGAGTGAATGACGAAGCCGGCCTGGTTGATCGGCCTGTCGCCGATCAGGATGTTGCCATCGTGATCGACGAGTTGCAGGTCGGACACCTTGATCTGGCTGAAATGCGCCGACAGCGGATTGATCCAGAACCGGTCGGGGAATTCCGGATCGCGCACGGTGACGTGGCCCGCCAGGCCCTGATCGAAACCGTAGCGGGCAAACAGGCGGAAGGTCGCCGCGAGGCGCTGCTTGCGATGCAGCCGCTCCTCCGCGAACGTGGCGGTGGGCTGGCGCTCGACGAGCGCAAACTTCCTGGGTTTCTCGACGAGCGTATTCATGGCCGTTCACCTCTTGCCTCGAGCGCGCGCGTCCATCGCGCGGTCAACTCGTTAGGCTGATGGTAGAACGAACGGCGCGAGACGATCTTTTCAAAGATCAGGGCTCACCGGAAATGCCGGCGAGACCTCGTATCTCACGTCGACCGAAAACGTCTCCGCCGCGCCGTCGCGACACAATCTCTGCTCAACGCTGCCGCAGCCGCCGATTGAGCCTGCGCGCGAGATGATCACCGACGGTCTGCACCGTCTGCACCAGCGCGATCAGGACGACGACCACGGCCAGCATCATCTCCGGCATGAAGCGCTGATAGCCGTAGCGAATGCCGAGGTCGCCGAGACCGCCGCCGCCGACCGCGCCGACCATCGCGGAATAGCCGAGCAGGCTGACCACGGCGAGCGTCAACGCCAGCACGAGGCCCGGCAAGGCTTCCGGGATCAGCACCTTGAACACGATCTGCAGCGGAGTCGCGCCGAACGAGGACGCGGTCTCGATCAGGCCGCCATCGACCTCGCGGATCGCCGCCTCGACCAGCCGCGCGATGAACGGCGTCGCCGCCACCGTCAGCGGCACGATCGCAGCCCCCGAGCCGATCGACGTGCCGGCGACGAGGCGCGTGAACGGGATGATGGCGACGACCAGGATGATGAAGGGCGTCGAGCGCGTGGCGTTGACGACGATGCCAAGGATCGCGTTGGCCGCGGGCGCTGCGAACAACTCCCCCGCGCGGCTCGTCGCCAGGAAGACGCCGAGCGGCAACCCGAGCGAGGTCGCGACCAACGCCGCGGTCGAGACCATGAACAGGCTCTCGCCGGTGGCCTGGATGATCAGGTTGATGAGCTCAGGAGACATAGCCGAGACGCTCCGCTGCGAAGTGATGCAGTGAGAGATAGGACAGCGTCTGCCGCGCCGCCGCCTCGCCGCCGGGAATGCCCAGGATCAGCGAGCCGACATGCTGGCCGCCGATCTCGTCGATCCGCGCCGATAGCAGCGCGACGTCGATCGACAGCTCGCGTGCCAGCCGCGCCACCAGCGTGTCGCCGGCATCCGAGCCGCGCACCTGGACGCGGAGCACCGTCTGTCCGATCGGCACAGGCTCCTGCACGAGCCGGCTCGCCAGCGACACCGGCACGGCATCGCCGAGCACCTCGGCCAGGAAGGTCTGCGTGGTCGGATGCTTCGGATGGGTGAAGATGTCGGCGACATGGCCGCGCTCGACGACACGCCCATCATCGATCACGACGACTTCCTTGGCGAGCTGGCGGACCACGGACATCTCGTGGGTGATCAGGATGATGGTGACGCCGAGCTCGCGATTGATGTTGGCGAGCAGGTCGAGAATCGCCCGCGTCGTCTGCGGATCGAGCGCCGACGTCGCCTCATCGGACAGCAGCACGTTCGGCCGCGTCGCCAGCGCGCGCGCAATGCCGATGCGCTGCTTCTGACCGCCGGACAACTCCGCCGGGTAGCGATCATGCTTGTCGGCGATGTCGACCAGCTCCAGCAGCTCGGCGACCCGCGTCCTGATGTCGGCCTTCGACCAGCCGGCGATCTCGAGCGGGAGTGCGATGTTGTCGGAGGCCGTGCGCGACGACAGCAGGTTGAAGTGCTGGAAGATCATGCCGATCGAACGCTGCGCCAGCCGGAGCGCCTGGCCGCGCAGAGCCGAGATGTCGCGTCCATCGACGACCACCCGTCCCGCCGTCGGCTTCTCCAGCCCATTGATCAGCCTGACGAGGCTCGACTTGCCGGCGCCGGACCGTCCGATCACGCCGGTGATGGAGCCCCGCGCGATCGCGAAGTCAATATCCTTGAGCGCCTCGACATCCGGCTTGTCGCGATAGGCGGGATAGATCTTCGACAGTCCCTCGAAGCGAACCATCGGCTCGGCGACGAGAGACGAAGGGATGAGACCGGCCGGCACGACCGGCTCGGCGATCCCCAGGGTTGGGTGGGCATTCATGGACTGACCTTGGACTGACCTTGGCTTCAGATGCTGCAGCGCACTCGAATTGCACTCACCATCGCCTGCGATCAGTCCAGAGGCAATTTCAGAAAATGCCCCCAAGTTGGACGAAGCATCTCGCGGCGTCACCGTCCGTGAAACGTCATCCTCCTGCTCACGTTCAATCGAAGTGGAACACCAGCATCCGCAATTCGATGCTCTCGCGCGGTGGCGCATCGGCCGGCGTCGTCGGGTCGACGAACGCGGTATGCGGTCCGAACCGCGTACGCCCGTCGGTCGCCGAATCGTAGCACTTCAGCAGCAGCGCCTCGTCGGGTGTCATGTCCGGGAAATAGAACCAGCGATGAGCGGGATTGTACGTGACGGAGTAGATCTCGCCGTTGCGGTTGGGATAGATCAGGTCGGACGCGATCAGATCATCCGGCGCGACCGTGGTCCCGTCGCACATCGCCAGCGGCGTGTCGCGCAACGGCCCGATGATTGGCCGCCACAGGTTGATCACCTGAACCCGCCCGCGCAGCAGGTCCTCCGCTTCGGCGCCGAGATGCTCACGCACCCGGTTGGCACCCGACGTCGCGGTCTGGTCCACATGAACGCGCGTCGCCGGCTGGCGCGGCCCGCCGTCACGGACGTCGGGAGCACCGGCCACACGCTTGCGCAGGGTGTGGTCGAAGATCACGACGCGATCGGCGCGCAAGGTCGCACGAATGAAGGCCTCCGCCGCCGGATAATAGATGCTACGTATTTCCTTCTCGTTGGTGAAGTCACGCACGAATGTGGGGTGACGCACCAGCGCAAAGCCCTCGCCGTCGAGCGAGAATGATTGCGCGATCGGGCGGCCGTTGAACACCGGCACCTGACGGGGCTCCGGCAGCGCGGTCGATCTCGGCTCGCCCGGCGGCGGGTCGAACGCATAGGTGCGCGGCTTGCCCGCGGTGGGCGCCAGATAGTTCAGCTCGGCGAGAACGAAGGGCAACGCTTCGATCTTTCTCTCGACCAGGCTCATGGATGTCTCCGGGCAGTTTCATGCGATTGCATGTAGCTTGATCTGCGCCGGCGGTCAGAACAAGCCGGCGCCCGAAATAGCAACGCTCCTGCTTTCGCTGCGGCCCGGCGTAGCAAGGAATTGCTCGTCGAACACAGTGCTAGACCGAAGTTTTCTTCTGTGTGTCGCGTCCTGCGCCAGGACATGGCTGGCATGACATCACCGCAGCCAGACTCGGCGCCATCGGGTCCCTTGCATTCGGGTCACGCCGCCCGCGCAGAAAAATTCTTGCTCGATCAACCTGAAAATCGCGCGACCCATTTTATTGACGGCATGCGGCGTCCTTCTACACTCAGCATCAGAGCACCAACGCGCCCCGCGCTGAACAGACACGATCCGACGCCACCGCATGTCGGCCGCACCTCCGCAGGTCTTCGCCATCGATCTTGGCCGGCGCCCGGCCTTCGTGTTCGCCGCGAATGATCACGACATGGCGCAGAGTCTGGTGCGGTCACCGCGATTGCTCCACGCGATCGACGCTTTCTGCCGGCTGAGGCGTCCTGCCCAGGCCGAACGGCTTGCGCTCCGCGGAGCAACCGACGACGAAGCCGCCGTCTATCGCGACCGCGCCGACGAGCTTGCCGGCGGGGCGATCTTCCGCCTTCTCTTGGTTCATATCAGCCCGGACTGACACCGCAGGGAGCGCAGGCCCGTTCGGGCCCGCGCCTGTGCAGCGCGACCGCCCTACTCCGCGGCCTCGCTGAGCCCAAGCCGCGCCCGCGGCACCTCGCCGGTCACCACCGACACACGCTCGCCCCAGCGCTCTTCGGGATAGTAGTCCCACACCGCATGATGCTGGCTCGCCCAATTGTCCCAAACCAGCAGCGAGTTCGGCCGCCACTGCACCCGCGTCTGCAGTGCAAGCTGGCCTTCGATGTGACGGAACAGGAGCTGCAGCAGCGCATCGCTCTCGCGCCGGGTTAGCTGCACGATGTGCGAGGTAAAGGACGCATTGACGTACAGGAACTTGCGGCCGGTACGCGGATGAGTCACGACCACCGGATGCTCCGATAGCGGATAGGTCTTGCCGGGATCGGGCTTGGCGCCATAGCCGGCGGTCCAGGCCAATGATCCATCATGGATGGCCGTGAGGCCATCCAGCAGCTGCTTGATCGGATCCGACAGGAATTCATAGGCGAGATACATGTTGGCGAAGGCCGTGTCGCCGCCGAGCGGCGGCGTCTTGGTCACACGAAGCAGCGAGACCGCAATCGGGCTGGGATCGCAGGACACGTCCGGATGCCAGCCGTCACCGGCGGTGAAGCGCGAATTCGCATCGGTCTTCCACGACAGGAATTCCGGATCGAACGGCCCGTCGTGCCGGAAGCGGGTCGCGGCCAGCTCGTGCCGGTGCAGCGACTTGCCGAAGCGGCGCGCAAAGCGCTTGTGGTCGTCTTTCGAGATCTCCTGATCGCGGAACACGATCGCAAGATTCTCATCGAGCGCGCGGTGGATTTCCGCGAACTGCTCGTCCGGCAGATCCTTGGTGAGATCGACGCCGCCGATCTCGGCGCCGACCGTCGGACTGAGCTGCCGCACCTCGATCGTGCGATACGGTTCGCGCCGGGCGCCATTCCAGGCCTGGATGGCGAGCTTGTCGTTGAAGTCCCTGTAGAAGCTCATGACTTATCTTTCTCGAAAGTTGCGATGTGGGAGATCAGATGACCGCGCGGCGCAGGCGTCCTCCGCCGGCCGCGACGAGCGCACGGGCCGCGCGTTCGGCCTCGCGCGCGGAGGCAAAGTGCTGTCCCTCCAGGCTGTCGAATGCGCGTTCGGATGAGAAGAAGCTGAAGCCGCGCTCGTCGGCCGTGACGATGCCGGCGGTGCGGTTGAGAACCTCGATGACATAGGCTTTGAACATGACCGATCGTTCGCCGCCTGCGTGCGGCGCTCCTGTCTGATCTGCAGATGGGTGAAGGCGTTGAAGTCGGCTGCGGCGATCAGCAACAGGCCCCGGTCGCCGCAGAGAAACAGCGGCCGGCAAGGCGCTTGCGCACCAGGCGATCGGCTGCGGTTCGGGTTCTCATCTGGCGATCCGTGGTTGAGCGATGATGACGGGGAATATCGGCGCGAGGCGCTATGCGGTCAATGAAATGGAACTTCAAAGATTGCAAACCAGCGCATCGTTTATTTCAGAACGACACATCTCGACGCAAATAGTCGCTCGCTTATCCGGAAGCTGGGATTGAGACGGACTTGCAGATGACGCGGCGTGGGACATCGTACGACAAAAGCTTTCTCCACGTTTCAAACAGCAGGCATGGCTCGGGGATCTCGCGGCCGCATGCGCCCGAGCTTTGCATTCGTTCGACCTCTCCTTTGAAGAAGAGGCGCAGGGAAGACCGGGTATCGACTGATACCCGCGGTCCGCGTGCAGCAAAAAAGCACGCGGCAGAACCACAGGTTCAGCCCAATATCCGGCCTTCCCTGCGCGACGGTTTGACGGGTTATAGGCGCTC